>CAZBNJ010000015.1:0-38859 GCA_964493515.1 uncultured Oscillospiraceae bacterium | reverse complement strand
CGAGGTGGAGAGAAGCTATTCGATATGGATACGCGGAAACGGCGACCTGTGGTACGGCGTCAGCGGCTCGGGTGAGATGATACGCGACGACTATGTCGCGGTGACCTATAACGACCTCGTCGCGGTCGTAAAGCAGCTCGACGGCATGGGGCTGCTCGACGGATACCCAGGCATCCGCGCGCTGCTCGCGTCGAAAGAGGGATGGCTGGAGGCGAGCGGGTACGGCTCGAACATCGTGTCCCATCCGTAAAAGAGGAGAGAAAGGCGGTTCGGCAGAGGGGAACTTATCCTCGCCGAGCCGCCTTTTGTCGTTTCTATGCCTGCAAGGCATAAATTCAATTCAAAGTAGGTATTTGCAATTTCATCCAACACGCGATATACTTTTATTCGCAAAGTGGAAAAAGGGGGCATGGGCTTTGCAGTTTCTGCCGATAATTGCGGAGGCGGCGCCGGCGGTGACACAGGCGGGTTCGACAAACGTCTGGAAGGTAATGGGCGACGCGTTTCCGAATATACTGATACCCGGACTGCTCATCACGATACCGCTGACGGTGGTATCCTTCTTTCTGGCGCTGGCGATCGCGATACTGCTCGCTCTGCCGCAGTTTGCGGACATAAGCGGCTATCGTCCGTTCACGCGGGGGCTGTTCACCGTGCTGCGCAAGTTCGCGCGGTTCTACATATGGATAATGCGCGGAACACCGGTGCTTGTCCAGCTGTTCATAGTGTTCTACGGACTGCCGAACATAGGCATAAAGCTCGAGCCGTTCACAGCTGCGGTCATAGTTTTCTCGCTGTGCGAAGGCGCGTACATGGCGGAGACGATGCGAGGCGCGCTCGAGTCGGTGCCTAAGGGGCAGATAGAGGCGGGCTACTGCGTTGGCATGACCTACTGGCAGATAATGCGCCGCATCGTTCTGCCGCAGGCGTTCAGAGTGGCGTTCCCGTCGCTTTCAAACTCGTTTATCTCGCTTCTCAAGGAGACTTCGCTCGCGTCGACGATAACGGTGACCGAGATGTTCATGGAGACCAAGCGCATCGCGTCGCGCAACTTCCAGTACCTGGCGCTATACATAGAGGTGGCGCTCGTCTATCTGATGTTCACGACCGTGCTCACCTTCATTCAGCACGCGATAGAGAAGAAGCTGAACAAGGGATATTGATGAAAAGGAGGCGAGGCGCATGATGCTTGAGGCGTTGGACGTTAAAAAATCGTTTGGCGAGAACGACGTGCTCAAAGGCGTGTCGGTCGGCGTGGAAAAGGGCGACGTCGCGGCGATACTCGGGCCTTCCGGCTCGGGAAAGACGACGCTGCTGCGCTGCATAAACTTCCTTGAGCGCGCGGACAGCGGAACGCTGATATTCGACGGCGAGACATTCGACCTCGCGAATATCACAAAGAAGCAGATAGCGGCGATACGCCGCAAGACGGCGTTCGTGTTTCAGAGCTACAATCTCTTCCGCAACAAGACGGTGCTTCAGAACGTGACCGAAGGACTTGTCGTTGCGCGGAAGGTGTCCAAGTCGGCGGCGCGCGACAAGGCGATAGAGGCGCTGCGACGTGTCGGCATGGCGGACAAGGCGGACAGCTATCCGCACGAGCTGAGCGGAGGACAGCAGCAGCGCGTCGCGATTGCCCGCGCGCTTGCGACCGATCCGGAGATAATCTTCTTCGACGAGCCGACAAGCGCGCTCGACCCCGAACTCATCGGAGAGGTGCTTGCCGTAATGCGGAATCTCGCCGACGAGGGTATGACGATGCTCGTGGTCACGCACGAGATGGGATTTGCCAAAAACGTCTCGTCCAAGGTCATTTTCATGGACGGCGGCGTGGTTTTGGAAGAAGGAAGTTCCGCAGAGTTTTTCTCAAACCCGCACGGAGAGCGCACACGCGAGTTTCTGCGCACCATCCTTGAGCGGGATGAGGAAAATTCGAGCGTAACCGAACAACCCCAAGAGGGAAAGGAGTAATTTAGTTATGAAGAAGGTAATTGCACTTGTTTTGGCGCTTGTGATGTGCTTCGCGCTCGTCGCCTGCTCGAACGGCGAAAAGGATGGCGAGACGAAGAACCAGCTTGACACGGTCAAGGCAAACGGCAAGCTCATCGTCGCGTCGGAAGGCACCTGGGCGCCGTGGACCTATCACGATGAGAACGACAAGCTGGTCGGTTTCGACGTTGAGCTTGGCGGACTTATCGCAAACAAGCTCGGCGTTGAGGTCGAGTATGTCGAGGCGGAGTGGGACGGACTGTTCGGCGGACTGGACGCCGGTCGCTATGACCTCGTCATAAACGGCGTCGGCTACACCGAGGAGCGCGCCCAGACCTATGACTTCTCGGACGGCTATGTGTTCCTCGACACCGTGGTCGTGGTCCGCAACGACGACGACCGCATCACCAAGCCGGAGGATCTGAACGGCATGTCCACCGCGAACACCATCTCGTCCACCTATGCGCAGATGGCGGAGAGCTACGGTGCGAACGTCACCGGCGTGGATGACCTCAACCAGACGATGGAGCTGCTCATCCAGGGACGCATCGACGCGACGGTCAACGACGAGACCGCGTTTAACGACTATCTCCGCGCAAATCCGGACGCTCCGATAAAGATAGCCTGCGCCATCAGCACCGACGGCTACTACATCCCGGTGCGCAAGGGCGAGACCGAGATGCTCGCCGCCGTCAATCAGGCGCTTGCAGACCTGCGTGAGGACGGCACGCTCGCGGCGCTCAGCGTGAAGTATCTCGGCAGCGACATGACCGCCGAGCAGTAAGACAGCAAAAAGCGCAATAAAAACGGAGGGGTTTGACCCCTCCGTTTTTTGCTGTTCAAATCACTCCACCGTGACGCTCTTTGCGAGGTTGCGCGGCTTGTCGATGTCGCAGCCCTTGAGCGACGCGATATAGTAGGCGAGGAACTGCAGCGGTATGACGCTGAGGCTTGCCGAGAACAGCGGCTCGCAGTCGGGCACGCGAAGGATACATTCCGCCTCGGACGATATGTCCCGCGCGCTCTCGCTGACTATCGCCGCCACCGACGCGCCGCGGGCGAGCACCTCCTTGACGTTCGACAGCGTCTTGTCAAACAGCCGCGCGCCGGTCATTACCGCCATCACCGGCGTGCCGTCCTCTATGAGCGATATCGGCCCATGCTTCAGCTCGCCGCCGGCGTATGCCTCGCTCATCGTGTAGGACAGCTCCTTCAGCTTGAGCGCGCCCTCCAGCGTGATGGCATAGTCGGTGTTGCGTCCGATGAAAAAGACGTGCTCCGCGGAGAACCACTGCGCCGCGAGCTGCTGCACCTGCTCTTTCAGCCCGAGCGCCTTTTCGATAAGCGACGGCAGCGCCTCGACCGAGCGCACCAGCTCGGCGTAGCGCTCGGCGGTTATCGAGCTGCGCGCGTCCGCCATCTTTATCGCGAGCAGATAGAGCGCCGCGAGCTGCGTCGAATACGCCTTGGTCGTCGCGACCGATATCTCCGGGCCAGCCCAGGTGTAGAGGCTCATGTCCGCGTCGCGCGCGATCGAGCTTCCGACCACGTTGACCACCGCGAGCGTCGTGGCGCCGTGGGACTTGGCCTCGATGAGCGCGGCGCGGCTGTCCGCCGTCTCGCCCGACTGGCTAATGATTATGACCAGCGTCTTTTCGTCCACTATCGGATTTTGGTAGCGGAACTCGCTTGCGAGCTGCACAATGGTGGGTACGCGCAGCAGCTCCTCAAGCAGATAGCTCGCCGCTACGCCGACATAGTATGCCGAGCCGCACGCCGCAATGTATATCTTGTCGAATTTGCGGATATCCTCGTCGGAGAGCGGTATGTCAAGCTCGACCCGACCGTTTTTGATGCGCGGCGAGACGGTCGCGCGCACGGCTTCCGGCTGCTCCATTATCTCCTTGAGGAAGAAGTGCTCGTAGCCGCCCTTCTCGGCAGCCTGGACGTCCCAGTCGACGTGACGCAGTTCCTTGTCCACCCTGCGTCCGTACTGGTCGTAGACCTCGACGCCGCCTCGGCGGACGAACGCGATCTCCTTGTCGTCTATGTAGTATACGTCGCGGGTGTATTTGAGTATCGCCGCGACGTCGCTTGCGATAAAGTTTTCGCCTTCGCCGACACCGACGAGCAGGGGAGCGTCGCGGCGAAGCGCGATCATCGTGTCCGGATGGTCGGCGTTGAGTATCCCGAGCGCGTAGCTGCCCTCCAGCATACCCACGACGCGGGTCGCGGTGCCGAGCAGATCGCCGTTGTAGTAGTGCTCGAACAGCTGCGCGACCACCTCGGTGTCGGTGTCGCTGACAAACTCGACGCCCTGCGAGATGAGATACTGGCGGAGCTCGTAGAAGTTCTCGATTATGCCGTTGTGGACGACCGCCGTGCGGCCGGTGCCGCTCGTCTGCGGATGCGAGTTTATGTCCGACGGCTTGCCGTGCGTCGCCCAGCGCGTATGTCCGATGCCGATGCAGCCGACCGGATGTGCGCCGCCGCCGGTGTTTTCGCTGAGCACGCTGAGCCGACCCTTTGCCTTCTCGACCTCTATGCGGTCGCCGTTCCAGACCGCCACGCCCGCCGAGTCGTAGCCGCGATACTCGAGCTTGCTAAGCCCATCGAGCAGTATCGGAGTGACCGGACGCGAGCCGACATAACCCACAATGCCACACATAAAAATACCTCCAAAGCGCCAAACGACGCGTTATTCGCGAACCAAATCCATACACACATTATAGTATAGCATGAAATTTTCGTCAAGTGAATATATCGCCTGACTCGGACATACATATTAGCAGAAAGGGTGGGTTGCCATGAAAGTTATTGTCGCGGGAAAACGCGAGAGCCTTATTCGTATACCGATAATCGTGCTTGCGTCGGCACTGCTTGTCGCGAGCTTCGTGCTGCTGTTTTCCCGCGTGGGAGGCGAGCGCGAGGTGAACGCAAAGCCGGACGACGCGGCGTTTGAGACGTCATCGGTGCTCGGGGCGCTGGACAGCCTCGGCGCGCGCGATGTAGAGCAGGCGATAGAGGTGTGGTCGCAGGGCGTGGCGTCTCGAAACTGCGCGAGCCAGTATGCCGTGATGAGCGACGCGCTGCGCGAGCGCTACCTCGAGGTCATCGGCGACACGCTGATGCTCGAATCGTCGGCGACGTCGGTGGACAGCTGGTATGTGTCCGAGATAACCGAAGACGAGGGCGTGACCACCGCGAAGCTGCTGTTCACGATATCCTCCGGCACGGGGGACAGCGTCGCCGCGTTCGCGGAGCTGACTCTCGAGGAGGAGGGCGGCTACACGGTGATAAGCTCGGTGGCGGTGGAAAGTCCGCTGTACGAATTCACCGGAATAAGCGCGTAATTTCCAAAATTTGCACATTTTGAACGCATAAAACGCATACCTTCGGCGAAAAATATGCTCGAAGTCGCAAAAGGAGGTATGACTATGACCGACAGAATAGCGCTTGTGCTGTCGATAATCGGCGCACTGAACTGGGGACTTATAGGCATATTCAAGTTCGATGTCGTTGCGTGGATATGCGGCGGACAGACTGCGGCGGTGAGTCGTGTTATATACACGCTGGTCGGGCTTGCGGGTATCTGGTGCATCTCGCTGCTCTTCCGCAGACACACGGTGGTCGACGGCGAGTAAGCCTTGGGACAGAAGGGACGGGGAGTGATCCCCGTCCTTTTGCCATACATTGGAATGTTACATTTTCGCTAAATTTATCGAGAAACGGTGGAAAAGGTCGAAAAAGCGTGATAGAATATATCTGCTTGCCGGCGACGGCGACAATCCCACGCAAAGGAAACTTTTTCCATGAAAAAACGAATTATTTCGCTGCTTATGGCGGCAATTATAACAACTACGAGCGCATCGGCGTTCAGCGACACCAAGGGACACTGGGCGGAAAACATCATATCCGCCGCAGCTACAGCGGGTGTGATAAGCGGCTATGCCGACGGAAGTTTTCATCCGAACGCGTACATAACCCGTGCGGAATTTGCGGTCATGCTCTGCCGCGTGTTCGATTGGCAGACGACCGGACGCCCGGTATTCAGCGACATTCCGAGCGGCGCGTGGTACGAGACCGAGCTGCTGCGCGCATCGGCGGCGGGCATCATGCAGGGCAGCGACGGCTGCGTCCGCCCGAACGATATGATAACCCGACAGGAGGCGGCGGTGTGCATCGCCCGCGCTCTCGGGCTGTGGCAGGTGACAAAGACCGCCGACTACACCGATTTCAGCGAGGTCGCCGACTGGGCAAAGTCGGAGGTGTCCGCGCTCACGCGGTTCGGCTTCATCAGCGGACGCGGCGACGGTCGGTTCGCGCCGACCGAAAATCTCACCCGCGCCGAGGCGGCGACGCTTATCACAAAGCTCATCCGCCCGGAGGACGACGGCTCGACGGCTCCGAGCGATCCGTCGCCGCAGCCGGGACCCGAGCGGCCGATAGAACCGGAG
Organism: uncultured Oscillospiraceae bacterium; assembly: GCA_964493515.1. Classification (GTDB taxonomy): domain Bacteria; phylum Bacillota; class Clostridia; order Oscillospirales; family JAAYOS01; genus CANRIN01. The sequence goes on along the minus strand of CAZBNJ010000015.1, from coordinate 32,413 downwards.
CAATCTGAGGATTACATACTTTTCTATGGCAGACAGATACCTATTCTCAAAAATTTGCCGAAAAGTGATAAGATAACTTCCGACTTTGTTCGCGGCGACGACGGACGCGTCAGCTATCCGAACGCGCGGACAGGTGTGGACGTGAGCGCGTGGCAGGGCGAGATAGACTGGAACGCGGTCGCAAACGACGGCGTGAGCTTCGCGATGATACGCGCCGGATATCGCGGCTACACCGCCGGAAATCTGAACGTGGACGCGTACTTCGAGCGCAATTTGAGCGGCGCGAAGGCTGCGGGACTTGACGTTGGTGTGTATTTCTACTCACAGGCGATAACGCCGCAGGAGGCGGTCGAGGAGGCAAAACTGGTGCTCGAACTGCTCGGAGGCAAGTCACTCGACCTGCCGATAGTCTACGACTGGGAGCTGCCCGACTCCAAGACGGCGCGCACCCGCGGGCTGTCGCGCAACACGCTCACAGCCTGCGCCAAGGCGTTCTGCGAGACGATAGCCGCCGCAGGGTACGACCCGATGGTGTACTTCTATCTGTCGCTCGGCTACGAGGAGTACCACCTCGACGAGCTGGGCGAGTATCCGTTCTGGCTGGCACAGTATTCGTCGGTGCCGACGCTGTACTACGACTATGACATATGGCAGTACACCGACAAGGGCGTGGTGGACGGCATCGAGGGCGGCGTGGACATGGATTTGATGTTTGGGTGATAAAAAAGAGCCGATGAGTCAAACTCACCGACTCTTTTCATGTGCGAAAGTTATATCTTGAAGCGGAGCACGTTGTAGCTGTGCGGCTCGAGCGTCACGCTGAGCTTTCCGCCGACGGTCGGCTCGTTTGCGGCGGTGGTGACCGGAGCCACGTTGTCCGGATGTTCCTCGGTGTTCGTCGCGTCGAACGAGTCGTGCTGCACGAGTATCCGCTCGAACAGCGTCGCGTCGATGTTTTCGAGGCAGATGTCCAGCTCGAGCGGCTCGTCGATGCTGCGGTTGACCGCGAATATCGTAAGCTCGCCCTTTTCCTCGTTCAGCACGCCCGCAGCCTCGAGGTAGGGAACGGCATCGCCGTCGATGTCGTAGGTCGGGCAGTCGAGCGCCGCGCGGAGTGTCTCGCCGTGTCCGTAGCGCGCCGACAGCGCGAACGGATGGAAGATGGTCTGCCGCCACGCGCCGCCGCCGTTGCGGGTCATTATCGGCGCTATCACGTTGACAAGCTGCGCGATGCACGCCATCTTCACGCGGTCGCAGTTGTTCATAAGCGTGGTGAGGAAGCTGCCGACCACCAGCGCGTCGGCAAAGTCGTACACGTCCTCGAGCTGCGGCGGCGCGATCGACCACATCGGTATCTCGGCGGTAGCCGCGTCCGAGTGATACCACACGTTCCACTCGTCAAAGGAGAGCATTATCTTCTTGTTCGAGTGCTTCTTTGCCGCGATGTAGTCGCATATCGCGATGACCGACTTTATAAACTTGTCCATGCCGACCGACGACGCGAGGAACTTCGGCATATTGCCGTCGCGGTTCGCGTAGTAGCTGTGCAGCGATATGTAGTCGACCATGTCGAACGTCTCGTCGAGCACGGTCGCCTCCCACTCGCCGAAGGTTGGCATACCCATATGCGAGCTGCCGCATGCGACAAGCTCTATCGACGGGTCGAGCCACTTCATCAGCTTCGCAGCCTCGCGGGCGGTGCGCGCATATTCGACCGGCTTCTTCGCACCGGTCTGCCAGGGGCCGTCCATCTCGTTTCCGAGGCACCAGACCTTGACGCCGAACGGCTCCTCGTGACCGTTTGCCCGACGTCTGTCCGACCACTCGGTGCCGCCGGGGAAGTTGCAGTATTCGACGAGATCCTTTGCCTCCTGCGGTCCGCGCGTGCCGAGGTTGACCGCCTGCATTATCTCAACGCCAGCCTTCTTTGCCCAACCGGCAAAGTCGTCTATGCCGACCTCGTTCGTCTCGAGAGTGTGCCACGCAAGCTCGGTGCGCACCGGACGCTTTTCGCGTGGGCCGGTGCCGTCCTCCCAGTTGTAGCCGGATACGAAGTTGCCGCCGGGGTAGCGGACTATCGGCGTGCCCAACTCCTTGACAAGCTCGAGCACGTCGCGGCGGAAGCCGTTTTCGTCGGCTGTCGGATGGGTCGGCTCGTAGATGCCGCCGTAGACGCAGCGCCCAAGATGCTCGACAAACGAGCCGTAGATGCGCGGATCGATCTTACCCACGGTGAAGTTCTTGCTGTAAGTCAGTTTTGCTTTCATGTTTCACGCCTCCCTATGGAAGTTATCTCCAAATCAATATTATCACAGCGGAGGCTCGACCGCAAGCAAAATTCTAAATCCTGCCGCGTGTGAATAAACTTAGAGCGAATACATACGCGGAGGTCGAGGATGGGCATAGACAAGCGGTCGGTGCGCTATGGCGCGTTTATACTTACCGGCGCGAACATCGCGTCGCAGCTGCTCGGTTTCGTCTATCGGATGCTGCTGTCGCGATTCATCGGCGCGGAGGGGATGGGGCTGTTCCAGCTCATCTTCCCGTTCTATTCGCTCGCGCTGGCGCTGGGGACGAGCGGGATATGCGTTGCGGTGTCCCGCCTTGCCGCCGAGTATCTGGCGCTGAAGAACTACGCGGCGCTGAAGAGCCTCGTTCGCCGCGCGCTGGGTATATTCTTCGTCGTCTTTCTCGTGATAAGCGCGGTAGCGGGATTTTTCGCCGCGCCGATAGCAAAGAACTTCCTCGGCGACGAGCGGACGCGGCTCGCGGTCTACGCGCTGGTGCCGGTGATATTCTTCACCGGAGTGGAAAATATACACAAAAACTATCTCTACGGCACAAAGGAGGTCAATCCGCCGGCGCTTTCCGACCTGATGGAGCAGATAGTGCGAATGAGCGCGGTCGTCGGACTGCTGTGGATATTCATGCCGCAGCCGGACGAGAAGATGCTGATGCTGATAGTCATCGGGATGCTCGTCTGCGAGGTGGCAAGCTCGATGTTCCTACGCACGGTATATCGCCGAAGGGTCCGCAAACTGCCGTCCGACGGCGAGCCGGACAGCAGGCTCACCAGGCGGCTGCTTGGGATAGCGGCGCCGGTCAGCGCGACCAATCTTGTCAACAACCTGCTGTCCTCGCTCATCGTGATACTGATACCTCGAATGCTTGCGGCAAGCGGGCTTACGCAGTCGCAGGCGCTGGGCGAATTCGGCGTGCTGTTCGGCATGGCGATGCCGCTTTTCAACCTGCCTTCGGCGCTGATAGTGGGACTTGGCCTGGTGATGGTGCCCAAGCTGTCCGAAAACATGGCGCTCGGAAACTACGCGGACCTTCGGCACAAGGTGTCCCGCTGCATCCTCGCGACGTCGTTTGCCATACTGCCGGTGCTTGCCGTGATGACCCCGCTCGGCGCGCCGCTTGGATGGTATATGTTCGGACAGCGGGTGGACGGCGCGTACCTGCTGCCGCTCGCGATAGGCACGGCGTTCGCGATATATATGGCTATATTCGGCAGCATCCTAAACGGGCTTGGCAAGCAGACCGTGTCGGCGGCGAACTTCCTCATCGGAAACGCGCTGGAGCTTGCGATGGTCGTGCTGCTCGTGCGCATACCGCAGGTGCGTATGATGGGCTATGTCGCGGCGTTTGTGGCAAGCACATTCCTGACCTTCGCGCTCAATTTCTACCAGGTGGTCAAGACCTGCGGCATACGTGTCGAGTGGCGGCGATGGTTTATAAATCCGCTGCTGTCGGCGATACTCGCGGGACTGGTGGCGAGGATAAGCTATCTTCGGTTCGGCGAGACGCTGCCCGACGGGCTGGCGCTGATAATCGCGATACTGCTCGCGGCGGTGGTATATCTCGCGGCAGCCGCGGCACAGGGGATAGGCTTTGGCACGGCGATAGGTACGGTGAAAAAGCGGCGCGCGTGATAAAAACTTAACTTGTGTACGGCGGATTTCTGTGGTACAATGGATACAACTCGGAAGGATGTGAAAGGAAGGGGACGCGATTGAAAAATATTCTGCCCGCCGCGGGGCTTGGGGGAACACCGATGCAGCGGCTTGCGGCAAGCGAGGCGGCGTCGCTCGTCCGCGCGGCGTTCGACGGCGGTCTGCGGCTGTTCCACGCGGGAAGCATCGACGCGGCGGAGCGTATGGCGGCGGGACTCAGCGGCGTGGAACGCTCGGAGTATCGGCTGATGGCAAGCGTACGGTCGGCGGACGAGCTTATCGGGTATCTCACCGCGTTTTCGACCGACAGGTTGGATATTGCGCTGCTCGCGACCGACGACGGGTTCGACGCGTCGGGGCTGGAGGAGCTGAAGGCGATAGGCCGCGTCGGAGCCATCGGACTTGAGACGCATCGTATCTCGGAGGCTGTGCGCGAGGCGGAGCGGGGAGCGTTCGAGGTCATAGCCATGCCGCTCAACTGCCTTGCCTGCGACGAGGAGCTGGACGCGGTGACGAAGATACGCGGCTGCGGCGTGGATATCGTCGCGCTCGAACCGATGGCGGGCGGACTGTGGCAGTCGCCGAAGGGTGCTGTCGCGTTCCTGCGCTCGATCGGCGCGATGCCGGTGTTCGGCGTGCAGTATATGTGGCAGCTCGAGCAGCTTCTGCCGATTGTCGCGGAGCCGCCGAGCCTTGACGACGAGCTGTGGAGCGAGATACACGGCGACCGCTCCAAGCTGGCTGCGAGCTACTGCCGCGGCTGCGGCGAGTGTATGCCCTGTCCGGCTGGGATAGATATTCCGCTGGCTGCGCGGATGGGTCAGTTCATCGGAAGCATGCCGATAGAGCCGCTCATCTCCGCCGATACCGATCGAAAGATGCGGCTGGTCAGGCGCTGCGTCGGCTGCGGTCGGTGCGTGGATGCGTGCCGCTTCCATCTGCCGGTGCGCGCGCTGATGCGGATGAACGCCGAGCTGTATCGCGAGTTTCTGCGCGAGCACGGTGGACTGGAATAAAAGCGTTAAAAAGGACGGAGGCAAAGCCTCCGTCCTTTTTTGGTGTGCTTTTACAGGTTGTACAGCGCCGAGAACTTATTGGTCAGGTAGTTTGCGTAGAAGGCGGGGTCGAACGGAGCGCCGCACGCGTTCTTTACGACGTCGCCCGGTTCGAGCATGCAGCCGTACTTGTGGACGTGCTCGCGCAGCCACGCGGTTATCGGCGCGATGTCGCCATTGGCGCAGCACGCGTCGAAGTCGAACGACTTCTTCATCGTCTCGAGCATCTGCGCACCGTACGCGCTTCCGAGCGAGTAGGACGGGAAGTAGCCGAAACTGCCGCCAGACCAGTGGCTGTCCTGGAGGCAGCCCTCCTTGTCGCTGGGCACGTCGATGCCGATGTACTCCTTGTACATCTTGTTCCACACGCCGGGGACGTCCTTGACGGCGAGCGAGCCGTCGATGAGCAGCTTTTCTATCTCATAGCGCACAAGGACGTGCAGCGAGTAGGTCAGCTCGTCCGCCTCGGTGCGGATAAGCGACGGCTGCGCCTTGTTGACCGCGCGGTAGAACTGCTCGGGAGTGACACCCTTGAACTGCTCGGGGAACAGCTCGACCATCTTCGGGAAGATGAAGTTGGTAAAGCCCTGCGAGCGTCCGACGAGGTTCTCGTAGAAGCGCGACTGGCTCTCGTGAACGCCCATCGAGATGCCGCCGTCAAGCGTGGTGTAGCGATACTTGTCGTCCACACCCAGCTCATAAAGCGCGTGACCGCCCTCGTGGATGGTGGAGTACATCGCGAAGGTTATCGCGTTGGGGTAGTAGTGGGTGGTGATGCGCGCGTGGCGGTTGTCGGTGCCGGTGGTGAAGGGGTGCTCGGTCTCGGCAATGGCGCAGTTGGTGTCGTTCAGCCCCATCAGGTTCATCAGCCACAGGCTGAGCTTCTTCTGCTGCTCGGGATCGTAATACTTGAAAAGGAAGCTGTCGTCAATCGGCGCCTGAGCCTGGGTCTTTGCGAGCAGCGGCACGATGGTAGAGCGGATGGTGGCGAAATACTTGTCCAGCATCTCCATGTCCGCGCCGCGCTCATACTGGTCAAGCAGCGCGTCGTAGGGCTTCTTGTTCGGGTCGTAGTAGCCCGCGAACTTACGCTGATAGGCGACTATCTTCTCGAGATAGGGCAGGAACATCGCAAAGTCGCTCTTCTCCTTTGCCTCGTGCCACACGACCTCCGCCTCGCTGCGGATCTTGGAGTACTCCATCGTCTCCTCGAGCGGTATCTTCGACTGATTGTCATAGCGGCGCTTCATAAGCTCGACCTGACGCGCCTCCTCCGGCGAAAGCTCGCCGCGGTTCTCGTTCAGGAAGCCGAGCAGCTCGCCGACCTGCGGTCCGGCGAATATCTTGTGCATCTCGCCGCTCATGATGCTCATGGCGGTAGCGCGACCCTCGGCGGAGCCCTTCGGCGCGTATGTATTCGCGTCGAGGCTTGCGATTATCATGCCGTAGCGATAGGCGAACTGCTTTAACTGCAGCTCCTTCAGCTCGGCGCGTGCCTGTTCCAGTGTCATTTTGAATGCCTCCTTGGTTTCGGTTAGCTCCATTATATCCCTTGCAAAGAAAAAATGCAAGGACTGAAAGGTTATATTTGTATTTTCGGTTTGGATGTGTTATAATTCATATTAGACGTTGCAAGAAGCGAGGAAGTGGTCTTTCAGCGATTATGAGATTTACCGAGTATGACAACATATCCGCGCCGTGGAGACCGTATTACGGCGATATTCCCGCGACGCTCGACTATCCCGAGGGCAGTATGTACGACGCGGTGAACGCCGTTGCCGAACGCGAGCCGTCGGCGGTGGCGATAAGCTACATGAACAGGGACTGGGACTACGCGTCGCTTATGAGCGGCATTGACGGCGCGGCGCGTGCGTTTTTGAAGCTGGGAGTGCAGGTGGGTGAGCGGGTGCTCGTCTGTCTGCCGAACACGCCGCAGGCGGTGTTCTGCCTGTACGCGCTTGTCCGAATAGGCGCGGTGGGCAGCTTCATCCACCCGCTGTCGGCAGAGGGCGAGATCGAGTACAGCCTAAACGAGGTCGGCGCGCGGTTCGCGGTGGTGCTCGACCAGTCGGTTGAAAAGTTCGAGGCGGTCTGGGAGAACACCTCGCTCGAAAAACTTGTCCGCGTCACGCCGGTGGACGAGCTGAACCCGATAATGCGCGCGGCGTATCCGCTCACGGCGGGACGGGGCATCGCGAAGCCGACCGACGCGCGGGTGATTGGATGGCGCGAATTTATCAAGCGCGGCGCGGCGACCACTTTGCCGAAGCCGATAGGCGGGGCAGAAGACGACGCGGTGGTGCTGTTCAGCGGCGGTACGACCGGTACGACCAAGGGCGTTCGGCTGACAAATCTGAACCTCAACGCGCTTGCGGTGCAGACGGCGGCTATGTGCGGGCGCGATGTGAGCGGAAAGAGCATGCTCGCGGCAATGCCGGTGTTTCACGGATTTGGGCTTGGCGTGTGCGTCCACACGATACTCTGCGCCGGCGCGCGGTCGATACTTGTGCCGCGGGTGGTGCTCAAGGAGTACGCGACGCTTATCAGAAAGAAGCGACCTAACTACATCGCGGGTGTGCCGACGCTCTACGAGGCGATGAGCCGCAATCCGTTTCTTGACGGCGCGGATCTGAGCTGCCTTGAGGGCGTGTTCAGCGGGGGAGACTCGCTTCCGCCGGAACTGAAAAAACGGCTGGACACATATCTTGCCGAACACGGCGCGTCGGTGCGTGTGCGCGAGGGCTACGGACTTACCGAGTGCGTGACGGCGAGCTGCCTGACCCCGATAACCGAGGAGCGCGAAGGCTCGATAGGCATACCCTTCCCGGACACATACTACAAGATATGCGACCCCAAGACCGGCGAGGAGCTGGCGGCGGGCGAGGATGGCGAGATATGCCTCACCGGGCCGTCGGTCATGCCGGGATACCTCGGGAGGGACGACGAGACCGCGACCGCGCTGCGAAAACATTCGGACGGTCACATATGGCTGCACACCGGCGATCTCGGTTCTATGGACGCGGACGGTTTTCTATACTTTAAACAGCGGATAAAGCGTGTTATAATAACCAGTGGGTACAATGTCTATCCGTCGCAGATAGAAGCGGTGCTTGAAAAGCATCCGGCGGTGCGGCTGAGCTGCGTGATAGGAGTGCCCGACCCGTATCGGATGAAACGCATCAAGGCGTTCGTCACGCTGAACGAGGGCTATTCGCCGTCCGACGCGTGCGGCGAGGAGATATTATCCTTCTGCCGAAAGTATGTTGCAAAGTACGCGCTGCCGCGCGAGATAGAGTTCCGCGATGAGCTGCCGACCACGCTTGTGGGCAAGGTCGCGTACACTGTACTTGAAAATGAGGAGGCCGATAAGAATGGAGAGATTTGATGTGCTGTCGATAGGGGAGGCCCTTATCGACATGACGCCGCAGGACGGCGCGTTTCTGCCTAAGGTTGGCGGAGCGCCGCTGAACACCGCGGTGGCGGCGAAGCGACTTGGACTTAATTCCGCGGTCTGCGCGCGCGTCGGACGGGACGCGTTTGGTGAGCAGATCGCGGCGGTGATACGCGAGAGGGGAGTTTCGGACGAGCTGCTTCAGTTTGACGACGCTCGCGGCACGACGCTCGCGTTTGTACATCTGGATTCGCGCGGCGACCGCAGCTTTTCGTTCTATCGGCACGGACTGGCGGACACGGCGCTCGAGCTGAACGAGACCTGCGTCGAGGCGGCGAAGAACACGCGCTGTCTGCACTTTGGCTCGGTGGCGCTTGCGGAGGAGCCGGAGCGCTCGACCGTTCTGGCGCTTGCCAAGGCAGCACACGAGGCGGGCGCGATGGTCAGCTACGACCCGAATCTGCGCTTCCCGCTGTGGAAGGGCAGGGAGGATGAGCTGAAAGCGGAGGCGCTCGCGGCGGCGGAGCACGCGACGGTGATGAAGGTCAGCGACGATGAGGCGGAGTGGCTTTTCGGCATCTCCGATCCCGCCACGGCGGCTACCGATATGCGCGAGCGGTATGGACTCAGGGCGGCGTTCGTCACCTGCGGTCCGAGGGGTGCTTACGGAGCGTTTGAGTGCGGTACCTTCTTCGAGCCGGCGACCGACGTGAAGGTCGTGGACACCACCGGCGCGGGCGACTGCTTTATCGGCGCGGCGCTGGTAAAGCTGCTTGCGGTGGACAAGATAGACGTCGACGCTGCCCGAGAGATACTGCGATTTGCCAGCGAGGAGGCGAGCAACGCCACCACGCGTAAGGGCGCGTTTTAACGAAGCGGCGAGGTAAGCGCATAGGCGGACTAACGCCAAACTGGATAACGACCGCGGAGAGTACGCTCCGCGTACTCGGGAGCGGGATTTCCGGTAAGCGTTAGGACGGCGTAATGCGCCAAACCGTAGCGTGACATATCCCCACATCCAACGCACAAAAAAGGAAGCCATTAGGCTTCCTTTTTTACTGTGTTTTTCGCGATGGTCATTCGCCGTCCGAGGGCATGAGCGAACGCTCCACAGCGCCCATGACCGCGCTCGAACGGAAGAAATTTTCGGTGCGCAGCGCCTCGCCCCACTTCTCAAGCGCCTTGTCAAAGTCGTCCACTGTCGGCACGACCGGCGTTGGCGAGCCGTAGTACCAGAACCAGCTGCCGTTTGCGCCCTTGCCGCCCTTGTATGTCCAGGTCGTCCAGCTTATGCCGTGCTCGTCGCATATCTCAATGCCCTGCATGTTCGAGAACTCGCCGACGAGCACCGCCACGCCGCGTCGCTCGGCATAGTCGGCGACATCATTGGCGAGCGTCTTGAACTGCGCGGTGTCGTCGTAGAGATGCACCTGATAGAGCATATTCGTCCAGCCCTCGGTGCTCGGATCGGGCAGATTGGTGATGCGCCAGATGCCCTCGAGCGATATCACATGGTCGGAATCGACTTCGCGCACGGCGGCGACCATCTCGCGATAGACCTCATTTGTCTGCGCCCACGACTTCGAGTCCCACGCGTCGACAAAATTCGGCTTGTCCTCGAATCCGCCGTTGTTCTGCGGCTCGTTCATTATGTCGTACGCCGCGACCGCCGGCTCGTTTTTGTAGCGCGAGGCGATCGCCTGCCACAGCTTTTTCATAGCCGCGCGACAGCTTTCGGACGAGTAGAGGTCGTTGCGCCCGACCGTGCCGCAGCAGTGGTTCATCGACTGTCCGCCGGGGCATCCGTGCATATCGAGTATGACATACAGCCCGCGCGCGCCCGCCTGTTCGACTATCCAGTCGAGCCGCCTAAAGCCGGGATTTTTGTCGAGATCGTCGTCTATCCAACTGCCGTCCTCGTCGGTCATGAAGTTGCGGTACCAGAAGGGGACACGCACGCAGTTAGCGCCGCTGTCGGCGATTATGTCCAGGTCGCCTTCGGTTATCCAGTTGTCCTGATATGTATCGAAAAGCTGCTGAATCTGCTCGTCGGAGTACCCGTTTTGCCTGAAAGCCTCGATGGTGTCCAGGTTGCCCCACTCGCCGTCCGCGCCGACTATCGGGCACATCCAGCACTCCTGAAGCATCCAGCCGCCGAGGTTCACGCCCTTCAGAACGACCCGCTCGCCGTCGCGATTGACAAGGCTGGAGCCGCTGACCGAGAGAAAGTCGCGGTCGGTTATCGACGGAGAACGGTCGCCGAGCGCGGGCTTTGCCGCCGACTTGTCGCCGTGGTTCAGCGCCGCAGTTATCGCCGCTGCGGCTATCGCGACCGAGCCGGCGATGATGAGCATTTTCGTGCTTTTTTTCATAGAATATCCCCCTTTTTGTATGTGAAACGCTACCAATCCTGACCGCTGACACCCATGCGGCGGTACTTGTAGTACCGCTCGGACAGCAGCTGCTCCTCGTCGTACTCGCAGAGCTTGGAAACTTCGGTCACAAGCGCGTCGCGCAGCGCGGACATGGTCATGTCCCAGTCGTCCGACTGCTCGGGAATTATTCGGTCGATTATGTCGAGCGACTCGAGCTTGTCGGCGGTCAGTCCGAGCGCCTCGGCAGCCTCCGACTTCTTCTCCGCGTCCTTCCAGAGTATCGACGCGCAGCCCTCCGGCGTGATGACCGAATAGGCGGCGTTCTCAAGCATCCACACGCGGTCGGCGCAGGCAAGCGCGAGCGCGCCGCCGCTGCCGCCCTCGCCGGTGATTATCGACAGGGTGGGGGTGCGGAGCGAGAGCATTCCGATCAGGTTCTCGGCTATCGCCTGACCCTGACCGCGTTCCTCCGCGCCCATGCCGCAGTATGCGCCGGACGTGTCCACAAGGCAGATGACCGGTCTGCCGAACTTCTCCGCCTGACGCATGAGACGGAGCGACTTGCGGTAGCCCTCGGGATGCGCCATGCCGAAGTTGCGCTTGATGTGCTCGCGCACGTCGGTGCCCTTTTCAATGCAGATGACAGTGACGGGACGGCCAGCGAGCCGCGCGATACCGCCAACGACGGCTGGGTCGTCGCCGTAGCGCCGGTCGCCGTGCAGCTCGACAAAGTCGGTGAACAGTCCGTTGATAAACTTCATGCCGGTGGGGCGATCCTTGTCCCGCGCGAGCAGGACCCGCTCATACGCGGTCAGATTTTTACGCTCTGCCATACGAACCGTCCTCCCTTCTGTGAAGGCTCAAAAGTCGGTACAGTCCCGCGCGCTGACGCTGACGGGGCATTATCGTGTCCAAAAATCCGTGCTCAAGCAGGAACTCGGCGGACTGGAAGCCGTCGGGCAGCTTCTTGTGTATCGTCTGCTCAATGACGCGCGGTCCGGCAAACGCGATGAGCGCCTTCGGCTCGGCGACGAGTATGTCTGCCTGCATCGCAAAGCTCGCGGTGACGCCGCCGCAGGTCGGGTCGGTGAGTACCGCGATGTACAGCCCGCCCGCGTCCGAGTGGCGACCGACCGCGCCGCTGACCTTTGCCATCTGCATGAGCGACAACATGCCCTCGTGCATACGCGCGCCGCCGCTGACGGTAAATCCGACCACCGGCAGACCCTCGCGTGTCGCGTATTCGAACAGCCGCGCGAGCTTTTCGCCGACCGCCGCGCCCATCGAACCCATGATGAAATCGGGGTTCATCACGAACACCGCCGTCGGGCAGCCGCTTATCGTCATCCTGCCGGTGATGACGCCCTCGGGTTCGCCGGTAGCCTCGCGCATATCGGCGAGCTTTTCGTCGTAGCCGGGGAAGTCGAGCAGGTTCTTTGCGACAAGCTGCGCGTCAAACTCGACAAAGCTGCCCTCGTCGGCAAGCGCCGCGATGCGCTCGCGCGGAGGGAAGGGCATGTGCCGTCCGCAGCGCGGACAGACATACAGCCGGCGGCGAAGCTCGTCCTTTGCGATGGTGCGCTTGCAGCCCTTGCACACGACCGTCTCCGGCGCGGGTGCGGTCTCGGCGGCATCGACGTCGTCGGGCTTGGCGTTCGGCTCACCCTCAAGCGAGTTCAGGTTCAGCACCTTCTTGAAAAAATCCTTGTTAATAGCCATTTATATACCTTCGCTCATAAAGTCGGTGTGATAGCAACCGCCGAGGAATCGCCTGTCGGCGAGTATCTTCAGTTGCAGTTCCGCGTTGTTGTCTATGCCGCCGATGACCAGCTCGCCGAGCGCCGCGCGTATCTTGCGGACAGCCTCCTCGCGCGTGGGCGCGTGGACGATGAGCTTGCCTATCATCGAGTCATAGTAGGGAGGTACGGTGTAGTCGGGGTAGAGCGCCGTGTCGAACCGCACCCACGGGCCGCCCGGAGTATGCAGAAGGGTTATCCTTCCGCAGCTGGGACGGAAGTCGAGCGCGGGATTTTCGGCGTTTATGCGGCACTCTATCGCGTGACCGCGCAGCCGCACGTCGCTCTGCGCAAAGCCGAGCGGATGACCGGACGCGATGCGCAGCTGCCACTTGACAAGGTCGATGCCACTGACAAATTCGCTTACCGGATGCTCGACCTGAAGCCGCGTGTTCATCTCCATGAAGTAGAACTTGCCGTCGTCGGTGACAAGGAACTCGACCGTGCCCGCGTTGGTGTAGCCGACCGCCTTTGCCGCCTTGACTGCGGCGGCGTGCATCTCGCGACGGAGGTCGGGGGATATCGACGGGGCGGGGGACTCCTCGAGCAGCTTCTGGTTCTTGCGCTGTATCGAGCACTCGCGCTCGCCTATGGTCACCACGCCGCCGTGCTCGTCGCAGAGAAGCTGCACCTCGATGTGATGCGCGTGCTCGACCAGCTTTTCAAGATAGCACTCGCCGTCGCCAAAGGCCGCGAACGCCTCCGCCCTGGCGGCTTCAAACGCGCCGCGAGCCTCCTCGGGAGTGTTCGCGCGGCGAATACCGCGACCGCCGCCGCCCGCGCGCGCCTTGATGAGCACCGGACATCCGACGCGAGCCGCCTCGGCTTCCGCCATGTCAGCGTCGCGGAGGAGGTCGCAGCCCTCGACGACCGGAACGCCTGCCGCGCGCATCGTGCGCCGTGCAGCCTCCTTGTCGCCCATACGCTCGATGACCTCCGCCGACGGGCCGATGAACTTTATGCCCGCGTCGCTGCACTTGCGGACGAACGCCGCGTTCTCGCTGAGCAGTCCGTAGCCGGGGTGTATCGCCGCCGCGCCGGTCGACTTCGCAACGGTAATTATCGCGTCCATGTTGAGATAGCTTTCCGCCGCGGACGCGCGACCGATGCAGTAGGCCTCGTCCGCCATCGCGACGTGCAGGGCTTCGCGGTCGGCGTCCGAGTAGACTCCGACCGTCTGCACGCCCATCTCCTTGCAGGCGCGGATTATGCGCACCGCTATCTCGCCGCGGTTGGCAATAAGTATCTTTGAAAACAGCATCTTATTTCACCAGCGCAAACGAGAACTCGGCGGTGCAGACCACCTCGCCGCCGACCTTCGCCTCGCCGGAGGCAAAGCAGAACGGACCTTTGCGGCGGGTTATCGTGCCGTGAAGCTCGAGCGTGTCGCCGGGATGCACCGGCTTTTTGAAACGGACGTTGTTCATGCTGGTGAAATAGGGCGTGACGCCGTCGGTCTCGCCCGCGAGCAGCACGCAGCAGTTCTGCGCCATCATCTCGCAGAGCACGACGCCGGGCACGGTGGGATTGCCGGGGAAGTGTCCCTGGACGAACCACTCGTCGCCGGTGACGTGGTACTTGCCAACGGCGCTTCCGTCGTCCGCAAGCGAGCTTTCGTCCACAAGGAGCATCGGCTCGCGGTGGGGAAGTATCTGCTTTATCTCGTCTCTGTTCATCGTCAGCACCTCACTCTATGCGCATAAGGCACTGATCGAACTCGACCAGCTGCCCGTTTTCCACGCAGATATCAACGACCTCGCCGTCGACCTCGGCGGTTATCTCGTTCATGAGCTTCATTGCCTCGATTATGCAGAGCACGTCGCCCTTATGCACATGGTCGCCCAGCTTGACAAACGGCTCGGCATCCGGCGACGGCGCGGAGTAGAACACTCCGACCATCGGCGAGCGGACGTCGTTTGCGCTTGTTATCGAGGTCGCGTGCGTCTCTGCCGACGGCACGCTCTCGCCGACGGTCGGCGCAAGCGGCACCACCGCCGGAGCTGTCGGCTGCACGGTCGGGGCAAGCACCGCTCCGCGCTCAAGCTCGACGCGTTCGTCGCCCTCGCCGATGCGCACCGCCGTGAGCGAGTAGCGCTCCATTATCTCGGCAAGCTTCTGTATCTCGCTTATCCTCACTTTTGCTCCTCCTTCTTAAAGACGAGCACGCCGTTGTGACCGCCAAAGCCGAGCGAGCTGGACATCGCCCACCTGCCGTCAAACGGCTGAGCTTTGTTCGGGGTGTAGTCGAGGTCGCAGTCGGGGTCGGGCTCGACATAGTTTATCGTCGGCGGGATGACGCCGTTCTCAAGCGACAGTGCGCAGACGATGGCCTCGGTCGCGCCCGCCGCGCCGAGCATATGCCCGGTCATCGACTTGGTCGAGCTGATGTGCGCCCTGTACGCGCCCTCGCCGAGAGCCTGCTTTATGCCGAGCGTCTCGGTCTTGTCGTTGAGCGGGGTGGAGGTGCCGTGCGCGTTGATGTACAGCCCCTCGTCGATGTTCACGCCCGCCTCCTCGCAGGCGAGCTTTATCGCGGTGGTTATGCCCGCAGCCTCCGGATCGGGGGCGGTGATGTGATAGGCGTCGCAGGTGTTGCCGTAGCCGCATATCTCGCAGTAGATGTGCGCGCCGCGAGCCAGAGCGTGTTCGCGCTCCTCAAGCACCAGGATCGCCGCGCCTTCGGCGATGACAAATCCGTCGCGCCGCTTGTCAAACGGAGCGCAGGCGGTGGCGGGATCGGGATTCTTGGAAAGCGCCATGCTGTTGCCGAATCCGGCTATCGACAGCGGAGTTATCGACGCCTCGGTACCTCCGGCGACGATAGCGGTGGAGTAGCCGTGCTTTATCGCGCGGAACGCCTCGCCGACGGTGTGGGTCGATGTTGCGCAGGCGGTGACCACCGGCAGCGTCGCGCCGCGGAAGTTGTGCCGCATGGCGACGGTGCCCGCAGCCATGTTCGCTATCATCATCGGGATGACGAACGGCGAGACCTTTCGCGGACCGCCGTCGCGCAGCTTGTACAGACCGTCGGTCATCGTCTGGAATCCGCCGATGCCCGAGCCGATGTACACGCCGATCCGATCCGGCTCGCACGCGCCGACGATGCCGCTGTCCTTTACCGCCTGTTCCGCGGCGACGACCGCGAACTGGACGTTCGGGTCGAGACGGCGTATCTCGGTCGGCTCGAGGTAGGGCGACGGATCGAAGCCCTTCAGCTCGCCCGCGACCGAGGTCTTGTACTCGGTGGGGTCAAGGTGGGTGAGCGGTCCGATGCCGCTGCGGCCGTTCTTCAGCGCGTCCCACATATCGGGCACGTTGTTCCCGACGGGAGTGACCGCGCCGACACCGGTTATAACTACTCTGTGTGTCATAATTCGGTAGATCCTTTCGCTGGATTTTAGACTACATCGCGAGACCGCCGTCGCAGCGTATCACCTCGCCGGTGATGTAGCTTGCGGACGGCGAGCAGAGGAAGAGCGCGAGGTTCGCGATGTCCTCGGTGCTGCCCAAACGCTTGAGCGGTATGCTCGCCTCGTACTG
This sequence comes from uncultured Oscillospiraceae bacterium, assembly GCA_964493515.1. Lineage (GTDB taxonomy): Bacteria > Bacillota > Clostridia > Oscillospirales > JAAYOS01 > CANRIN01. The sequence goes on along the minus strand of CAZBNJ010000015.1, from coordinate 16,300 downwards.
CGCGCGGACCTCGGGGGTGAGCGCGTCGGTCATAGCGGTCTGTATAAAGCCGGGAGCTATCGCGTTGCAGGTGACGTTGCGCGCGGCAAGCTCCTTTGCGACCGACTTCGTAAGGCCGATGAGACCCGCCTTTGCGGCGGAGTAGTTCACCTGACCGATGTTGCCGTTGAGTCCGACGACCGAGCTGATGTTGACGATGCGTCCGCTCTTACGTCCGAGGAAGTTGCGGTAGAGGTTGCGGCAGAAGTTGAACGCGCCCTTGAGGTTGGTCGCTATCACCGCGTCGAAGTTCTCCTCGCTCATCCGGCCGAGCAGTCCGTCGCGGGTGATGCCGGCGTTGTTGACGAGGATGTCCACGCCGCCGAATTCCTTTGCCATGCGGTCGCAGAAATCCTTGACCGCCTCGAAATTCGACACGTCGCAGACCATCGCCTCCGCCTGCACGCCAAGGGCGCGACAGTCGGAAAGCGTCTGCTCGGTGTTCTCAGTTATCGCAATGTCCGGGATGAATATGTTAGCTCCGTTCTGCGCGAGCTTGAGTGCTATCTCACGCCCAATGCCGCGCGAGCCGCCTGTCACGACGGCGTTCAGTCCTTTAAGCATGGTCATGCCTCCTGATTAAGTTCGTCCGCGACGGCGCGTATCTCCTCCGCCGTCTCGCAGCGAAGTATCCTCGCGTCGGGCGCTATGCGGCTGACAAGTCCGCTCAAGACCTTGCCCGGTCCGACCTCGACAAAGGTGTCGAAGCCGTTGGCGGTCATGTGCTCTATCGTCTGCTGCCAGTGGACGGGATTTTCGACCTGTGTCGCGACAAGCTCCTTGAAATCGCCCGAGTACGGTGCCGCGGTGCGGTTTGCGTACAGCGGCATTGACGGCGCGACAAGGTCGAAGTCGTCGAGCGCGGCGCGGAGCTTCTCCGCCGCGGTGTGCATCAGCTGCGAGTGAAATCCGCCGAGCACCGCGAGCGGTACGGCGCGACCGCCGGCCTCCGCGACGAGGGGCTTCAGCGTCTCTATCGCGTCCGCTCTGCCCGCGCAGGTGACCTGACCGGGGCAGTTGTAGTTGACCGGCCACGCGCCGGCATTTTCGCACAGCTCGGCGACCTTGTCGTTTGACAGCTTGAGCACCGCGACCATCGCGCCGGGGTTTGCCTCGGCAGCCGCCTGCATAAGCTCGGCGCGGATGCACACAAGCCTTGCCGCGTCGGTGTCGGACAGTGCTCCCGAAAACGCGAGCGCGGTTATCTCGCCGAGCGAAAAGCCCGCGCAGCCGTCGGCGTGGATGCCGAGGCTCTCAAGCACGCGAGCCGCCGCCAGCTCTGCCATGAACATACAGGGCTGGGTGTTTATCGTCTTTGAAAGCTCGTCCGCGCTGCCGTTCAGGCACAGCTCGAGCGCGTCCGGACGTATCGACATAACGGCGTCGAGCACCGCCTTTGCCGCGTCAAACGCGTCAAGACCGGCACACATTCCGGGATGCTGCGCGCCCTGACCGGGGAAGAGGAACGCTATTTTACCCATGTTCCGGCGCTCCCGAGCACCTTTTCGGCACCCTCACACAGCTCGCGGATTATCTCGGCGGCGGGCTGCTCCTTGGTTACCATCGAGGCGACCTGTCCGCTGAGGAACATTCCGCCCTTCTCGTCGCCCTCGACCGCCGCGCGGCGAAGCGCTCCCGAGCCGAATTTCTCGAGATCCTCGTCGCTCATGGTGCTGTACTCGTTCTTGAAATACTCGCGCATATACGCGTTTTTCAGCGCGCGGACGGGGTGTCCGAGACGCTTACCGGTGACCATCGTGTCGATGTCCTTGGCGGCGAGTATCTTGTTCTTGTAGTTCTGATGTACGGTGCACTCGTACGCGACAAGGAATCGCGTACCGACCTGCACTCCGCACGCGCCGAGCAGGAACGCTGCCGCCATCTGACGGCCGTCCGCAATGCCGCCCGCCGCGATGACCGGGATGCTCACCGTATCGCAGACCTGCGGCACGAGCGCCATCGTGGTCAGATCGCCGACATGACCGCCGCTCTCACCGCCCTCGGCAATGACCGCCGCCGCGCCTCTGCGCTCGACCAGCTTTGCCATTGCGGTGGAGGCGACGACCGGAATGACCTTTATTCCGGCGGCGTTCCACATGTCCATATACTTGCCGGGATTGCCCGCGCCGGTGACCACGACCGGGACCTTCTCCTCGGCGCAGACGGCGGCGACTTCGTCGGCAAACGGGCTCATAAGCATAACATTGACGCCAAACGGCTTGGACGTCTTTGAACGCAGCTCGGCTATCTGAGCGCGAAGCCAGTCGGCGCCGGCGTTCATCGCGGCGATAATGCCGAGACCGCCGCCCTCGCTGACCGCAGCCGCGAGCGACGCGTCGGCTATCCATGCCATGCCGCCCTGAAAGACGGGGTATTCGATGCCGACAAGCTCACAAATCGGGGTTTTCAGCATGGTCTTACTCTCCGAGCTTCGCGTTGATAAGCTCGACGAACTCTCCGAGCGTCGCGGGATTCGAGTCGGTATCGATCTCGATGCCGAACTCATCCTCACAGCTCATGGTTATCTCGACGACCGACAGCGAGTCGAGACCCAGCTCCTCAAAGGTAGTGGAGGGGGTAAGCTCGATGCCCTCGCCCGCGTCCATGTCGTTCAGAATTTTTACTACACGCTCAAAAGTGTTCATTTTCAAGACTCCTTTACAAATAAAAGATTAGTTTATGACCAAAAGGTGAGAACCTTTTAATCCCATTTGAAGCAGGCTGCGCCGGAGGTATACCCTCCGCCGAAGCCCGCGAGCGCGACCCATTCGCCGCTGTGAATCCGTCCGCTGCGCACCAGTCGGTCGAGCGCTATCGGTATGCAGGCGGAGCTCATGTTGCCGGTCTCGTCGATTATGACCTCCATCTTCTCGGGGGAGAGGCCGCACTTGCGCGCAGCCGCGTCGAGTATTCGGAGGTTTGCCTGATGCAGCACGGCGTGGTCGAGAGTGCTGACGTCGATGCCCGCCTCTTCCGCGACGGCTATGAGGTCGTCGCTGACCGTGCTGACCGCGAACTTGAACACCTCCTGGCCGTTCATGTGAAGGAAGCACTCGGGCTCGGTCTTGTCCGCCCGCCACGGCGATATGCCGCCGACATTGGGAGCGTACAGCGGGTCGGGATTGCCCTTCGCGCCGATCTTTATCGAGCGGAGCGCGTCTCCCTTGCCGAGCACCACCGCGCCCGCGCCGTCGCCGAAGAGAACTGCGGTCGCGCGGTCGCGCCAGTCGGTGATGCGGGTGAGCAGCTCGCTGGACACGACAAGGACCTTTTCGACCCTGCCGCGCGCGAAGTATCCGTCCGCGACGTCGAGAGCGTAGAGAAAGCCGCTGCACGCAGCGTTTATGTCCAACGCGGGGCAGTCCGCTCCAAGCTCGCCCTGCACTACGCACGCGAGCGACGGCGTGATGTAGTCGTGCGTGACGGTGGTGCAGATTATCAGGTCGAGGTCGGACGGAGAGAGCTTCGCCATATCGAGCGCGTTCTTTGCCGCCTCCACCGCGAGCGAGGAGGTCGTCTCGTCGGTCGCGACGTGGCGGGTCTTTATGCCGGTGCGAGTGACTATCCACTCGTCAGAGGTATCGAGAAACTGTGCAAGGTCGTCGTTTGTCACGACTTTTTTCGGAAGCGCCGAGCCGGTAGATATGATACTGAAACTCATTTCTTCCTCCCAAAGTTGATGTGAAAAAATTTCTCTGCAAAATCTATCCAATATATTATAGGACTACATACAGTGGCTGTCAAGTGAATTTTACGCAAATCAACACAAAAGAGGCTCAAAGGAGCCTCTTTTTAACGTTATTTAACAAATTGTTAAAATCGTCGATTATGTAGATCATTCGGCGAAATCGTCGATATTTGCGCCGGTCAGATGCCCGACAAGATGCCGCATCGCCATGCGGTAGCCCTCGAAACCGAAGCCCGCGAAGGTCTTGATGCACGCCATTCCGGCATAGCTTATCTGCCTGAACGGCTCGCGCGCCGATACGTCGGAGATGTGTACCTCCACCGCAGGCAGCGCCACCGCCTTGAGCGCGTCGAGTATCGCAACCGACGTGTGGGTGTAGGCGGCGGGGTTTATCACGATGCCGTCGAAGCTGCCGAGCGCCGACTGGATCCTGTCCACGATGTCGCCCTCGTGGTTGGACTGGAACAGTTCGACCTCGCATCCGCACTCGGCGGCGGCGGACTTCACAAGCTCGCAGAGGTCGGCGTAGGTGTTTTTTCCGTAGATGGCCGGCTCACGGATGCCGAGCATGTTGAGGTTTGGGCCGTTAATCACAAGAATTTTCATTGAAATCCCTCGCTATTTCGCTTACAGCGTCATTCAAGATAACATTTTGAACGGTCTTGTCCGCGGCGTCGAGGTAGAACGGACGGCGTTCGATCGCCATCTCGCGCAGCCGTTCGACACTCGTGGACAGCGGACGGCCGTCGGTGTCCAACTGCTCGAGGTCGCGCTCGATCAGATAGACGCGGCAGTTGCGGCGCAAGGCTTTGCGGTTCTGCTCACGGAGTATCGAGCCGCCGCCGGTCGCGATGACCACCCCGCGCTCGAGGCACGCCTTCTCCAGCTCCGTGCTCTCGCGGTCCCGGAAGCCCGCCTCGCCCTCACGCTCGAAAATGTCGGGTATCGACATCCCGGCGGCCTCGGCGATGCGTGCGTCGAGGTCGACGACCTTGCGTCCCAGGGCTTTCGCCAGCTCGGCAGCTATCGTCGATTTGCCGCAGCCGGGCATTCCGATAAGCGCGATGTTCTGCATATCGCAGAGCAGACGGAGGTAGACCTCGTCGATGCTGCGCTCGTTCGGCGCGCCGAATATCTCGCGTGCCCTTGCCGCCTGCGCGACGAGCATATACAGCCCGCCGACCGCCGCCGCGCCCTGCTTTCGCGCGTCGAGCACCAGCTCCGGTCGGAGGGGGTTGTATATCGCGTCGAGCACGAACTTGGCTTGCGGAAACGCCGCGATGTCGATCGGCGACGCGCCTTCGTGCGGGTACATTCCGACAGGTGTCGCGTTTACGATTATCTCCGCGTCCGAGTGATGCCGCAGCGCGTCGTCGTAGCTTATCTCGTCGGCGGCGGAGGGGCTGCGGCTGACCGCGTACACATTCGAAGCACCTTCGTCCCGCGCGACGCAGCGTGCGGTGAGTGACGCGCCTCCGCTGCCGAGCACAAGAACCTTCCGACCGCGGAAGTCGCATCCCGCGCGGCGCGCAAGCCCGAGAAAGCCGTAGTAGTCGGTGTTGTCGCCGAAAATGGAGCCGTCGGCACGGCGCACGAGCGTGTTCACGCAGCCGACCTTTTTCGCGGCGTCGCCCAGCTCGTCGCAGTAGGGCAGGACGGTGCGCTTGTAGGGTATCGTGACGTTCAGACCGTCCCACTCGCCGCAGGTCAGAAAGTTTTCGACTTCGCTCTCCTGCAGCTCATTTAGGAAGTATTCGCCGCCGAAAAGTTCGTGAATTATTTTGGAGTAGCTGTGCCCGAGCGGGCAGCCGATAAGCCCGAGCCTCATGCTACGCCTCCGTATACGCGCCGAGGAAGCGGAACTGCTCGGTCAGCGTCTCAAGCTCCGCCACCAGCGACCGCACCTGCGGGTCGAGCAGGTCGGCTTCCATGTCAAAGTAGAAGCGGAACTCGAAGTCGCGTCCGGGTATCGGACGGCTCTCCAGCTTGGTCAGGTTCAGCCCGAGTGCTGCGAATCGGCTTATCAGCGAGTGCAGCGATCCGGGTGTGTGCGGCAGCGAGCAGACGAAGCTTATCCGTGAGGCGCCGGGGTAGACGCGCAGCTCGGGCGCGATGCAGATGAATCGGGTGAAATTCGCGCCCGCGTCCTGTATGTCCTCGCCGACGACCTCGAGGTCGTAGAGATCGGCGCAGGTCTTGGACGCGACGGCGGCAATGTCGCTGCGCTCCGACTGCGCGACCATCTTTGCCGCAACGGCGGTGTTCTCGACCGCGTGTACCGCAAATCCCTTGCCGTCCAGGTATTTCGCGCACTGACCGAGCGCCTGCTCGTGCGAGTAGACCTCCTTGATGTCCTTCATCGACGTGCCGTGCTTCGCGAGCAGCGCGTGCGATATCTTGAGCTTCATCGACTTGACTATCGAGAAGTTGTGCTCGAGCATCAGGTCGTAGACCTCGCCGACCGTGCCGTGGGTCGAATTCTCGGCGGGAAGTACGCCAAACTGGCAAAGTCCGCTTTCAACGGCGGAAAACACGGCGTCAAAGTTCCTGAAAAAGAGAATGTCCGCGTCGGGGAACATCTTCAGACACGCCTCCTGCGAGTACGCACCCTCCACGCCCTGACAGGCTATCCGACCGCCGCGCGGCATCGGGCGCTGCTGCATCGCCGCGTCGAGCGACTTGAGCGTGTCCGCGCCGCCTCCGCCGAGACGCGCCTGGTATGTGCGGCTGAGGCTCATCAGCGTGGTGAACAGCACTCGCGCGTAGCTGCCAAGCTCGTCACCGCCCTCCGCGCCGACTCTTGCGAGTATCTCGCGCTCGCGGGCGGGGTGGTAGAGCGCAAGCCCCTGTTCACGCTTGACCTCCGCGATGTCGGCGACCACCTTCATACGCTCGAAAAACGCGTCGAGCAGCCGCTTGTCTATGCCGTCAAGTGCTTTGCGAAGTTCATCGAGTTCCATTTTTCTTGTCCTCCGTGGCTAAAATAAAGTCTAAAAGTACGCAAGCCGCCGCAGCTTCAACGCAGGGCACGGCGCGCGGTACGATACATGGGTCGTGACGTCCGGGAATGGTCAGCTCGACCTCCTTGCCGGTCGCGAGATCGACCGAGCGCTGCGGCTTCGCGATGGACGGTGTGGGCTTGAAGCCGACGCGGAACACTATCGGCGCGCCGGTGGTCATGCCGCCGAGAACGCCGCCCGCGTGGTTTGTCGCGACTGCGACGCCGCCGTCACGCATGACATAGCCGTCGTTGTGCTGCGAGCCGCGCATGGAGCATGCCGCAAAGCCGTCGCCGAACTCAATGCCGCGCACCGCTCCGATGCCGAAAACGGTTGCGGACAGCCGGTTTTCGATGCCGTCGTAGAGCGGCTCGCCGAGCCCGGTCGGCAGTCCGATGACCGCACATTCGACCACGCCGCCGACGCTGTCGCAGTCGGCACGCGCCGCCTCGATGGCTTCGCGCATCCGTTCGCCGGCAGTCTCGTCGAGCACCGGAAACTCGCGCGACGCGGCGGTCTCCAGTTCATCGCGGGTGACCGTGAGCGGGTCGTAGCGGCGGTCGGGAATGCCCGCTATCGAGTCGATGTGCGCGCCGACGAATATGCCGCGACGCGCGAGCAGTTGTTTTGCGATGCCGCCGACCGTGCAGAGCGGTGCGGTGAGCCGTCCCGAGAAGTGACCGCCGCCGCTGAGGTCGACCGCGCCGCGATACTTCACCATCGCGGGATAGTCGGCGTGGGAGGGGCGGGGGACGGTGACAAGGGTCGAGTAGTCGGCGGGACGCGCGTTGTTGTTCTCGATGACGAACGCCAGCGGCGCGCCGGTGAGCGTGCCTCCGCGCAGTCCGCTCAGAAATTTCGGCTCGTCAGCCTCCCTGCGAGCGGTGGAGAACGCCTTGCCGCCCGCGCGGCGCTGCATGAATCGGTTCAGCTCGTCGAGGTCGACCGTCTCCCCGCAGGGAAGTCCGTCGACCACCGCTCCGATGCCCGCACCGTGCGACTCACCGAATATCTGCACTTTCAGTAACTTTCCAAATTCAGAGGACACTGAAAACACCTCCAAGTGACCTGAAATCGTCAAAAAATGCCGGATAACTCTTTTCCACGGCCTCCGCGCCTCGGATAACCGTGTCGCCGCGTGCGAAGCTCGCCGCAATCGCCGCCGACATCACGATTCGATGGTCGTTTGCGCCGTCCACCTCGCCGCCGACAAGGGTCGCGGGGCGCACGAGCAGACCGTCGCCGCGCTCGTCGCAATCGCCGCCCATCGCGCGGATGACCGCCGCAGTCGTCGCTATTCGGTCGCTCTCCTTCAGCCGAAGCCGAGCGCCGCCGACAAACTCGGTCGCGCCGTCCGCACCGCACGCGGCAAGCGCCAGAGCGGGGAAGAGGTCGGGGCATCCGCTGACGTCAACGCTACCTCCGAGCGTCGAAAACAGGGTCGCCGCCGCGCGGTCGGGCTGCGCCGAATCGCTGTCGACACCGCGTATGTCGACAGCTCCGCCGAGCGCGTTTGCCTCGAAGAAAAACGCCGCCGCCGACCAGTCGCCTTCCGCCGCAAGGGCTTCGGGCGAGCGGGGAGTGCCGGATACATTGAACGTATCGCCGCGCCGCTCGACCGAAACGCCGAACTTCGCGAGCGTGCGGACGGTCATGTCCACATATCCCGCGCTCTCAAGCGTCGAGGTGAGCGACACACTGCCGCCGCCGAGACGCGCGAGCGCCATCAGCATCCCGCTGATGAACTGCGAGCTTATGTCGCCGGGAAGTCGGTAGTTTTCAACGCGCAGTCCACCGGATATCTCGAGAGGCAGACGATCGGAGGAGAGCGCGCCGCCGCCGAATCTCAGCGCGTCGACGAGCGCTCCGAGCGGGCGGTCGCCCAGCCGTCCCGCACCGACGAGCTTTGCGTTTGCGCCGAGAGCTGCGGCGACCGGAAGAATGAAGCGCAGCGTCGAGCCGCTCTCGCCGCAGTCGAGAAGACATTCGTCGGGGACGTGGTCGACAGGCTTTACCGAGAAGCCGCCGTCGACGCGCGAAACGACCGCTCCGAGCGCGTTCAGGCAGCTCGCCGTCGCGTCGATGTCGCGATTTGTCTGCGCGCATCCGACGTGGGTCGGACGGTCGGCGAGCGCGGCGAGGATGAGCGCGCGGTGTGCGTCCGACTTGGATGCCGGCACGGTCACGCTGCCGCGAAGAGGGTGCGGGGATATCCGTATATCCATTTTGCCTCCGAAAGTTTGTATTTTTCGCTATTATATCACAAATCGAGCGCCATGTCGAGCATATTCGGTATATCTTCGACCGATGTGCGCTCGATGACGACCTCGCCGATACGGATGGGCAGGATGAAGTCGACGCTGCCGCCGGCGCGCTTTTTGTCGCTCAGCATCGCGTCGACGAGTGCCTGTCGCGGAAGGTCGGTGGTGGTCGGAAGCCCGCAGCCCGCAACGCCCGCGATGATGTCGCGGCAATCGTCCGCGCCGGGCTTTCCCATCGCCGTCGCCGCGCGCGCCGCCATGCAGATGCCTGCCGCGACCGCGTGACCGTGCGACACCTCGAAGTTTGAGCACTTCTCGATAGCGTGACCGAAGGTGTGGCCGAGGTTGAGCATCTTGCGGACGCCGTTTTCGCGGGCGTCGTCGGCGACTACCGCCGCCTTGATGCGCACGTTCTCGGCGATGACCTTCGGCTCGCACGCGTGTCCCGCCGCGACACTGTCAAACAGCTCGCGGCTGCGCAGGATGCCGTGCTTGAGCGCCTCCGCGACGCCGTCGGCTATGCGATAGTCGTCCAGCGTCGTCAGCGTGTCCACGTCCATCACGACGGCGGACGGTTGCCAGAACGCGCCGGCGAGATTTTTGCCCGCCGCTAAGTTTATCGCCGTCTTGCCGCCGACCGAGCTGTCCACCGCGGCGAGCAGGGTGGTGGGCACCTGAACGCAGCGCACTCCGCGCATATAGGTCGCCGCCGCAAAGCCCGCCACGTCGCCAACGATGCCGCCGCCGAGCGCGACGACCACGCTCTTGCGGGTCAGGCGCGCCGCTGCCATGCTCTCGAGGATGTGACCGAGCGAGCCCAGAGACTTGTGCTCCTCACCGCCGTCAAATACGATACGCGTGACCGGCTCCGTCGAGCGGAGAGCAGCCTCCGCGCGCGCGCCGAACAGACCGTCGGTCGTGCGGTCGCCGACTATCGCGAACGCGTCGGGAGCGCCGCCGCGCATGGGCATGAAGTCGGCAAGCCGATCGAGAAGTCCGTGTCCGACGTGCACGTCGTAGCCGCTGTCGGTAGGTGTCGCGTCGATCGGGTCGGCCGCGACATGAACGGTTATGACCTCACTCACGCTCGCTCTCCTCCTTCATCCGAACGCCGTTTTCGAGCAGGGCGGTCAGCGCCGCCGCGTCGTCGTTAGTTATCGCAGTTTCAAAGTCGCGGAGCCGCTCGATAAGCCCGTGAAGCTCGCTTGTGAGCGCGTCCTTGTTCTCCAAAAACAGCTCGCACCACATATCCGGCTTGAGCCGCGCAACGCGGGTCAGGTCGCGGAAGCTGCCCGCCGAAAATCCCGAGTGGACGAGCGCCGCGTCGCTCTGCACATACGCGTTGGAGACGACGTGGCAAAGCTGCGACGTGTAGGCTATCTCGCGGTCGTGTATCGCGACGGTGGAGCGCTGTATCTTTCCGAATCCAAGCGAGCCGAAGAACCTTTCGGCGGATTCCAGCGCGTCCCCAGGGCAGTTGTCCGGAGGGACGAGCGCCATCGACGCGCCGTCGAACAGGTCGTCTTTCGACGCCGCGAAACCGCTGAGCTCGCGCCCCGCCATCGGATGACCGCCGATGAAGGTAAAGCCGTGCTGCTCCGCCAGCCGAAAGCCGGTGGGGCAGACCGCGCCCTTCACGCCGCACAGGTCGACGACGGTCGCGCCCGGGCGGATCTGCGCCGCGTTTGCCTCGAGATACTCACAGGTCGCCTTGGGGTAGAGCGCGACGAGCAGCAGATCGCAGGAGGGAAGCGTGGACGCGTCGAGACGGCCTGCGACAAGTCCCTCGTCTGCGGCGGCGCGCATCACATCCTCCGAGATGTCGAGCGCAAAGACGGTGTGTCCGCCCGCTCGGACGATAGCGCGCGCCATGCTGCCACCGATGAGCCCGAGCCCGACTATGCCGATGTTCACGCGGTCACCTCGCGGCTGTACGCGAACGGACGCAGCGCATCAATGCCGCGCATGAGCTTGCCGAAGGCCTCCGGCGTGAGCGACTGCGGACCGTCGCAGAGCGCGTGCGCGGGGTCGTTGTGTACCTCGATGATAAGACCGTCCGCGCCTGCGGCGACGGCAGCCATCGCGGTCGGCGCGACCAGCTTGGACTTGCCGGTGGCGTGCGACGGGTCGATGATTATCGGCAGGTGGCTCAGCTCCTTGAGCGACGGTATCGCGCTTATGTCGAGCGTGTTGCGGGTGTAGGTCTCAAAGGTGCGGATGCCGCGCTCGCAGAGAATCACCTGCTCGTTGCCGCCCGCCATGACATATTCGGCGGACATGAGCAGCTCCTCGAGCGTCGAGCTGAGTCCGCGCTTGAGCAGTATCGGCTTGTTCACATGACCGAGCGCCTTGAGCAGCTCGAAGTTCTGCATATTGCGCGCGCCGACCTGGATGACATCCACATCGTCGAACAGGTCGAGCTGGGAGAGGTCCATTATCTCGGTGACTATCGGCAGTCCGGTCTCCTTCTTCGCTTCGAGCAGCAGGCGGATGCCCTCGTCGCGCAGTCCCTGGAACGAGTAAGGGGAGGTGCGCGGCTTGAACGCGCCGCCGCGCAGCATCGTCGCGCCCGCCTTTTTGACCTCGCGCGCGACCAGGCATATCTGCTCCTCGCTCTCGACCGAGCAGGGGCCGGCTATCACCTGGAAGTTGCCGCCGCCGACCTTAACGCCGCCGCAGTCTATCACCGAGTCGTTCGGGTGGAACTTGCGGTTTGCGTTCTTGTACGGCTCCTGAAGGCGCACGACGTCGTCGACGATGTCCAGTGCGCGTATCATGTCGATGTCCAGCGTCGAGGTGTCGCCGATGAGGCCGACTATCTTGTGGTACTCGCCCTGGTTGACGTGCACGGTCATGCCGCGCTCGTTGAGCCAGGAGAGGAAAGCGTCCAGCTGCTTCTGTTCGGGGTTGGGCTTGAGCATTACTATCATTTTAACTGCCTCCAAAGAGTTTTTTGACAAACAAAAAATCCCGCGGCGGCTGCCGTGGGATTTAGGTTTGCGTTTTCGCGTCTCTACTTATGCGCGCGCCGCCGAATCTTCCACAGCAGAAAAAGCCTTACCGTAATAGTAGTAGGTAAAGCTAAAGCTAAAGTAGAAATATTCGGTTTTTGCCGTGAAATGCTGCATCGGTAAAGACCTCACTTAAATGTGCTTGCTAAAAGTATACGCCGACGGCGGATATTTGTAAAGCGAAAAAATCGAATCGGCGCGGATTTTGTGCAACAGCGCCTATGAGACTCGGTGTCAGAGCGTCGCGCTTTGTGAAAATCGTCAGGCGGTCAGTGCCTCCGCCTGTGCCCTGGCGAGCGGGTTTATCTTCTTCTTTTTCAGCCAGACATAGCAGGAGAAGTGTATCGCCGCGGTCGCGACCCAGGATACGGTGTAGCTGAGGTAGAGCACCGGCAGCGTGTGGAACTCGGGGACGCGGAATATCGTGAATATCCAGACGATACGCACGCCGCATACGCCGACTATCGAAACTATCATCGGCACGAGCGAATATCCGCTGCCGCGCAGAGAGCCGACCATGACGTCCATGACGCCGCAGAGCAGGTAGGGCGCGCAGAGGAAGGCGAGACGTTCCACACCGTAGTCGATGACAAACAGCGACGACAGGTACGCGTAGACGCTTTGAGCGGTGGTCGCCAGCGCGGCGGTTATCGAGGCGGGGTCGGTCATCGCGCCGAGCGCGACGTCCAGCGACGGAGTGGACGAGTATATCGACACGAGCGGCCGTCCCGCGAGGAACACACCCATGCCGAACACACCGCCGACCGCGCAGACAAGGAAGATACAGGTCGCGAGTATCTTGTTCAGACGCTCATACTTAGCCGCGCCGAGATTCTGGCTGGTGAAGCTGAGCGCCGCCTGATAGAACGCGTTCATCGCGACATAGACAAAGCCTTCGAGGTTCGCGCCGGCGCTCGAGCCTGCCATCGCAACCGAGCCGAACGAGTTTATCGACGACTGGATGAGCACGTTGGAGATGGAGAACACCGTGCCCTGCATACCCGCGGGAAGTCCGATGCGGATGAGCTGTCCCAACATCTTCATGTGGATGCGCAGCCGCTTGAGTATCACGCGGTAGGGGCCGTCGGTGCGGATAAGGCAGATGAACACGAGTATCGCCGAGACATACTGCGAGATGATGGTGGCGAGCGCGACGCCCGCGACATCCATCTTGAACACGATGACGAACAGCAGGTTCAGCAGCACGTTGAGCACGCCCGCGATGGTCAGGAAGTAGAGCGGGCGCTTGGTGTCGCCGACCGCGCGAAGTATTGCCGAGCCGAAGTTGTAGAACATGTTCGCCGGCATACCGCAGAAGAATATCTTGACGTACAGCGCGGACAGGTCAATGACGTTTTCCGGCGAGTCCATAAGCTCGAGCAGCGGACGCGCGAGGAAGTTTCCGACGAATATCAGCATCACGCCGAGACAGAGGCTTGCGGTGACCGACGTATGTACCGCCTGACTGAGCAGGTCGTATTCCTTTGAGCCGTAGTACCGCGCGACGAGCACGTTTGTGCCTATCGACAGACCCATGAAGAGGTTGACCATAAGCGCGTTTAGCGAGCCGACCGAGCCGACCGCCGCAAGCGACGTGTCGCCGGCGTAGCGCCCAACGACGATGACATCCGCCGCGTTGAACAGCAGCTGGAGTATCGAGGACAGCGCAAGGGGTATCGCGAAACGGATTATCTTGCTCATCAACGGTCCGTTGCACATGTCGATTTCATACGTTCCGGATCTGCGCCCGGTACGATTCACGGTGACCACCTCTTATGTAGAGTTTGTTTGTCAGCGTACATTTTAGCATTGAACGCTGTGAAATACAACTGGCGGAATAGACAACTTTCGCTTTTTATTTTCTGTGTTTTGCATCTGATTTTCTTGACTTTTATCGGCATAGACGATAAAATACAAATGATGGAAAAATATAGTTAAGGAGGATGCTTATTATGAGCGAAAAGTTTGTTGTCGTAAAGAACGAAAACGGCCCGGAGCTTGCTTACAGCCCCGACTCTGGCGTGGGCATAATCGAGAAGGACGGACTGAAGTTCAAGGACCTCGCAAAGACCGGCGAGCTGCTGCCCTATGAGGACTGGAGGCTTTCGGCGGAGGAGCGCGCAAAGGATCTGGCGAGCCGGCTTTCGGTCGAGCAGATAGCGGGTCTCATGCTCTACTCGCCGCACCAGATGGTCCCGCCGATGCCGGTCGGACCGTTCCCGGGAACCTTCGGCGGCAAGTCGATGCAGGAGGCGGGCGCGAACTCGTGGGACCTGACCGATCAGCAGAGGAAATTCCTGACCGAGGACAACATACGCCACGTTCTCGCGACACGCTTTGAGTCGACCGAGGTGGCGGCAAAGTGGAACAACGAGATGCAGGCGCTGTGCGAGTCGCAGCCGCTCGGACTGCCGGTGAACACGTCGAGCGACCCGCGCCACGGTGCATCGCTTACCGACGCGGAGTACAAGATAGGCAACGGAGGCAGCACCTCCAAGTGGCCGGACGGACTCGGAATGTCGGCGACATTTGACCCGAAGCTGTGCAAGCGCTTCGGCGAGGTGGCGTCGAAGGAGTACCGCGCGCTGGGCATCGCGACGGCGCTGTCGCCGCAGATCGACCTTGCGACCGAGCCGCGCTGGATGCGTTTCGGCGACACCTTCGGCGAGCACGCGGAGCTGTCGGCGGACATGGCGCGCGCCTACTGCGACGGCTTCCAGACCACCGAGGGCGAGCAGGACGGCTGGGGCAAAGACAGCGTGAATGCAATGGCAAAGCACTGGCCGGGCGGCGGCGCTCAGGAGGGCGGACGCGACGCGCACTACGCGTGGGGCAAGTTTGCCGTCTATCCGGGAAACAACATGGAGGAGCACTTCAAGCCGTTTACCGAGGGCGCGTTCAAGCTGGACGGCCCGACCGGCAAGGCGTCGGCGATAATGCCCTACTACTCGGTTCTGTGGGATCAGGACAAGAAGCACGGGGAGAATGTCGGCAACTCGTACAGCGAGTATATGATAAAGGATCTGCTGCGTGAAAAGTTCGGCTATGACGGCGTGGTATGCACCGACTGGGGCATCACCGGACCTCACGGCGAGGGCGTTGAGGGATTCAACAGCCGCTGCTGGGGCGTTGAGCATCTCAGCGAGGCGGAGCAGCATCTCAAGATAATCATGAACGGCGTCGACCAGTTCGGCGGAAACGCCGCAGCGGGTCCGGTGCTCGAGGCGTATAGGATGGGCTGCGAGAAGTACGGCGAGGCCGTCATGCGCAAGCGCTTTGAGGAGTCGGCGGTGCGCCTGCTGAAAAACAGCTTCCGCTGCGGACTGTTCGAGAACCCGTATCTCGACCCGAGCGCGAGCGCAAAGGTGGTCGGAAGCGAGCAGTTCTGCGAGGAGGGCTACGCCGCGCAGCTTAAGTCGGTCATAATGCTCAAGAACAAGCAGGCGACCCTGCCGCTGAAGAAGGGCGTGAAGGTGTATGTCCCGAGCCGTCACATCGACTCGACGCTCGGATTCATGCGTTGGCCGGAGAAGCCGCGCGACTTTGACCCGGTGCCGCGCAGCCTGCTTGAGAAGTATTTCACCGTTGTGGACACGCCGGAGAAGGCGGACGTCGGACTGGTGTTCATCGAGACCCCGATAACCAATCCGTATGACGCGAATGACCTGAAAAACGGCGGCAACGGCTACTTCCCGGTGAGCCTCCAGTACCGTCCGTACACCGCAGTGAACGCGCGCGAGCACTCGATAGCGCAGGGCGATCCGTATGAGAAGGAGAATCCCGACCGCAGCTACAAGGGCAAGACGAGCGTCGCCGCGAACGAGCGCGACCTGGACAACATACTCGACACCAAGAAGCGGATGGGCGGCAAGCCGGTCGTCGTCATCGGCGAGATGAACAAGCCGATAATTCCGGCGGAGTTTGAGAAAAGCACCGACGCGATACTTATGCACTTCGGCGTGCAGGCACAGGCGGTGATGGACATTCTGGTCGGAAACGCAGAGCCGAGCGCGCTGCTGCCGGTTCAGATGCCGCGGGACATGGAGACGGTGGAGACGAACATGGAGGACGTGCCGTTCGACGTGATACCCTACACCGACGAGTGCGGCAACACCTACGACTTCGGATTCGGCATGAACTGGTCGGGAAAGATCGCCGACGAGCGCACCGCGAAGTACAAGAAGACGCGGTAAGATGGCAAGCAAAAAGACAGACGGGCGACCGTCTGTCTTTTGTTTTGCGGCGATATGTATTACAGCTTCTGCGGCTGCTGGCTTTCAATGCGTTTCAGTATCCGCGCGA
>CAZBNJ010000014.1:17432-38933 GCA_964493515.1 uncultured Oscillospiraceae bacterium | reverse complement strand
CTTAGCCGCGCTTTATGTCCCCGCCGAGCAGGTATTTCTTCAGCGGCACGAACATGACCGCGAGCACCACCAGGATAAGTATCATGCTTGCGAACACATAGCAGCCGTTGTACAGCGCCGAGTAGAACCACGGACTTTTCATCGTCATGCCGAAGAACTCCTCCGGCATATACTCGCCCCACAGCGTCGCGCCGGTCACATACACCGGGATGAAGCGGCCTATCGCGCCGATGACCGAGCCGACAAACACGCCCCAGCTCTTGCCGCGTATCACGCCCGCAAGTCCGCAGAGCGTATAGCTAAGCACATAGTCGCCGATTATCGACTGCCAGCCTATCGAGAAGCCGCCGTCTATCATAAAGTCGATAGCACCGGTAACAAATCCCGCGAGCACGCCCGGGCCTACGCCCCAGCGCAGCGCGAATACGAACAGCGGCAGCATCTTGAAGGTGATCGAGCCTCCCCACGGGAAGCGCCACAGCTTGAGCATACCGAGCAGCGTGGCTATCGCCACCATGATCGCGCCCTCGCACAGACAGCGGAGCGCATTGTGAGAATTGAGCTTTGCCATTTTGGAATTCCTCCCTAAAAATAAAATGTGCCGCCGCGCCGAAGCGCAGAGCACACAAATTTCCGAAAGGAAAAACGCTCCCTACGCCGGCATTACCCGGATCAGGTCAAAGGGACCTGCGGCTGCACTTTGCCGCAATCACAGCCGGGAATGACTCCCAGCGCCCCTGCATATTCGGTTTTCGCAGCGACCTCTTTCATTCTACACGATTTTCGAGCTTTGTCAACACCTTTTTGAAATAGTCGGGCAGTTCGGTGACAAATACCATACGCTCGCCGGTGCGCGGATGGACAAGCTCAAGCTCCTTTGCGTGCAGGCACTGTCCCCCGACCGACAGCTCGTCCCGACCGCCGTACAGCGGGTCGCCCGCCACCGGATGCCCGATGTGCGCCATGTGTACGCGTATCTGATGCGTCCGTCCGGTCTCGAGCACGCAGCGGACGTGCGTCCAGCCCGCGTATCGAGCTATCACCTGCCAGTGGGTCACCGCGTCGCGGCCGTCGCTTACCACCGCCATCTTCTTGCGGTCGCGGCGGCTGCGGCCTATCGGCGCGTCCACCGTACCCTCGTCGTCGCGAAGTCGACCGCGCACCACCGTCTCGTATGTGCGCCGCGCCGAGTGCTCCTTTATCTGCGCCGCGAGCGACTGGTGCGCAAAGTCGTTCTTTGCCACCACCAGCAGCCCCGACGTGTCCTTGTCTATGCGGTGGACGATGCCCGGACGCAGCTCGCCGTTTATCCCCGACAGGCTGGAAAGCCGCGCCATAAGCACGTTGACAAGCGTATCCTGCGCGTGTCCCGCCGCCGGATGCACCACCATCCCGCGCGGCTTGTTGACCACCGCGATATCCTCGTCCTCGTACACTATCTCGATGTCCACGTCCAGCGGCTGAAGCTCCACCGGCTCGACCTCCGCCGGGATGTAGGAAAAGCTCTGCCCCGCCTCGACCTTCAGCGACTTCGCGACCGGGTTTCCCGCGCCGTCGACAAGCCGTCCCTCGGCGATGGCTTTCTGCGCCGCCGACCGCGTTATCCCCGCGACCTCGGCGAGCATCACGTCCACCCTCGCGCCCGAAAACTCGGCATCGGCGACGAAAAACAGCGCCTCACTCATCGCCGCTCGTCCCGTCGTCGGTCGACCCGTCCTCGCTCGGAGCGGCTTCCGTCCTCTTCGCGCGGCGCTCGCGTATATCGTCGACGATAAAGCCGACTATCAGCGTCGCCACACCGAAGGTTATCGCGATGTCCGCGATGTTGCAGACAAAACTCGGCAGCAGCGGCAGTTTCTCAATCCACGGGAAGTAGAGCATATCGGTCACAAGCCCGCTTGCCGCGCGGTCGATGAGGTTCCCGACCGCGCCGCCGAGTATCAGCGCAAGTCCTATCCGCTCGGCGCGGGACAGTTTTCTGTACGCGAACAGCACCGCCGCCACCGCGACCGACGCTACGAGGCTGACTCCGACGAGCAGTGCTCGGTTGCCGCCGAATATGCCAAGCGACGCGCCGTCGTTCATGTGCAGCTGAAACTCCAAAACTCCGGGCAGGAAACGGTACACCTCGTTTGCGCTGAGGTGTACCCTTGCCAGATATTTCGTCCACTGGTCGAGCGCCACCGCGACGACGGCTATCGCCGCGAGCAGCGCCTCAAACCCGCGCTTCTTACTCATTTATCGCCTTTACCGCGGCGGCACAGCGGTCGCACAGTCCGTTCTCGTCGACGTGGGTGTGATAGCCCCAGCAGCGCGGGCACTTCTCGCCCTCCGCCTTCTCGACCTTGACGCCGCCTTCGCCTTCCACCGCCTCGACCTGCGACACTATCAGCGCGACGGTCAGGTCGTCGATGTTCGCCTTGATAAACGCAAGCTCGTCGCCGGTCGCCGAGAACACGACCTTTGCCTCGAGCGGCTTGCCGATAAGTCCTGCGGCGCGGGCCTTTTCAAGCTCGGCGTTCGCGGTCTCGCGCAGCTCGATTATCTTCGACCAGCGCTCACGCTCGGCGGCGCTCGGCAGATACTCCTCCGGCACCGACGCGAATCGGTTGAGCATCACATGGCGCGCGTCGTCTCCGCTGCGGTGCGGCATCTCCTGCCATATCTCGTCGGAGGTGAACGCCAGTATCGGCGCTATCTGCTTTGTCAGCGCGTCGAGTATCATCCACATCGCGGTCTGCGCGCTGCGGCGGGACACCCCGTCCTTTTCGTCGCAGTACAGCCTGTCCTTTATCACGTCCAGATAGAAGCTGGACAGCTCGACGACGCAGAAGTCGTACACCGCGTGGTAGACGATGTGGTACTCATACTCGTCGTATCCGCGCTTCACACGCTTTACAAGCTCGTCAAGCTCGCCGAGCGCCCATCTGTCCAGCGGCAGCATCTCCTCCGGATTTACCGGGTCGTTCGGGTCAAAGCCCTCGAGGTTGCCGAGGATATAGCGCGCGGTGTTGCGTATCTTCATGTACGCCTGCGACAGCTGCTTGAGGATGTCGTCGCTCACGCGCACGTCCTGCTTGTAATCGCTCGACGCGACCCACAGGCGCAGGATGTCCGCGCCGTAGTCCTTTATGACGTCGGCGGGCGCGACGCCGTTGCCGAGCGACTTGTGCATCGCGCGGCCCTCGCCGTCCACCGTCCAGCCGTGAGTTATGACCTGCTTGTACGGGCTCTTGCCGAGCACCGCCATCGAGATGAGCAGCGACGACTGGAACCATCCGCGATACTGGTCGTTGCCCTCCTGATAGAGGTCGGCGGGCCAGTTCTCGGGGTGCTCGCGCTTGAGGCTCGCGATGTGCGTCGAACCGCTGTCGAACCATCCGTCCAGCGTGTCAGTCTCCTTGCGGAAGTGGGTCTTGCCGCAGTGCGGGCACTTGAAGCCCTTGGGAAGCAGTCCGTCCGCCTCGCGTTCATACCACACGTTCGAGCCGTGCTCTCTGAACAGCTCGCTTACAAACTCGATGGATTCGGGCGTGCAGACCGGCTCGCCGCAGTCCTCGCAGTAGAACACCGGGATGGGCAGTCCCCAGTGGCGCTGACGGCTGATGCACCAGTCGTCGCGCTCGGATACCATGTTGGATATGCGGTCCTCGCCCCATGCGGGCAGCCAGTTTATCTTCTTTATCTCCTCCAGCGTCTCGTCGCGGAACGACTTAACCGAGCAGAACCACTGCGGCGTCGCGCGGAAGATTATCGGGTTCTTGCAGCGCCAGCAGTGCGGATAGCTGTGCGTCAGCTCCTTGGACGCGAACAGCGCGCCGCTTGAGCGCAGATGCTCGACTATCGCCTCGTTACTCTTGTCGTAGCGCATACCCGCAAACGGGCCTGCCTCCTCGGTCTGGTAGCCGTGGTCGTCCACCGGCACGAGCATCGGAAGGTCATACTTGCGTCCGGTCAGATAGTCCTCCGCGCCGTAGCCCGGAGCGGTGTGGACGCAGCCGGTGCCGTCCTCGGTGGTGACGTAGTCGGCAAGCACTATGCCGCTCGTCCTGTCGAGGAACGGATGCTGCGTGGTCATGCCCTCAAGCTCGCTTCCCTTGTGGCGCGCCACTATCTCATACTTGTCTATGCCGCCCTGCTCCATCGTCTTGCGGAGCAGCTCCTCGGCAAGTATCAGCCGCTCGCCGCTCTCCAGCTCGACGACAACATAGTCGGCACGCGGCGCAAGCGCGATGCACACGTTGCCCGGAAGGGTCCACGGCGTGGTCGTCCATATGACAAAGCTGGTGACTTCCTTCTTGTCGAGCATCCCCTTGTCGTCCACCACCTTGAAGCGGACGTATATCGACGTGCACGGCTCGTCCTGATACTCGATCTCAGCCTCGGCAAGCGCGGTCTCGTCAAACGGGCACCAGTACACCGGCTTCATGCCGCGATAGATGTACCCCTTGCGGTACATCTCGCCGAAAATCTTTATCTCCTCCGCCTCGAACTCCTTGTCCATCGTCAGATAGGGGTGCTCCCAGTCGCCGAGCACGCCGAGACGCTTGAACTCGTCGCGCTGGCGGCAGACGAAATCCCACGCAAAGTCGCGGCAGGCGTTGCGGAACTCGGGTATCGACATCGCCTTGCGGTTCAGCTTGTTCTTCTTGATTATCGCGCTCTCTATAGGCATTCCGTGGTTATCCCAGCCGGGGGTGTACGGCGTGTAGTGCCCGCTCATCGCCTTGGAGCGCAGCACGATGTCCTTGAGCGTCTTATTCATCGCCGTGCCGATGTGTATGTCTCCGTTGGAGAAGGGAGGGCCGTCGTGCAGGATGAACGGCGGGCAGTCCTTGTTCTTCTCGACAAGCGCCTCGTAGATGTGGTCTTCGTACAGCTTTTCAAGCATCTGCGGCTCGCGCTGTGCGAGGTTTGCGCGCATGGGGAACGCTGTCTTGGGCAGATTCAGCGTCGAATTGAAATCGTTAGCCATTGTTGTCATCTTCCTCCGTTGTGTTCTGCATATTAAAACGCAAGGGTCTTTGTGAGACCCCTGCGCTTGTATTCGCCTATCGGGGCATCACTCGCCGTCGCTGCCCCTGCCTCCGAATATCTGACGGAACGCGTCGTCGTCCGACTGCTCGTCCTCCGGATCGTCAAACTCGATGGTGTCGCCGCCAATGTCCACACGACGCGGCTTTTCAAAGCGTATCGTCGGTTCGTTGTCGGCGTCCATCATAGGGATCTCGTCCTCAACAGGCTCGAAATCCTCGTAGTTCGCGGCGTCGGCGACGGTGGCAGGGGTATCCGCCGCCTGCCGCTCGGTAATTCGCTCCGTCTCTATCCTGACCGTCGGCTCGTCCACCGACGATATGCCCACGCTCGGTGTGTCCATCGACCGCTCCGCAAACGCCGCGCGTACCGGCTCGGTGACCGCCGGCATCGGCGCGGGCGAAGCCACTATCGTGCGCAGCGACTCGAGCTGACGCTTACACACCTCCGCGACCTCCGCCGCGTACTTCTTCGTCTCGTTGCGCGCCTCGGCAAGGCGACGCTCCTCCGCCTCTATCTCCTCGCGGATGCCGGTGAGCTTCATCATCGCCTCGTTGCGCGCTACCGCCTGCATTTCATCCGACGAATGGCGTGCGGTCGAAAGCAGGGTCTCCGCCTCGCTGCGCGCCTCGCTGAGCAGCTTCTCGCTGTACTCATCCGCGTCGGCGCGAACGGTGCGCGAATATTCGTCGGCGGCGGTGCGCATATCTGCCGCCTGCTGCATCGCGTTTTCGATCTGCTCGTCGCTCTCACGCTTTGCGCGCGCGAGGGTCTGGCGCATCTGCTCATCGACCGAGCGATACTCCTCAACCTTCTCCGCAAGCGTCTTGAGCTTGCCCTTGAGTATGGCGTTTTCCTTGTACAGCTGCTCGTAGTCGGAAATTATCTGGTCGAGGAATTCGTCCACCTCGCCCATGTCATAACCGCCGAACACAGCCTTCGCAAACTTCCTGTCCTGTACTTCCTGCGGAGTGAGCACCGTTTTCACCATCCTTTAGGGCGCGAATTTTTTAGAAATAAAGTCCGTTGTTCTCCAGCTCGTCAATGAGATCTCCGAGTATCTCGACGTTGAACGGGGTGATGATGTACGTCGCGTTCGCGACCTTCTTTATCTTGCCGTCGTTTGCGTAAGCAACGCCGCTGAGGAAGTCGAGCAGGCGGCGGGACACGTCCTTTGCCGTCGACTCGAGGTTCAGCACCACCGTGCGCTTGTCGCGCAGGTTGTCGGCTATCTCCGCCGCCGCGTCGAAGCGCTCCGGCTTGACAAGCACCACCGAAAGCTGCGTGGTCGCGTGGATGTTGACGACCTTGTTGCTTGCGGCGGGGAACTCCACAGTCGTTGCGGGACGGGATACCGGACGGGTGCGTATCGACTCCACTTCGTCCTCTGCCTCTATCTCCTCGTCCTCATAGTCCTCTGCGTACGGGCGGGTCAGTTCCTTGATCTTATCGAAAAGTCCCATCTTCATTTACCTCCCGAGTAAAAAATGACCTCACTATATTATCGTATTTTTTGCGCCATATGTCAACTGTTATTTTAGCACTTTCCCGTCAAAAAGGTTCTTTGAGCGCACTACGATCTCGTCACCCGGCCGGATCGACGACGTGGACGCCGGATCGTACGCCACAATGTAGTAATTTTCGGTCTCATACGCGGTCGCGATATCCATCTGCACGAACTGCGCCTGGGTCGCAACGATGATGAAAACGCCGCTGTTTCCGCTCTCGTCCACGCGCACCGCGGTCTTTGGTATGCGCACGCCCTCGTGCTCGCGAAGCACCAGCTCCGCCGACTCGTGCCTGAGTCCCACCAGCGGCGCTATGTCGGTCGCGCAGCTGAACACCACCGCGCACTCGCCGTCCCGCAAGGCGCCTATCTGATACACTCTGACCCGCACCTCGCCGACATAGTCGCCGGTAAAGCGCATCGTCACCCAGCGCCCCTCCGAGAGCTGCGCCGCGTCCTCCTGCTTCATCGCGGACAGAAACCGCCATCCGAAGCTGCGCACCAGCTTGCCGCAGCAGTTCGGGTCCGGAGTCTCCGCTCTGTTCTCCAGCGCGTGGATGTCCGCGGGATCCATGTCAAGCACGCTGTCCATGCTGAGCACGCTCTCGTAGCCGTCCGCGACGGTGGAGAAGTAGCCGCTGTACGGCGCGGTGACCGCGATCTCCGCACCGCCTATCTTGCTCTCAAGCAGCGTGCGCTCGTTTTTGAGGTCGTTGAGCACCTCCTCGAACGCCTCCTCGCCGTACCGACCGGACGCGTAGTCTCGCCGAAGCATCAGCGTTTTAAGCTCGGTCGCGCTCTTCGCCGCGTCGTCATACGACCCTGTCGCCGCCGAGTACGCGAGCGAATACACGCTGTCCTGAAGCTCGCTGTCCAGTCGGTTGATGTCGCCCACGCTCGCGTCGGAGGTAGCCGCCTCCAGCTCGGCGATGCGGCGGTCGAGCGCGTCTATCTGCTCGCGCGTGCTCCTTGCCGTCGAGCTTGTGTAGCTCATTATCAGGCTCTCGCCCGCGTGTACCTTCTCGCCCTCGTCGCGGAGCGATACCGCCGAACCGCTTATCGCGGCGTTCACGCGGCTCTCGTCGCGCGCGAACCATCCGCTTATCGGAACGGTGTCCTCCGCCGTGGCGAGCACAGCCTCCGCCGTTTCAAGCGGATTTGAAAGCGCCGAGGATATGTATACCGCCATATAAGCCACGACGGCGATGACCACCACCGCGCTTATTATCTTGGTCGCAAGCTCCCCGCGGCGCACCTTACTCCTCGTCCTCCTGCGCGTCGCTCAGGTTTATCGGAGTGAGCGGTATCATCGTCGAAATGGCGTGCTTGTACACCACCTGCTGACGTCCGTCGCTGTCCACCACCACGACGAAGCTGTCAAACCCGGTCACCCGACCGCGCATCTGAACTCCGTTCATAAGGAAGATGGTGAGCGGGACGTGCTGAATTCGAGCCTGGTTGAGGAAGTGGTCCTGGATGTTCTGCTTCTTCATCTTTGTTTTTTCCTTTCATTTTGTATATGATAGCGGAGATATCTCCACTATTCAGGCTGATTATACAAAAATTCCTTCGCGAATTCGGTCGCTTTTCGGACTATCTCGGTGAAGTCCTCTCTGTCGCGGTAAAACCATATCGTCTTCTCGTCGCGCCGAAGCCATGTAAGCTGCCGTTTCGCGTATCTGCGCGAGTTGCGCTTCAGCGTCTCCACGCACTCGTCAAGCAGACTCGCGTCGTCCAGCGCCGGCATCAGCTCCTTGTAGCCTATCGCCTGTGCCGCCGTGGCGGCGGGCATACCCTTCAGCATACGCGCCTCGTCGAGAAGCCCCTGACGCATCATCGCGTCCACGCGGAGGTCTATCCGTCGGTACAGCTCGGCTCGGTCGTCGCAGCCAATGCCTATCTTCAGCGCGTCGAATCGCGGCGGACGCTGCTTTGTCAGCTCGTCGTGCTCCGACTTGTTCTCGCCGCCGAAAACAATCTCCAGCGCGCGCACGACACGCTTTTTGTCGTTCGGATGCACCTTCGCCGCCGAGCCGCCGTCCAGACGTCCGAGCAGCCGATGCACACGCGCGCCGCCGAAGCGGTCGTAAAGGCGTTCCAGCCTTTCTCTAATTATACCATGGTTTCCCGCGGTTGAAAAGTCCAAACCTTGTATAAAAGAGTCCATATATAAGCCTGTTCCACCAGCTAAAATGACCATTTTCCCGCGTGAAAGTATATCCTCGGCGACCTCGGTCGCGTCGGCGACATATCTCGCCGCCGAATACGCCTCGCCCGGCTCGACAATGTCTATCATGTGGTGCGGTACGCCCTGCATCTCCTCCGCCGTCGGCTTTGCGGTGCCGATGTCCAGCGTGCGGTATATCTGCATCGAGTCGCAGCCGATGACCTCGCCGTCCAGCCGCTTCGCAAGCTCGACCGCAAGCGCCGTCTTGCCGGATGCCGTCGGTCCGACCACGCAGATTATCCTGTTCATCACACCCTCCGATTTATCCGCCGCTCAAGCTCGGCGCGAGTGAGCACCGCCGCTACCGGGCGTCCGTGCGGGCAGAACTGCACGTCGCGGTAGTCCATCACCCGCTCGACAAGCACTCTGCGCTCCTCCGGCGTGGTGTGCATGCCCGCCTTTATCGCCGCTTTGCACGCGACAAGGCTCATTATCTCCTCGCGTCGCTGCAGCATATCCAGACGCTTGTGGCTGATATAGCTGTCCGCAAGCTCCTCAAGCGTGCTCTGTGCGTCCTCACGCTCTATCTCGCTCGGAAGCGCACGCACGGCAAAGCTCTCGCCTCCGAAGTCGCTTATCTCAAAACCGAACTTCTCAAGCTCGTCGGTGTGCTCGCGTATCGCCGCCGCCTCTTCGCGCCCGAGCTGCACTATCTCCGGCGTGATGAGATACTGCGTAAGCGGCTTCTCCCCCGCGGCGACCAGTCGGTCGAATATTATCCGCTCGTGCGCCGCGTGCTTGTCGATAAGCACCAGCTCGTCGCCGTCCTCCACGACGATGTAGGTCGTGAATATCTCGCCGAGTATCCGCCAACTCGCGATGGCGGGCTTCGGCTCGGGTATGGATTCGGGCTGCGCGGGACGCTCGGTCTCCTTTGGCTCTGTCGATGCGTCAGTCGGCTCGACTCGCTCGGTCGGCGCGGCGATTTGCGGCTCCTCGTCCTCGGTGACCTCCACCGAAACTCCGCGTCTCGTCTCTGGCACACGGCGTGAAAAGCTGACCTCGAACACCTCGCGGCCGTCGTCCAGCTTCTTTGCGCGCTCGGGCGAGTGGAACTCTATCTCGCCGCCGCCCTTCTTGTACATATCCAGTATCCTGTCGGGGGTCAGCTCCTTCTCCGCGTCCTTCTGCATCCTGCGGTAGAAGTCGGCGACCTCGCTCGGCAGCGCTCCGCCCGAAGCGGTGGTTATCTCCTGCTGTTTGCCCGGGAGGTCCGGCTCGAACTTCGGCGCGGCACGACCTATCTCCGCGCGCAGGTCGCCCTGTTCGAGCGCGCCGCATACCGCGAGGTACACCGCGTCGAACACCTCGCGCTCGAACGCGAACTTCACCTCGCTCTTTGCCGGATGCACGTTCACGTCCACCACCGCCGCCGACAGGTCGATGTGCAGCACGCACGCGGGGAATTTCCCCTGCACCATGCGGTTCTTGTACCCCTGCTCCACCGCCGCCGCGAGCATCCGCGAGGACACCGGGCGTCGGTTGACGAAAAACGACTGCTTGCGGCGATTTCCATGCCCATATGCGGGCTTTGACACAAATCCGGTCACTTTCACGCCGTTCTGCTCGTTCCGTACCGGAAGCAGTCCCGCCGCGAAGGTGGCTCCGAGCGCGTCGTATACCGCGCCGCTCAGGTTGCCGCCGCGCGTCGAGAGCACCGTCTCGCCATCGCATATCAGCTTGAACGCCGTTTCGGGGTGCGCAAGCGCCAGCGCGGTCACCATGTCCACGACACGGCTCTGCTCGGCGCTGTCCTTTTTGATGAACTTCTGCCGCGCGGGGGTGTTGTAGAACAGCTCCTCCACCGCTATCGACGTGCCCTCCGGACAGCCGACCGGAAGCACCTCGCCGCCAGCGCCGCCCTCTATCGAGTAGTACGCGCCCTCCACCGCTCCGCGCCGCTTGGTGTGTATCTTGACCTTCGCCACGGCGGCAATCGACGCGAGCGCCTCGCCGCGAAATCCCATGCTCGATATGCTCTCAAGGTCGTGCTCGGTCGCTATCTTCGAGGTCGCGTGGCGCAGAAATGCGGTCGGCAGGTCCTCCGCGTCTATGCCCTCGCCGTCGTCGCTCACACGCATGAGCGCAAGCCCGCCGCGCTTTATCTCGACCTGTATCCTCGTCGCGCCCGCGTCCACCGAATTTTCGACAAGCTCCTTTATCACCGACGCGGGTCGCTCGACCACCTCGCCCGCGGCGATGAGGTCGGCGACATGCGGGTCAAGTTCGCGAATACGGCTCATCTGCTCATCCCCTCCGTTTCTTTGTCACGTTTTATTCTAACCAAGCTCTTTCGCCCTGCGCGCGTAATCGGCGAGCTTCTGCCACGCCTCATACGGCGACAGCGCGTTCGGGTCGACCGACGCAAGCTCGCGTGCAAGTTCGCTTGCCCCAAGCTCGCCGAAGCCCATCTGCTCGTCCTGTTCGGTCGCTACCGACGCGCTCGCCGGCAGCCGTGCTTCGCGCTCGATCGCCTCCAAAAGCTCGTGCGCGCGGGATATCAGCCCATCCGGAAGTCCCGCTAACTTCGCGACCTCCACGCCGTAGCTGTCGTCCGCTCCGCCGCGCACTATCTTCCGCAGGAACACTATCTCGTCGCCGCGCTTTTTCACCGCGATGTTGTAGTTTTTCACGCCCGAAAGCTCGTTTTCCATCACCGTAAGCTCGTGATAGTGGGTCGCAAACAGCGTCTTTGCGCCCAGTTTTTCGCGGTCGCACACCCACTCGAGCACCGCGCGCGCTATCGCCATACCGTCGTATGTAGATGTGCCACGCCCTATCTCGTCAAGTATCAGCAGGCTGCGCCGCGTCGCGTGCTTGAGTATCTCCGCGACCTCGCTCATCTCGACCATGAAGGTCGAGCGTCCGCTGGACAGGTCGTCCGACGCGCCGATGCGGGTGAACACGCGGTCGCACACGCCAATCTCCGCCGAGCGCGCGGGCACAAAGCTCCCCGCCTGCGCCATTATCACCATCAGCGCCGCCTGACGCATATACGTCGACTTGCCCGCCATGTTCGGGCCGGTGATTATCGCCACCGTGTTCTGCGAGCAGTCGAGGTCGAGGTCGTTCGGCACGAACATCACACCGTCCTGCATCTTCTCCACCACCGGATGCCGTCCGTCGCGGATAGATATCCGGTCGGAGGTGTCCACCGTCGGGCGGCAGTAGCCCTCGGTCGCGGCGACCTCCGCAAAGCTCGCGAGAACGTCGGCGCTCGCCGCTGCCTTTGCGGTCTTCTGCACCCGCGCCGCCATTGCCGACACCTCCGCGCGCAGCTTGCAGAACAGCTCGTACTCAAGCGCGCTCAATCGGTCGGACGCGGTGAGTATCTCGCTTTCAAGGTTTTTCAGCTCCTCGGTTATGTACCGCTCGCGGTCGACCAGCGTCTGCTTGCGGATGTAGTCGTCGGGCAGCTGGTCGCCCGCGCTCCGCCGCACCTCGATGTAGTAGCCGAACACGCGGTTATAGCCCACTTTCAGCGTCTTTATGCCGGTGCGTGTCTTTTCCCGCTCCTCTATCGACGCGACCGCAGTCTTGCCGCCGCTCTGTATGCCGCGAAGCCTGTCCACCTCGTCGCTGAAGCCCGCGCGTATCATCCCGCCGTCCTTTACCCCGAGCGGCGGTTCGTCAACTATCGCCCCATCCACCAGCGCTATCAGGTCGTCGAGCGGGTCGATCTCTTCGCCGAGCACCTGCACGAGCGCCGACGACGCGCCGCCCAGCAGCGACTTCAGCGGCTTCATATGCCCGAGCGCGTCGGCAAGCGCGCGCAGCTCCCGCGCACCGCCGGTGTTTGCGCTTATCCGTCCTATCAGCCGCTCAATGTCGCCGGTGCCGCGCAGCTCGCCGCGTATCTCATCGCGAAGCCGCGCGTTCTCGACCAGCTCGCCCACCGACTCGTGCCGCCGCGTTATCCGCGCCGCGTCGATAAGCGGACGCTCTATCCACGACCGCATCAGCCGCGCTCCCATCGGCGTGCGCGTGCGGTCGAGTACCCACAAGAGGCTGCCCTTCTTCTCGCCCGACTGCATCGACGCGGTGAGCTCCAGGTTCTTGCGCGCGGTCGGGTCAAGCTCCATATAGCTGTTCGCGAGGTAGGCGCTCAGCGACTTTATGTGCCCGAGATCGGTCTTTTGCGTCGCGTATAGATAGTCGACAAGCATACCCGCGGCCTCCTGCGCCGGGGTGTCCTCGATATCCGCGCTGTCGGTCGGGAATTTGTCGCGACACGCACGCTTTGCGTCGTCGCTCGATATGTCGCTCTCGGTTATCAGACTGCCTGCCGTGCTTCGCAGCCACTCGCGAAACACGCGGTCGTCGGCCCGCACCAGCATCTCGCTCGGCGAATATCTGCTTATCTCGTTTCGTATGTCGTCGAGCAGTCCCGCCTTTGTCTTTGAGGTGAGCGTCGTGGCGTAAAACTCGCCGGTCGAAAAGTCGCATATCGCAACGCCCGCGCTGTTTCCCGCGACCACCGCCGCTCCGAGGAAGTTGTTCTTCGAGTCGTCCAGCGCACCGCTCATCGTTGCCGTACCTGGGGTTATTATCCGCACGACCTCGCGCTCGACCAGTCCCTTGGCGAGCTTCGGGTCCTCCATCTGCTCGCATATCGCGACCTTGTATCCCTTGGCTATCAGCCGCGCGACATAGCCCTCCACCGAGTGCGCGGGAACGCCGCACATCGGGGTCTGCTCCTCCTTTGGCGCGGAGCGGTCGCGGGTGGTCAGCACAAGGTCGAGCTCCTTCGACGCGACGCTCGCGTCCTCGTCGAACATCTCGTAAAAATCGCCGAGTCGGAAGAAAAGCAGGCAATCGTCGTGCTCCTGCTTGACCTTTTGGTACTGCTGCATCATCGGTGTGCCCTGCGGCATCTTCCCACTTCCTCTTCTCTTTATTTAAGTTCGCCTATCAGCGAAAAAGTCGTAACATCGGTCACTTTCACATCTCTGTATGTACCTATCATCCCGCGATCTCCCTTGAGGTTGACCAGCCGTCCCTCCTGCGTGCGCGCGGTCAGGTTCAGCTCGCCCGACTTGCTCTCGCCGTCGACGTGGACGCGGACGGTCGAGCCTATCAGCGGCCGTCTGTCCTCAAGCGTTATCTCGTCCTGCATCGCCATCAGCCGCCTGAAGCGCGCCACCTTTTGTTCATGCGTTATCGGGTCGTCCATCTCCGCCGCCGGAGTGCCCGCGCGCTTGGAGTAGATGAACGTGAACAGCGAGTCGTAGCGAACGCGCCTGACAAGCTCGACCGTGCCCTCAAAGTCCGCGTCGCTCTCGTTCGGGAAGCCGACGATTATGTCGCTTGTGAATATCACGCCGGGTATCTTTTCCCGCGCGTAGTCGACAAGCTCACAGTACTGCTCTACGGTGTACCGACGGTTCATCCGCCGAAGTATCTCGTCCGAGCCGGACTGCACCGGCAGGTGTATGTGCCGCTCGACCTTGGGATGGGCCGCTATCGCGTCTATCAGCGCGCGCGAGCAGTCCTTTGGATGGCTCGTCATAAAGCGGAGCGTGAAATCGCCCTCCACCTCGGCGCACCGGCTGAGCAGTTCGGGAAAGTCCACCCCGCCGCCCGAGTAGCTGTTCACGTTCTGACCGAGCAGCATGATGTCGTGACAGCCGTCCGCCGCAAGCTCGCGCACCTCGCGCACGACGTCCTCCGGATCGCGGCTGCGCTCGCGTCCGCGCACATACGGCACGATGCAGTAGGAGCAGAAGTTGTTGCAGCCGTACATTATCGACACATACGCCTTGTGCGGCGTCGTGCGCACCACCGGCAGTCCCTCGGCGATGCGGCTGTCCGGCTCGGCGTGCTCGATAAGCCGCTCGC
Organism: uncultured Oscillospiraceae bacterium; assembly: GCA_964493515.1. Taxonomy (GTDB): domain Bacteria; phylum Bacillota; class Clostridia; order Oscillospirales; family JAAYOS01; genus CANRIN01. The sequence continues at coordinate 24,327 of CAZBNJ010000014.1, read as the reverse complement.
CGCTCTCGTACAGCTTCAGCAGCGTCTCGGGAAGCCGCCAGAAGCTGGTCGTGTCCAGCAGCGCATCCACCTGTCGATAGCTCTTTTTTATCGTCCGGCGCACGGTGTCCTCGCCCGCCATGCAGCCCGCAAGGATTATCTTCTGCTCGGGATTTATCTTCTTGTAGTGGACCATATGTCCGATGTTTCCGAGCACCCGCTGTTCGGCGTGCTCGCGGACCGCGCAGCTGTTTATCACCACAACGTCAGCCTTGTCGTCGTCCACTATCGTGTAGCCCATCTCGCGCAGCATACCGCGCATACGCTCGCTGTCCGCCTCGTTCTGCTGACAGCCGTATGTATCGACAAACGCGGTCATTCCCGCGTTCATCGCGCGCACACGCTCGGTGCACTCGCGCTGATATTCAAGCTCGCTTTCGCTTACGAATCTCGTCCTATCCACTTATAAATGCTCCTTTTTCACCACTCGGTCGGAAGTCCGCAGACAGCGCGGCGCACCATGTCGAGCGCGGTCGTCGCCGCGTTCGAGCGCACACGCTCGCGGCCGCCCGAGCGTCCGAACCGGCAGCACCGAACGACCTCGCCGTCCCCGGTCGACAGCCCGATATACACAAGGCCCATCGGCTTGCCCTCGCTCTCCGAAGGCCCCGCCACGCCGCTGAGCGCTATAGCCACATCCGCGCCGAACCGCTCCCGCGCGCCGCGAGCCATAGCCGCCGCGACCTCGCTCGACACCGCACCGTGCGCTGCGATAAGCTCTTCCGGAACGCCGAGCAGCTTGGTCTTCATCTCGTTTGAGTAGGTCACACCGCCGCCGAGATACACCTCGCTCGACCCCGGAACGGAGGTTATCCGCTGGGACACAAGCCCTCCGGTGCAGCTCTCCGCGGTCACAAGCGTCAGCTTCTTCTCGGTCATAAGCTCGACCACACGCGCCTCCAGGCTCTCCGCGTCCACACCGTAGACCACGTCGCCCAGGCGCTCGCACATATCCTTGACCACCGGCTCGGTCATCGCGAACGCCTCCTCGTGGGTCGGAGCCTTCGCGGTCACGCGCAGCAGGCACTCGCCCACCTTTGCGTAGGGCGCAACGGTCGGGTTGGTCATCTTCTCGATTACCGGGCGCAGCATCGCCTCCATCGGCGACTCGCCAAGTCCCACAACGCGTATCGTGCGGCTGACGAGGCACGCGTCCGACTTGCTCATAAGCCACGGCATCGCGCGCTCCTTCCACATCGGGCCGCACTCGCTCGGCGGGCCGGGCAGCATTATCACCATCTTGCCCTCCGCCTCCAGCGCGACGCCGGGTGCCGTTCCCCAGTCGTTTACGAGCACGTCGCAGCCCTCGGGAAGCATCGCCTGCGAGTAGTTGTTCTCGGTCAGCTTGATCCCGCGCTTCGTGAAATACTCCTCCAGACGCGCTATCGTCGGCTCGTGGCGCACCAGCGGCCGTCCGTAGCACGCGGAGACCGTCTCCTTTGTTATGTCGTCGTATGTCGGCCCCAGTCCGCCGGTGGTTATCAGCAGGTCGGCGCGGCTCTTCGCAAGCTCGACCGACTTTTTTATCCGCTCGGGATTGTCCCCCACCACCGAGGTGTAGAACAGATTTATGCCGAGCTCGCTGAGCCCCTGCGATATCACCTGCGCGTCGGTGTTGATTATATCGCCGAGCAGCAGCTCGGTGCCAATCGAAAGTATCTCCGCCGTCAAAGACATATCTATCGCTCCTATCCCGTAGAAAATTCGCTATCTCGCGATGCGTATCGACTCTATCCCCGCGACCGCCGCGTCCTCAAGCTCGGCGAGGTTCGCGGGCGCTTCCACCGCCTCCACCGCCTCGAGCTGCGGGCGGGTCTTTGGATGCTTGGGCGTGAACACCGTACAGCAGTCCTCGTATGGCAGTATCGAGGTCTCGAACGCGCCGATGCGTCTCGACACGCGCACGATCTCCTCCTTGTCCATGCCGATGAGCGGTCGGAACACCGGACGGCTGACCACCGAGCCGGTCGCGCCGAGCGCCTTGACCGTCTGGCTCGCGACCTGACCCAGGCTCTCGCCGGTTATCAGCGCCGAGCAGCCGTGGATCTGCGCCACTCGGTCGGCTATGCGCATCATAGAGCGGCGCATGAGTATCGTGAAATACTCCTCCGGGCAGCAGTCGCGAATCCGTTCCTGTATCGCCGTAAACGGCACGACGTGTACGGTCATGTATCCCGTGTGCTTTACCAGTATCTGCGCGAGGTCGAGCACCTTCTGCTTCGCGCGCTCGGAGGTATACGGATAGCTGAAGAAGTGCACCGCCTCAAGCTCAAGTCCGCGCCGCGCCATCATCCACGCGGCCACCGGGCTGTCTATGCCGCCGCTCAGCAGCACCGCCGCGCGGCCCGCCGAACCCTGCGGAAGTCCACCCGCTCCAGGAGTCGGGTCGGTATGTACATACGCCGCGCGGTCGCGGACCTCGACATAGACTATCGTGTCCGGCTCGTGGACGTCCACCCTCAGGTGTGGGAACGCGTCGAGCACTGCGGCGCCAACCTCGCGGCTTATCTCCGGCGAGCCGAGCGGAAACCGCTTGTCCGACCGCTTGGTCTCCACCTTAAAGGTGCGTGCCCGTTCGAGCGCCGGTGCGAGCTTTTCACACGCTGCGCGCTGTATCGCCGACAGCTCCTTTTCGCAGTCGTAGGCGCGCACCACCGCGACCAGTCCGAACACCCGCTTTACTATCTCAAACGCCTCGTCGCAGTCGACAGACTCGTCCTGCGGCTCGATGTACACCGTCGACTGCATCTCGTAGACGTTGAACCGTCCGAGCGGCTTCAGCCGTGCGCGGATCACCCGCAGCATACGGCTGATGAACTGCGGGCGATTGCCGCCTTTCAGCACGACCTCGCCCATCTTGCCGAGTATCATCTCCATCTTTTCACCTTCCCTAATCGCTCAGCGACGTTCGCACGTCTCCGTAGAAGTTGTGCGGCATCTCGCCTATCGTTATCGTTCGCACGATGAAGTTGTTGCTTTCGATATAGTCGAGTATCCGCGGAAGCGCGTCGGCGGTGGTCGATGTGTCGTGCATCAGTATCACCGCGGTCGAATCGGAGCGCTCAAGCCCGCGTATCACCCGCTGCGCGAGCGACTGCGACGACGGCTGCTCATAGTCGAGCGCGTCCACCGTCCAGTCCCAGTAGCGATAGCCCGCGCCGATGACCGCGTCGCGCATACGGTCGGTCACCGCCGAATAGCTCGAGCCATAGGGGAATCTGAACAGACGCGACCGCTTCTGCACCACCGCGTCCAGCGCGTCGTTTGCCCGCTCTATCTCGTCGATGAGCGTGTCGGCGGAGGCGTACATCTCGTCCGGCTGGTGCGACCACGCGTGAAGTCCTATCGAGTGACCCTCGCCCTCCATGCGGCGCACCGTGTCGCGGTTGTTCTCTATCTGCGAGCCGGTCAGGAAGAAGGTAGCCTTCATGTCGTGCTCGGCAAGCGTGTCCAGTATCTTCGCCGTGTTCTTGTTCGGACCGTCATCAAAGGTGATATACACCACCCGCGGCTCCTCCGAAGGCTCCGGCGACGGTGCCGTCGAGGGTCGGGGCTGCGACGACGGAGCGGACGAAGGCTGCGCGGAGGGCTGCGACGACGGGGCAGACGAAGGCGCGGTCGATGTCGAGAAATAGTTCAGATACATCGTGACCATCTTTTCGCGGTTCGCAAGCCAGAAATCGTCTCCGGAGGTCGTAGACCGCGAGGTCACGCGCATCGTCTCGATGGGATGCGTCCGTATCGTCTGAAAGCCCAGCCCGAAGCGTTCGCACACAAAGGTCATCGGCACGCATATCACGCCCGCGCCGTTTGCCGCGAGCTTTATCTTGTACTGCTGGTCGCGGTCATACGCCACCTGCGCCGGCGAGTCAAAGGTTATCGTGTACTCCTTGTTGTACAGCGTGAGGGTGTACCGCTCCTCGTTGTAGCTGTAATACACGCCCAGCGAGCTGTCCGCAAAGACGGTGTACGGCATATAACATTCGCCGTCGCGCACGAACGGCATATTGTCCGCGTCAAGCGGCTTTATCGTGTCGTTTACAACGGTGAAATACTCGTTTCCGTCGGCGGACGCGCCGAGCGCACCGAGCGCGCAGGCAAGCGCCAGCACCGCGAGTATGAACGCCGCTATCCTGCTTTTTTTCATGCCGACGCCTCCTTTCGGACATAGTTTACCAGTATGGATGTATTATAACACAAAATGCGAGACTCTTCAACAACGCTATTCTGCGCGGGCAAAATAAATTTATCCGCTTGATACCCTTGATGAATAGTGCTATACTTAGGTAAAATCGCAAGAAACGGAAGTGATTGGTTTGGAAATCAAAATTGAACGCACGACCGCTCCCAAGGCTCGTCCCGACTACTCCAATCTCGGCTTCGGACGCAGCTTTACCGACCATATGTTTATCATGAACTACACCGAGGGCAAGGGCTGGCACGACCCGCGTATAGTACCCTACGCGCCGTTCGTGCTCGATCCGAGCTGCATGGTGTTTCACTACGGCCAGGAGACCTTCGAGGGCATGAAGGCGTACCTGCGCGCCGACGGCGAGATACAGCTCTTCCGTCCGAAGGACAACTTCCGCCGCATGAACGATTCGGACGCGCGTCTCTGCATCCCCGCGCTCGACGTCGACTTCTGCGTCGAGGCGGTCAAGGAGCTGCTGAAGGTCGACCGCGACTGGATGCCCACCGAGCCGGGCACGTCGATGTATATCCGTCCGTTCGTCATCGCGACCGACCCGCATCTCGGCGTGCACGCGTCCAAGACCTACATCTTCGCGATAATCCTCTCGCCAAGCGGAGCGTACTACACCGGCGGGCTTGCCCCGGTCAAGATATACGTCGAGACCGAGGACGTCCGCGCGGTTCGCGGCGGCACCGGCGAGGCAAAGACCGGCGGCAACTACTCCGCCTCCATCCGCGCCCAGGAGCGTGCGGGCGAGCGCGGCTACGAGCAGGTGCTCTGGCTGGACGGCGTCGAGCGCAAATACATCGAGGAAGTCGGCGCGATGAACGTCTTTTTCAAGATAGACGGCGTGGTCGTCACCCCGGCGCTGGTCGGCTCGATACTGCCCGGCATAACCCGCCGCAGCTGCATCGAGTTGCTGAAAAAGCAGGGCATTCCGGTCGAGGAACGCCGACTGTCGCTTGAGGAGCTGAAAAACGCCGCGCGCGAGGGTCGTCTGGAGGAGGCGTTCGGCAGCGGCACCGCCGCGGTCATCAGCCCGATCGGCGAGCTTGCGTGGGAGGGCGAGAAGTTCACCATAAACAACGGCGAGATCGGCAAGGTCAGCCAGTGGCTGTACGACACGCTGACCGACCTGCAGTGGGGCCGCTCGGACGATCCGTTCGGCTGGACGATGCTCGTAAAATAAGTGGCAAACTTTCGTGAGGTCGCCGCATCGAGGGCGCGTGATGACGGCGAAAGGCTGCTCGCGCGCCGGCTGTGCGACCTGTCCGAGCGCGCCGACCGCACCGGGGTCATGACCTCGACCGGATTTCTCACGCCCGCCGAACAGGACTTCGCGCGGTCGATCGCGCACCTGCTTCCCTGTCCGCTGACACTCGACGGAGGTTTTGACGGCGCGGAGCGGTGCGTCGCGCGATTCGGCGAATACGGCGACCGTCCTGTCGCGGGGCTTGCCATCGGGCACAAGACGCCGCTCGGTCATCGCGACCTGCTCGGCGCGGCGCTGGGACTCGGGCTTGAGCGCAGCGTCGTCGGCGACATAATCCCCGGCGAGACGCAGAGCCGCATGGTCGTGCTGCGCAGCCAGCTCGACTTCTTCCTGAACAGCTTTGACAAGGCGGGGCGGGTGTCGCTCGACGTCCGCGAGTTGCCGCTTGAACGATTTGAACCGCCCGAGCGGCGCGTTGAAAAGGTCGTGCTGTCGCTCGCGTCGATGCGGCTGGACGCGCTGGTCGCCGCCGCGTGGGGACTGAGCCGCGAGGACGCGCAGTCGCAGATAGCGCGCGGCATGGTGCAGCAGAACCATCGACCTCAGCTCGAGCCATCGAAGCGCATAAGCGAGGGGGACAGCATCAGCCTGCGCGGTCACGGCAAGCTGACCGTCGGCGCGCAGCTCGGCATCACCCGGCGCGAGCGACTGCGCATCGAGGTCGAAAAGTATATCTAAATCGCCATTTGGAGGACAATATGAAACTTAATCGCTATATAGATCACACTCTGCTCAAGGCCGACGCGACACCCGACCAGATAAAGCAGCTCTGCCTCGAGGCGTTGGCGCACGAGTTCCGCGCGGTATGCGTCAACTCCAAGTACGTCCCGCTGGCGGCATCGCTGCTGAAGGACAGCACCACGGCGGTCGCGTGCGTCGTCGGATTTCCGCTTGGCGCAACGGCCACCGGCGCGAAGGCGTTTGAGGCGGCGATGGCCGCACGCGACGGCGCGACCGAGATCGACATGGTAATCGACATCGGCGCGGCTAAGGCGGGCGACTTTGACACGGTGGAGCGGGACATCGCCGCGGTCGTCGAGCAGACCGCCGAATACGCGGTGGTAAAAGTGATAATCGAGACCTGCCTGCTTACCGACGACGAGAAGCGCGAGTGCTGCCTTGCCGCAAAGCGAGCGGGCGCGGCATTTGTCAAGACCTCCACCGGCTTTTCGACAGGCGGCGCGACGGTCGAGGACATCAAGCTCATGCACGAGACGGTCGGTCCGGACATGGGCGTCAAGGCGAGCGGCGGCATACGCGACCGCGCGACCGCCGAGGCGATGATCGCCGCCGGAGCGACCCGCATCGGCACGTCGAGCGGCGTGAAGATTTGCGAGTGATACGGATTTGAACGCAAAAAAGAGAGCCAAACGGCTCTCTTTTCGTTTGCG
>CAZBNJ010000014.1:0-17332 GCA_964493515.1 uncultured Oscillospiraceae bacterium | reverse complement strand
CTATATTATATTATCTCTCATGTTCTTTGTCAAGTTTTTACAAAAAAATAAACGAGAGCAAAAGCTCTCGTTTATTTTTTCTCTATCTATTTGTTCATCAAATCTTTCACGCCGGCGAGCAGCATTATCACGCCCTGAACGCGGCTCGGGTCTATCTTATACTCGCCTCGCATATCCGACTGTACGATTATCCCCGCGTCGATAAGCGTGTTCAGGTGGTAGTACGCGCCGCCGCTCGAGCTGAAACCGCAGTCCTCCACCAGCTCCGCTACCGTCTTCGGCCTGCGGAGCAGCGACAGAAGCAGGCTGAGCGCCGCGCCGCTGCCGACGCTCGCTATCATCTTTTCTGCCTCGTGGCTGGAGATGAGGTCGAGCAGCTCGTTTGCGGACACATCCGGCTGTATCCAGGTCGACTGCAGCCCCGCCGACGTGAACACGCCCATGTATGCGATGCGACCGCTGTCACCGCTTGTGCCGCAGTCGTTTTCCAGTCGGTCGAGCAGTGCCATGACATTCGGATCATCGCTCATGTTCCGCATCTTGCGCACATCGCCGACCCACTCGTCCGACGGCTCGCCGCTGCGCGAACGCACCCGCTCCTTCCTGTCGCCGAGCAGCTCGTTCAGCCTCGCGACCTGCTCCTTGAGCTCGTCCAGCTCCCTGCCGAAATCTCTGTCTGTCATAGTGTTCCTCCTCGTTATTTTTTGTGATTTTGAAATTTTGGAATTCCGGATTCCACAGTTATGATAGCACGGTTCGGGCTACATGTCAAGAGGAAAATTCAAAAATTTTGAAATTTCGTAAAAACAAAACCGAGGGCTTGCGCCCTCGATTTGCTCACTTCTTATCCTTGAATTTGTCGAAAAATCCCTTGCGCCTGCCCTGCTGCTTGTCGCCGAGCGTGCCGTCAAACTCGCGCAGCAGCTCCTTCTGCTTGTCGGTCAGGTTCTTCGGCGTCTCCACCGTGACGTGGACATACTGATCGCCGCGCACGCTTGAGTTCACCCTCGGGATGCCCTTGCCGCGCATGCGGAAGGTCGCGCCGGTCTGCGTGCCGTCGGGGATGGTCAGCTTAACCTTGCCGTCGAGCGTCGGGACCTCTATCTCGTCGCCGAGCGCCGCCTGCGCGAAGCTTATCGGCATTTCGATGTGTACCTCGGTGCCGTCGCGCTCGAACACCGCGTGCGGCCGGACGGCTATCGTGACGAGCAGGTCGCCGCGAGGGCCTCCGTTTTCGCCCGCGTGGCCTTCGCCGTGCACCTGGAGCGTCTGCCCATCATCGATTCCGGCGGGTATCCTGACCTTGATGCTGCGCCGCGCGCGCTTGACGCCGCTGCCTCCGCAGGATTTGCAGGGCGAGGTTATCTTCTTGCCGCGACCGCCGCACTCGGGGCAGACCTCGGTGGTGGTCATCACGCCGAGCGGTGTGCGGCGCTGGCTGCGTATCTGTCCCCTTCCGCCGCAGCGCGGGCAGGTCTCGGCGTGCGAGCCGGGCGCGGCGCCTGTTCCGCCGCACTCCTCGCAGTGCTCGACGCGTCCTATCTCCACCGTCTTTTCGCAGCCGAACGCAGCCTCCTCAAAGCTTATCGTCGCCTGAACGCGCACGTTCTCGCCGCGCATCGGCCCGGTCCTGCGCGACGTGCCTCCCATGCCGCCGAAGAAGCTCTCGAATATCGAGCCGAGGTCGTCAAACCCGCCGAAGCCGCCGCCGTAACCACCCGCGCCCGCGCCGAAGTTCGGGTCGACGCCCGCGTGTCCGTAAGTATCGTAGGCGGCGCGCTTCTGGCTGTCGCTGAGCACCTCGTACGCCTCGTTTATCTCCTTGAACTTCTCCTCGGCGTCCGGCTCGTGATTCACGTCGGGGTGGTACTTCGCCGCCATCTTGCGGTACGCCTTTTTGATATCGTCCTCCGTCGCGCCCTTTTGGATGCCGAGCACCTCGTAATAGTCGCGCTTCTGCTCCGCCATAACTCTCTTCTCTCCCTACGCAGATCCATGCGGACAGTTACGAAAAACCGTCCGCATGGCAGAAAATCTTTGTTTTGCCGAGAAATCGGTTACTTCTGCTCGCCGTCCTTCGGCTCGTCCTCGTCGACCACCTTGTAGTCGGCGTCGTAGACATTCGGATCGCTCTGCGCGCCCTGACCGCCCGCGGCGTTCGGGTCCCCCTGCGGCGCCGCCTGCTGATAGAGCTTCTCGCTGACGGCGTAGAACTCCTTGGTCAGCGCCTCGGTCTTTGCCTTGATGTCGTCGTAGTTGTCACCCTTGAGCGACTCTTTGAGCGCGTCGCACGCGGTCTGTATCTTCGTCTTGTCCTCGTCACCGAGCTTGTCGCCCAGCTCGCCGAGCGTCTTTTCGGTCTGATAGATGAGCTGATCGGCGGCGTTGCGGGTCTCCGCGTTCTCGCGGTTCTTCTTGTCCTCGGCGGCGTACTGCTCGCTCTCCTGCACCGCGCGCTCGATGTCCTCCTTGGACATGTTGGTCGAGCTGGTTATCGTGATGTGCTGCTCGCGTCCGGTGCCGAGGTCCTTTGCGGACACGTTGACAATGCCGTTCGCGTCGATGTCGAAGGTGACCTCGATCTGCGGCACTCCGCGCGGTGCGGGAGCTATGCCGTCGAGGTGGAAGCGGCCGAGCGTCTTGTTGTACTGCGCCATCTCGCGCTCGCCCTGAAGGACATGTATCTCGACCGAGGTCTGTCCGTCAGCAGCAGTGCTGAACACCTGGCTCTTCTTGGTCGGGATGGTGGTGTTGCGGTCGATGAGGCGGGTGAACACGCCGCCCATCGTCTCAAGTCCGAGCGACAGCGGGGTGACGTCGAGCAGGACCAGTCCCTTGACGTCGCCGCCGAGCACGCCGCCCTGAATGGCAGCTCCGACCGCCACGCACTCGTCCGGGTTGATGCCCTTGAACGGCTCGCGGCCGGTGAACTTCTGCACCGCCTCCTGCACGGCGGGGATACGGGTCGAACCGCCGACAAGCAGCACCTTGGACAGGTCGGACGGCTTCAGTCCGCTGTCCCCCATCGCCTGGCGCATCGGAGCGAGCGTCGCCTCGACCAGGTCGGCGGTAAGCTCGTTGAACTTCGCGCGGGTTATCGTCACATCGAGATGCTTCGGACCGGTCGCGTCAGCGGTGATATACGGCAGATTCACCGTCGAGCTGGTCACGCCGGACAGCTCGATCTTAGCCTTCTCCGCAGCCTCCTTGAGACGCTGCATCGCTATCTTGTCGCCGGTGAGGTCAACGCCCTCCTTGGCCTTGAACTCCGCCGCGAGATAGTCCATAACGCGCTTGTCGAAGTCGTCGCCGCCCAGACGGTTGTTGCCCGCCGTAGCAAGAACCTCGAGCACGCCGTCGCCTATCTCGAGGATGGACACGTCGAACGTGCCGCCGCCGAGGTCGTAGACCATTATCTTCTGGTCGTGCTCCTTGTCCAGACCGTATGCCAGCGCCGCAGCGGTCGGCTCGTTGATTATGCGCTTGACCTCAAGGCCCGCTATCTTGCCCGCGTCCTTGGTCGCCTGGCGCTGCGCGTCGGTGAAGTATGCCGGAACGGTGATGACCGCCTCGGTGACCTGCGAGCCGATGTAGCCCTCCGCGTCGGTCTTGAGCTTGGTCAGTATCATCGCCGATATCTCCTGCGGCGTGAGCTTCTTGCCGTCGATGTCCACGCGGTAGTCGCTGCCCATCTCGCGCTTTATCGAGGCGATGGTGCGGTCGGGGTTGGTGATGGCCTGACGCTTCGCGACGGTACCCACCATGCGCTCGCCCTCCTTGGAAAACGCGACTACCGACGGGGTGGTGCGGTCGCCCTCCGCGTTAGCGATGACCACCGGCTCGCCGCCCTCAATGACCGCCACGCACGAGTTGGTCGTTCCGAGATCTATGCCTATTATCTTGCCCATGATTTTCCTCCTGTTCAAGCGTAAAAACGCCTTGAAATCAAATTAGTTTGCCACTTTCACGACCGCGTGACGGATGACCCGTCCGTCGGTCTCGAAGCCCTTCTGGAAGGTCTCGACTATCGCGCCCGCGCCGAAGCTCTCGTCCTCGACGTGCATCACGGCGTTGTGCTTCTCCGGGTCGAACGCGCTCCCGCGCTCGCTCGCTATCATCTTCACGCCGATGCCCTCCAGCGCCGAGACGAACTGCGTGAGTGTCATCTCAACGCCCTTTTTGTACGCCTCGTCGGACGTCTCCTGCGCCGCCGCGCGCTCGAGGTTGTCGTACACCGGCAGCAGAGCCTCCACCACCGACGCCTTCGACGCCGCAAACAGCTGCTCACGCTCCTTTGCGGTGCGCTTGCGGAAGTTGTCGTACTCCGCCATCACGCGCAGATAGCTGTCCTTCAGCTCGGCAAGCTCCTGCTCGACCGCGCTCGGCTGCTCCTCCGCCGTTTCCTCCGATTCGGCCGAAGTGTTCACTTCTTCCTGCTGTTCAGGTTCGTTTTTGTTTTTCTTAGCCATTATTCGTCACTTCCGTTCGTCTTTTCGTTGTGCTGCTCAAGCGCGTGCATGAAATATCCCAGTCGAGCCGCCACCTTTGCGTAGTCCATGCGTGTGGGCCCGACCACGCCTATCACCCCGCGAAGCCCCTCGCCCAGGTCGTAGCTCGCGGTAACGACGCTCGAGTCTCGCAGCTCCTCGGCAAGATTCTCGCTGCCGATGATTATCTTGACTCTGCCGCTCTCCTCCGGCGCGGGAAGCATATCCGACGCGGAGCGATTGCTCAGCGCTTCGAGCAGTCGGTGCGCGCGCTCCGGTTCGCGGAAGTCGGGCAGGGACAGCATCTTTGCCGCGCCGTCCACCGTCAGGTCGCGCCGCACAAGGCTCGCAGCCGACTCGCGCAGGAAGTCGACGACTATCGCGCAGAATTCGGCGGGTGCGCCGCTCTCGCGAGCGATGTCAAACGCCGCGACCGCCGTCACTCCGCCGAGCTCGCCTCCGGCAAACCGCGCGTTTATCACGTCGCACAGTCGGTGCATCGTGTCGTCGTCGCAGCCGTGCGGGCGCTGCTCCATCGCGTTTCGCACCTCGTTTGCACTGAACAGTGCAACAAGCATACAGCTCGTGCTGTCCAGCAGTATCATGTCGAAGTGCTTGAGCTTTGCGCCCTCGATGCGGAGCGTGCCGCCGTACGCCGCGTAGCTGGAAAGCAGTCCCACCAGGCTCGCCGCCTCGCCGATGAGCCGGTCGAACTCGCGCAGTCGGCTGAGCAGAAGTTTGTCCATCCGCTCGCGCTCCGACTTGCTCGGCGTGTCGATCTCCATCAGCTCGTCGACGTACATTCGGTAGCCCTTGTTCGAGGGCACCCGCCCCGCCGACGTGTGCGGCTGTTCGAGAAACCCGAGGCTCTCAAGCTCGCTCATCTCGTTTCGGAGCGTCGCGGGTGAGAGCTTTATCCCAAGCTGCTCACTCAGCGTCTTTGACCCGATAGGCTCGGCATTCTTGATATAGTTGTCGACGACCGCCTTGAGGATAAGCCTCTTTCTATCGCCCAGTGCCATTCAGTCACCTTCTTTAGCACTCTTTACCTTCGAGTGCTAAAGCTATTTTATCCCGAAAGGCAGAAAATGTCAAGAGAAATTTGAAAGAATCGGTGAGGTAGACACATAGGCGGACTAACGCGCAACCGGCTAACGCCGCGAGGAGGTACGCCCCGCGTGCCCCACAGCGGATTGCCGGTATGCGTTAGGACGGCGTAATGTGTCCAACCGAACCGTGACAGCGCGATCGGTGGGTCACCCTACCGCTCCTCTACCCATCTCCCGACGCAGAACGCCAGTAAACTCACCGCCGTGCCCGCAAGCGCGCCGCCGTAGTCCCCTCCGACTATCAGACCAAACGCCACGGCGGTCGCGCCTCCCGCTATCGCCGAGGCGAAGAATGTCTTTGCGCTCGCCTTCACTCCGAGCATCGCGGCGGCAAGCGGCACGAGCATCACCGGCGCCCACGCGGCATAGGCGAGCACCAGCAGCGAGAACACGTCGCTCGTACCGAGGGCGAGCGCCATCCCAAGCGCGCCCACCGCAAGCGACGACAGCCGCATCGCGCGGAGCAGCGACTTCTGCTTCATCGGTCGGCGCGCGAGCGGGGCTATGACGTCGTTTGCGATGGCTATCGACGCGCTGGACAGCAGTCCGTCCGCCGAGCTCATCACGATGGCGAGCATCGACGTTATGACAAGTCCCTTCAGTCCGACCGGCAGCGCCGCGAGCACCATCGACGGCATCGCCTGCGACGGTTCTATCCCTTGCAGCGCAACCGCTGCGGCAAGTCCGACCACTCCGGTCAGGCAGAACACCGGGACAGACACAAGCCCCGAAAGCGTTGTGGCGCGTGCCATCGTGCGGCGGTCGCGTCCAGTCAGCATCCGTTGGAGATAGGTGGGGCTGAGCGCCTCGCCGACAAACATCGTTAGAAACAGCGCGGCAAGCGAGACCACGCCGTGTGAGGTCGGATCCAAAGAGCCGTCGGGCAGCGACGAAAGCAGCGTTCCCGCGCCGCCCGCGTATTTTATCGAGAAAAACGCCAGTACAGGTATACCCACCGCCAGCAGGCAGAACTCGACCACCTCGGCGGTGATTATCGCGCTCATGCCGCCCGCGGTGGCGTAGACCATGACTATCGAAAAGCCGATGAGCACGCCCGCTGTGTAGCTTACCCCAAGCAGCGCCGAAAATATCGAGCCGATCGCCGCGACCTGCGCGCCGATGAGCCCTACCGCCAACAGCGCCGCACATACGCCGGAGGTCATCCGCGCCCCCCTGCCGTAGTACGCGCCGGCTATCTCGCCGGGTGACTGCGCACCTTCGGGAAGCCGCGCGCGACGAATGACAAATGCCCCGACCAGCATCTGCGCGGCGCTGAATCCGAACAGTCCGACGATGTTCGCGACCCCGCCCTCATAGCACCGCGCGGCGTTGCCGGTGGAAAAGCCTCCGCCGATGAACGCGGCGGACAGCGACGCGAACACGACGAACAGTCCGCGACCTCCGCCGCCGGTCGCGAAGTCGGACGAGTTTTTGACCCGAAAGCCCTGATATATTCCGTAAAACAGCAGAAATCCGAGAAAAATTATCACTATCCATATGTCCATACGCGCGCCCCCTAATGCTCGTTCTCTGTGAAAACCTTATGCGTGGGAGGTCGGGACAAATGCTTGACAGCGCGGTTTTGCGGTGCTATAATGGACAAAATTTTTCGAGAGGAGCGACGGTCATGGGTCTTATCATCCGCGATATGCGAAGAGACGAATTCGACTCGATACAGGACATCTTTGTACAGCTTCACCGCGTCCATTCGGATGCACGGCCCGACTACTACTATCCAAGCGACGCTCCGCTCGAGCGCGGCGAGTTCGACCGCTGGTTCGGCGAGGATATGTTCGCGATGGTCGCCGAGCTGGACGGACGGGTGGTCGGGTTCTGCAACGGATTTATTCAGCGCGGGCACCCAAGCCCGCTTGTGCGGCAGATCTCACGGTATCACATCGACAACTTCGCGGTATCGGACGACGCGCGGCGCGGAGGTGTCGGGCGCGCGCTGTTCGACGCGGCACGGCGGCGTGCGAGGGAACAGGGCTGCGGCAAGCTGACGCTCAGCGTGTGGGCGTTCAACACCGCCGCGCGCGAGTTCTACGCCGCGATGGGCATGACCGAGCGCGTGGTGCAGCTGGAGCTGGATATATGAAACAAAAACTGTCGGATAAGTAACTCATCCGACAGTTTTATTACCACTTGAATTTGTATATGTACGCGTTTCCCGACTTCTCGCGGCTCATCACGCCGAGCTTGTACAGCACACGCAGCGCGGTCTGAGCCGCCGTGCGGTTTATCTTCGCCGCCGCCGCAAACTCCGCCGAGCCGAATTCGTCCGGCAGGTCATCGGGACAGAGCACGGCGTAGTCCTCCGGCCGCTCGAGGTGGTACTCCTCGAGGATGGCGTTCGGGACGCGGTCGAGCCGCTCGCCCCTGCGCCGTCTGCCCCGCTTGTCATAGCCGCTGAAGCTGCGGTATTCGTCCACGTCGACCATAAGCAGATGCAGCCGGAAGTTCGGGTGGTCGAGGAACGGTTCGAGCTTCCACAGTTCGCCAAACACGTCGACCGGCTTGAATCGCTTGGCGACGCCGCCTTCGGCGCGCTCGCCCGTCTTTGCGTCCACCCATATCAGCTTTCGGCGGGCGGTCATCGGATAGACGACGGTCACCGGTACGACCTCCAGAAACTCGGACAGTTTGGGGCGCAAGGCGTAGAGGCTGCCCGTCTGTATCTCGAACACGCCGTCCTCACCGAAGATGTCGGCGATGTAGCGACCGAGCTTCACCTCGCGGCTGCCCTCAAACGGCTCGTAATACCGCTTGAGCACCGCGTGCAGCGTGCGCTCGCTTAGCACCCCCACCCCGGTGTCCAGTTGAAGTCCGTTCAACACCTCGTCGCGGGCGTGCTGAAATCTCCGCTCGCGCTCGGTCTTGCTGTCAGAGAGAATCGACATACGTCGAGAGCGTGTCGCGAAGTGCCTCCGCATCCGCCATCCTGTCGCCGCGAGCCAGGACATAGAACTTTATCTTCGGCTCGGTGCCGCTGGGACGTATCAGCAGCTTGCTTCCGTTCTCAAAGCCGTAGCAGAGCACGTCGCTGCCGCTCAGCTCGGTCTTTTCAACGCTGCCGTCGGCGCTGCGCTTCTCGCCCGGCTGATAGTCCACGATGTAGGCGGTTGGTATCGGAAGCGGACGGCTGCCCGCGCGGAGATCCGCCATCAGCCGCTTCATCTTTTCCGCGCCGTCGAGTCCGGGCATGACCTTGTTTATCGTCTTTTCACAGAACGCGCCGTATTTCTCGTACAGCGCCGCTATGGCGTCGATGAGCGTCATGTCCTTCTCGGCGTAGTACGCCGCCATCTCGGCGATGAGCAGGGTCGCGGTGACCGCGTCCTTGTCGCGGCAGTAGCCGCCGATGAGGTAGCCTATCGACTCCTCAAACGAGAATATGCAGTGCTCGCCCGCGGCTTCGCGCTCGTTTATCCGCTCGGCGATGAACTTGAATCCGGTGAACGTCTCGTACATCGAAACGCCGTTCTTCTCACATATCGCGGCCGCCATATCGCTTGAGACTATGCTCTTGACCGCAAACGGTTTTTCCGGCATCTTGCCGGTGCGGACGCGCGCGTTTATGATGTAGTCGAGCAGCAGCGCGCCGGTCTGGTTGCCGCTGAGAACGTGATACTCACCCGACTTGTCGCGGGCCATCGCCGCCACGCGGTCGGCGTCCGGGTCGGTGCCGATTATCAGCGACACGCCGTGCTCCTTCGCGGTCTCGAGCGCGCAGGCAAAGCCCTCCGGATTTTCGGGGTTCGGGCTTTCGACCGTCGGGAAGTTGCCGTCGGGTATCATCTGGCTTGCGACGCACACTACGTTTGTAAATCCGGCGCGCTTCAGCACCTCGGGCACGAGCTTGTAGCCCGCTCCGTGGAACGGCGTGTACACAAAGGACAGCTTGTCGCCCATGCGCTGCACCGGTCCGAGGTCTATCGCCTCGCCGTACGCGCAGGAGAGGAACGCGTCGTCGGTCTCGGTGCCGAGCATCTTGATAAGCCCCTTCTCCTTTGCCTCGTCGAAGTCGCATGTCTTGGCGCCGGTGAAGATGTCGATGTTCGCGACCGCGCGCTCGACCGTGTCCGCGTGCTCGGGCGGAAGCTGCGCGCCGTCCTCCCAGTAGGCCTTGTATCCGTTGTACTCGCGCGGATTGTGCGACGCGGTGATGTTTATACCCGCGATGCAGCCGTACTTGCGTATCGCAAAGCTCAGCTCGGGGGTGGGTCTGAGGTCGTCGAACAGCAGCGCCTTGACGCCGTTTGCCGCGAGCACCTTCGCCGCCTCCACCGCGAACTTCCGCGAGTTTATGCGGCTGTCGTGAGCTACCGCGACACCACGCTCCGCCCCGCCCGCGCTTATCGCAAGCTCCGCCATCGCCTGCGTCACCTGGCGCACGACGTAGACGTTCATGTGGTGCAGGCCGACCTTCATCGTGCCGCGAAGTCCCGCCGTGCCAAACGCCAGCGGCGCGTAAAATCGGCTCTCGATCTCCTTTTGGTCATCGGCGATGCCCTTCAGCTCATCGCGCTCGGCGTCGGTAAGCTCGGGCGCGGCAAGCCAACGCTTGTACTCCTCCATGTATCCCATGCTTTTTCCTCCTTGACTATTGTGATTTTTAACCCTCGTAGCCCTTTCGGGTCACGTTTACAACACCATGTATCTTTGAGAGATTCGCGACTATCGTCTTTAGCTCCTGCAGGTCGGATATCTCGACGACCAGACTCACCGCGTCGTAGCCGTCGTTGAGTATCTTCGCGCTGACCGAAATGACCATGACCTTGAGCGACGTGAGCGCGGTCATAACATCGACGACCAGGTTCTGGCGGTCGCGCGCCGATATCTCCAGCCCGGTGACATACCTGTCCTTCGGCTCGTCCGCCCAGCTGACGTTTATCCACCTGCCCTGCTCGTTCGAGCTTGCGAGCGCCTGGACGTTCTGGCAGTCCTTGCGGTGCACCGATACGCCGTAGCCGCGCGTGACAAAGCCGATTATCTCGTCGCCGGGCACCGGCGTGCAGCAGCGCGAGAACTTGACAAGGCAGTTCTCCACTCCCTCGACCACAACGCCCGATTCGGTGCGCTTTGTCGGCTTTTTGTTCGGCAGCGCCGGGGTCTCCACCGTGTCCACCACCGGTATCGCGGTCGACTGCTGCGGCTTTTCGCCGAGCTTTCCCAGACGGTTCAGCTCATCGCGGACTCGGTTCGCGGCACGCATGGCGGTTATTCCGCCGTAGCCTATCGCCGCGTACAGCTCGTCGAGCGTGCCGAAGCTGACCCGCTTGAGCACCTGCGGCGTGACATCGTCGGTCAGCAGCGCCGTGTCCACGCCCAGCTTCTTGAGCTGTTCCTCAAAGCGGGCGCGTCCCTCGGCTATGTTCTCCTCGCGCGCCATCTTTTTGAACCACTGGCGTATCTTGTTGCGAGCCTCGCTGGTCTTTGCGATGTCCAGCCATCCGCGGCTCGGACCGTGCGTGTTCTTGGAGGTTATGACCTCCACGATGTCGCCGCTCTTCAGCTCGTAGTCATAGCCGACGATCCTGCCGCCCACCTTGGCGCCGGTCATGCGGTTGCCGACCGCCGAGTGTATCGCGTAGGCAAAGTCTATCGGCGTGGCGCCGGCGGGAAGGCTTATCACGTCGCCCTGCGGCGTGAACACGAACACCTCGTCGGCGAACATATCTATCTTGAGCGTGCTCAAAAACTCGTCCGAGTCGGTGTCCTCCTGCGTCTCGAGCAGGCTGCGCACCCATTCGAGCTTTTCATTGAACGACTCCTTGTTCTCGCTTACGCCGTCCTTGTACTTCCAGTGCGCCGCGATGCCGTATTCCGCAGTGTGGTGCATATCCCATGTGCGTATCTGCACCTCGAAGGGCACTCCCTCGCGTCCAATAACGGTGGTGTGCAGCGAGCGGTACATATTCGGCTTTGGCGTGGAGATGTAGTCCTTGAAGCGTCCGGGCATGGGCTTATAGATGTAGTGTACCTGTCCCAGAGCGTTATAGCAGTCGGCTATATCGTCGACGATTATGCGCACGGCGTACAGGTCGTATATCTCATCCCAGCTCTTGTGCTGGTTGTACATCTTGCGGTAGATGGAGTAGACATGCTTGACGCGCGCCTGAAGCTCCGCCTTTATGCCGTTTGCCTCCAGCTCCTCGCGTATCTGCGTCGTGATGTTTTCGAGGAAGTGCGAATAGTTCTTCTCCCGCTTCTCAAGCTCGTCGGTTATCTCCTTGTAGCCTATCGGGTCGAGGCACTGGAGCGCGATGTCCTCAAGCTCCCACTTTATCCTGGATATGCCCAGACGGTGCGCGAGCGGCGCGTATAACTCCATCGTCTCGAGTGCCTTCTCGCGGCGTTTCGGTTCGCTCCACGCTCCGGCTGTGCGCATATTGTGCAGGCGGTCGGCTATTTTGACGAGTATGACGCGTATGTCCTTTGCCATCGCGAGGAACATCTTGCGCAGATTCTCCATCTGCTCGTCCTCTTTGTAGGTATACTTGGTACGGGTCAGCTTGGTCACGCCCTCCACCAACTGCGCGACATCCGAGCCGAACTCGTGCTCTATCTCGGAGTAGCTGTGCGGCGTGTCCTCGATAACATCGTGAAGCAGCGCCGCCATGATGCTTTCCGCGTCCAGCCCCATCTCAAAGACTATCTCCGCCACCGCCTGCGGGTGCATGATATACGGCTCGCCCGAAAGGCGCACCAGTCCGTCGTGCGCATCCCGCGCGTACTCATACGCCTTGCGCACGCGCTCCGCGTCCTGCGGGTGTACCTGCGAAAATCGCTCGATAAAGCTTTCAAACCGAGCGTTTACGTCCTCAGTGGTCATCGCCATCCTCAAAACCTCCTCTCGTCTGCCAGATAAGCTCGCGCAGCCGAACTATCGACGGCGCGGTGTTGAGATCGACCGGCGCTTTCGGGCCGAGTCGTATAGATATCGTTTCCAAGTCAAAATTATACTCCAATCGCTCCTTCTCCGCAAGAGCGCGAAGCACCGTCAGTATCTTTCCGTAGCAAACTTCCAGCTTCTCCGCCCTGCATATCCGCAGGCAGAAGGAGGACACGCGCGCGTGGGTCTCGCCGTTCTCGTCCGAGTTTCGGCGAAGATAGCGAAGCACCGCCACCGCCTCCCGCGCGCTCGGCATCAGCAGATTCGCCTCCGACGGGCTTATCCTGTCGCCCGCGCAGAATCGCTGGAACACCTCCACCTCGCGGATGAACTGTCCGAATTCGTCCGGCGGCATACGCATCGACTCGAGTATCATCCGCACCTCGCCGCGCTCCTCGGCGAGCATCGCCTCGAGTATGACCACCACGTCGCCGCGGTCGCCCTCTCCGAAGTCGTTCTGCATCGCGTCTCTGCCGAAATATATCGCGGGAAAGCTGCGCCCACCGACGTTTATCCGCATCCGCACGCCGCGGCCGGTCCCCAGCGGCACGACCTCCGACAGCTCCGCGTTCTTGAGAAGGAATCGCGGCGGAGGGTTGCCCGCTCCGAACGGCTCGAGCGCCGTCAGTCCCGCGACCAGCTCGGGTTCAAGCTCGCATGGACTCAGCTCCGCGTCCACCTCGATATGCGCGGGACTGAGCGCGGGCGAATATTCGCCCACTATCTCCGCGAAGATCGGTATGTTCTCCTCGCGTATCGTAAAGCCCACCGCGTACTCGTGACCGCCCCAGCTTTCAAATATATGCTGCGCCCGCCGCATTATCTCCAGGATATTCACCCCGTAGAAGCTGCGTCCCGAGCCGCGTCCGACTCCGTTTTCCACGCATATCAGAAACACCGGCCGGCTGAACGCCTCGCTCATCCGGCTCGCGACGATGCCGACCACGCCCTGATACCAGTCGTACCCGGACATCACCAGCGCGCGATTGAATCCAAGCGGCTGAGTCTCGTCGTCCAGCTCACTCTCCGCGCGCGCGGCGATCTTCTCGAACATATCGTTTTCTATCCGCTGCCGCTCACGGTTCAGCTCTCCCAACCGCTCGGCAAGCACCGCCGCGGCGGCATTGTCGCACGTCAGCAGCAGCTCCGCCGCGTCGATTGCGCTTCCCATTCGTCCCGCCGCGTTTATCCTGGGCGCGAGCGAGTAGCCTATCGCGTTTGCGTCCACCTTTCGCTGCTCAACGAGCGACACCTGTATCAGCGCTTTTATCCCCGGACGCGGCTCGGTGTTTATCCTGTCCAGCCCTCGGCTGACAATCACACGGTTCGCTCCGTGCATCGGAACGACATCGGCTATCGTGCCTATCGCCACAAGGTCTCCGACCGCGTCGACAAGCTCCTCCATTCGTTCTCTGCCCTCGAGCGCGAGCGCCAGCATAAAAGCCACCCCGACTCCCGCGAACGCGTCGAACGGGCAGCTTCCGCCGGGTCGCAGCGGGTCGACCACCGCGACAGCGGCAGGCAGCTGCTCGGGGCACTCGTGATGGTCGGTGATTATCATGTCGATGCCCAGCGTCCGCGCGTACTCGACCTCATCCACCGCAGTCACACCGAGGTCGACGGTGATTATCAGCTTCACTCCGTCGGCGGCAAGCCCGTCTATCAGCTTCTTTGCCACGCCGTAGCCGTCTTCGCCGCGCGGCGGGATGCAGATGGTGATTTCCAGCCCCGCGCGCTCCAGGCGTTCTTTCATCAGGCAGGCGGCGGTTATTCCGTCCACGTCGTAGTCGCCGTAGACCGCGACCTTCTCCCCCCTGTCGCGCGCAAGTTCTATTCTCGCGACCGCCTTGTCCATGTCGCGCAGGGTGAACGGGTCGGGCACCTCGTCAAGGCTGCGGAGCATGAACTGCTTAACGCCCTCCGGCGAGCGAAATTTGCGCGCGGACAGTACTCGCGCCGCAAGTCTCGGCACGCCCTGTTCGCAGAGCTTGTCCTCCGCTTCCTTGTTGTTTTTTCTCAGCAGCCAACCCTTAACTACCATGTTTTTACCCCGAAATGTTTTCTATTTCGTGTGAAGCTCGATTATCGGCAGGTGCGGACGGTTGAACAGTCTGAGCGTCCACCCCGCGTTGCCAAGCCCCCTGCTTGTGACAAGCGACATTCCGTCTATGTCATACAGCCCGTTCGTGTGCTTTGGGAACCATACGAACGACGGCCCGATCACTCCGTCGGTAAACGGAAGGCGGACAAGCCCTCCGTGCGCGTGACCCGCAAGCATTATCTGCGCCCCGCACTTCGACGCCTCCTCCGCGCGCGAGTATCGGTGGTTGAGCATCAGGATGAAGTCGTTTTCGTAGTGCTCATGCGCCAGTTTGACCGCCTCCGGCATCGCTATCTGGTCGGCGCGGCCGTTCGGGTCATCGATGCCAAGCAGCGTTATCCTGTCGCCGTTTCGCTCAAGCTCGACCGCCTGGTTTTGCAGCACCGTCACGCCCGCGTTTTGCAGATGCCGCGTCACGTCGGCTATCGTCGCGCTCTCGCCGTGCTCGCGCTTGTACTCGTGGTTTCCGGGGACGTAGTAGGTCGGAGCGATGGAGCAGAACGCTTTCGCCGTGCGCTCCAGCGCGTCCAGGTCATCCCACGGCTTATCCACAACGTCGCCGGTGATGACGATGATGTCCGGCCGCTCCTCGGCTATGAGCGACACGAGCTTTTCGTTGTCGCTGCCGAACTGCGCGCTGTGCAGGTCGCTGATATGGGCGATGCGAAAGCCGTCAAAGCCCTCAGGAATATCCGACCGCGTGACGTCTATTATCTCCTTGTCGATCGTGCGGTTTGAGCGCCACAGCTCGACGCACAGCAGCACCGCAAGCACCACGATCACCGCGATGACCTTACCCATCCTGCTCATCTCAGCTCATCCGCTCGCGAACGTAGATGTGCTTTATCGACGGATTGTTGGTGTCCCGCTCGTCCACCTCGAGCGCGGATATCGACTTTACAAGCGGTGTGAGCGTGCGGAAGCCGAAGTTTCGCGGGTCGAAATCCGGCTGTTTCTTGAGCAGCAGATTGCCAAGTTCGCCGAGGAACACCCATCCGTTCTCGTCGCCGATGTCGTGTATCGTCGAGAGTATCGTCTCCACCGCATCCTTGGGCACCTTGCCGCCGTTATTGCGCTTACGCGGCGCCGTGTGCGCGGTCGTTGTTTCCGCGCCGGTCAGCACCTCGATATAGATGAACTTGTCGCAGGCCACGCGGAAGGGCTGCGGCGTCTTTTTCTCGCCGAATCCAAACACCTTGACGCCGCTCTCGCGCAGTCGAAGCGCAAGACGCGTGAAGTCCGAGTCGCTGGACACGATGCAGAATCCGTCCACGTTTTCGCCGTAGAGAATGTCCATCGCGTCGATTATCATTGCCGTGTCGGTCGAGTTCTTGCCGACCGTATATCCGAAATGCTGCACCGGAAGGATGCCCACCTCCAGCATCTCGCTGCGCCATCCGCTGAGCTCCGGCTTGGTAAAGTCGCCGTAGATACGCTTTATCGTCGGAGTGCCGTAGATGGCTATCTCCTCCATTATCGCCTTGATGCTGCGGCCGGGCACGTTGTCCGCGTCGATGAGCACGGCAAGTTTCATATCCCCGTTTTGCATTCGTTCGCCTCGCTTTCGCCTATACTGCCAAAGAATATAAATATACTTTTTAATTGTACCACAAACACGTGCAAGTATCAACGCAAAAAAACGACGAGCCGCATCAAAGCTCGTCGTTTTATGTGCCGAAAGTCGACTATTTCACGCTTGATATGTCCTGCAATTCAAAGCGATATTTCTGCCGCACATCGGGATACTTCTCCCTGTCCACCTCGCCGATGAACATGCTCATAGGACGCACCCACAGCGCTCCTTCGCCGTAGAGCTGGCGATATATGACCATGTCCTCCTCGGTCTCCGAGTGCTTTGCGATTCCCTCAACAACATAGTAGTCGCCCTTGAAGTGGCGGTATACTCGATTGGGTATGACTGTGTTTTGCACAAAATCCTCCTCCTTTAGGGTAAAAGTTATTTCCACTCGTCTTTCAGCATCGAATAGCAGAGTGTGTCGCTGCCGTCGCGCGCGTGCTTTCGGAGAGTGCCTTCGTGGACGAAGCCACACTTCTCCAACACCCGCACGCTCTTACGGTTGAACGACCGCACCCATGCCGCCACGACTTTAATTTCTCGTTTCGAGAACGCATACCCGAGCATCGCCGTAACGGCTTCGGTCGCATAGCCCTTACCGCGGCAGTCTGCGGCTATGGCATACTCCAGCTCCTTGTAACCGGCGTAACGATTCATGTCGCCGAGCTGTATAAAGCCTATTAGTCGGTTATCCTTCTTACGAACAACGGCGCGCGTTTCCGGATCGTTCTGCCAGGCCTCGATCGCGCTTCCCGCTTCGCCGACATCGGCATATGCGCTGACTCCGGAGCGGCGCAGCTCAGGGTCGAGGCAGATAACACAGAGCATCTCCGCATCGTCGGTGTGCCACGCGCGAAGCGTGAGGCGTTCGGTTTCAATTGATTCAAACAACTTGGTATCTCCTCCTTAGCGTGAGTTTTCAGTATACCACATGCTGTCGGAATTTGCAAGATAAAAAACAGGCTCTGCCTTTGCGGCAAAGCCTGTTTGGTGGTGGACCATCAGGGACTCGAACCCCGGACCGACCGGTTATGAGCCGGTTGCTCTAACCAACTGAGCTAATGGTCCAAATTTGACGATACCGCTACGAAATCGTAGCGGTATCGCTTGTGGCTCCCCAAGTTGGACTCGAACCAACGACCCTGCGGTTAACAGCCGCATGCT
>CAZBNJ010000013.1:28174-42543 GCA_964493515.1 uncultured Oscillospiraceae bacterium | reverse complement strand
GACGTTTAACTCGCACCGCTTATTGTATCACAAACCGTGCGGTTTAGCAAGGGGATATGTTGACGATTGAATTGCTGTTGCTCTGCTAAACCGAATAGGCGGTGGACTGGCGGCGTTCATCGGGGTGATGATGCTCCTGTACGCCTTCGTGAGCTAATTTTGTGCTGATTGACGAAAGAAATTTATGCTTTGTTTATTGCTTTTTCCTCGATTTAGGCTAAAATAGGATGGGTATAACGATAATGGACTATTTCGTAAGGAGAGGGCAATGGAAGAGAACAACAACGGCGAGGCGAAGGAGCTGGAAGAACTCGACCGCGAGGAGACTGCCGAAGCGGTGGAGGAGCTTGCCGAGACGAGCGCGGAAGAGGGAAATAAGCAGGGCTTCAGCACCGAGGGCAAGTTAGCGGCGTGGTTCGGTCTGGGACTGACGATAGTCATCTGCGTCGGCGTGGGGATAATGTTTCTCAAGCTCGGCATATTCGAGTCGGTGGACATAATACGCGGATGGGTGAACAAGCTCGGCTGGTTCGGGCCGATAGCGGTCTGCCTCGCGCAGGTGGCGCAGGTGATACTGCGGTTCGTGCCCGGCGGCGTGACCTGCGCGGCGAGCGTGCTCATCTATGGACCGCTGTGGGGCTTTGTGATTAGCTACGCCGGCCTGAGAATCGGGTGCGTGCTCGTCTATGTGCTTGTACACAGGGACGGCATACGCATTGCCGAGCGCCTCGCGGGACGTGAGAATCTGGAGAAATACTGGAGGTGGGCAAGCGGCAAGAAATTCGATGTGATATTCCTTGTCACCGCCATACTGCCGTTCTTCCCGGACGACCTCATCTGCGTCGCCGCGTCGCTTACCAAGATATCGTTTAAGAAGTATTTCATCATCTGCCTTATCGGACGCCCGGTGGGACTTATCATCTACTCGCTGGCGGGCGCAGGGATCTTCAGCTGGCTCAACATAGATATGCTGGCGTAAAAGCTTTGGAGGGGAAAGGAAATGTTCAGGGCAAGTAAAGAGACGAAACGGCGCGCGCTGATAGCGTCGGCGCTGTTCGGGCTGTTCAACATCTGGTTTTTGGTGTGCGAAAAGACGATACTGCGTCCCGAATACATAATGTATCTGCCGCTGGACAGCAGGATACCGTTCGTTCCGCAGTTCATCATACCGTATTATATGTGGCACGCGTATGTGTCGCTGCCGATGATATGGCTGTTCTACAAAGCGCCGGAGGACTATGTTCGCGGCATGACCTTTTACGCGATAGCGCTGTTCTGCGCCTGCGCGATATACACCATCGCTCCGAACGGACAGCGGCTTCGTCCGCACATCATAGGCGACGGGTTCTTCGAGCGTTGGGTGGCGTTCACCTACGCGGCGGACAGCCCGAACAATGTCGCGCCGAGTCTGCACGTCCTCGACTCGATAGCGATACACGCGACACTGATACACTGCGAAAAGTTCCGCAAACACCGCGTGTTGGTGATAATGAGCGCGATACTCTGCGTCGCTTGTTCGATATCCACCGTGTTCGTCAAGCAGCACTCGATAGTCGACGTGTTTATGGGCGTGGGACTTGGCGCGCTGATATGGGCGTGTGTGTACGGACGGGCATACCGCCGCGTAAAGCCGATAGCAGAGCGCAGGAAGATATAACCGACAGTATGAAAACACCTCCGAGGACGCTCCTCGGAGGTGTTTTTTGCTGTTTCGCGACCGAAATCGCGGTCACTTGCGCGAAATCTTCTGCTTGGCGAACTTGTCAAAATCGGCGGCGCTTCCGACGGTGAACGCGTCCTTCTTGACGCGATACGCCGAGCTTGGGTCAAGCCAGAGGTAGAACCAGTCGTCGTCCTGCGTTACCTCGGTCAGTCGCGTCCACCCGAAGGACACCTCGTCGCCCGCGTCGTTGACGGATATTTCGTCGCCGAAGCGCATCACCCTCTGCCAATGCTCGGTGTGCTGCGCCGCGCGCATTTTGCGGAAGTGATCGCGCTGCTTGCGGCGCTGGAGCACGAACGTGCTCAGAAGAAAGTAGCACGCGAACAGCACTCCGCCGATGACATAGATCGGCTGGGTCTTGAGTATGCCGAGGACCACCAGCCCCGCCGCGACGGCCACCTCGATGAGGGTCATTATCAGCATTATGCGGGCGTTCTTCTTGGCGATCTTGCCGACCGGATGGGTCGCCCAGTGCATATAGATCTCCTCGGTCACCTCGTAAGCGTTTTCAAACTCAAATTCCATGGTATCGCCCCTTTCAGCCGATGTTCAGCTTCGGAAACTTCTTTGCGGCAAGCCGCATTATCACCGCCGCGACAAGTCCGTATATCGTGCCGAGCAGCGCGCCGGCGATGACGTCGCTCGGGTAGTGGACCTTCAGCCATATCCGAGACAGTCCGACAAGCAGAGCCACCGCCACCGCGAGCAGCGCGTACCCCCGGTGCTTTCGCCATATGGTCGCCGCGAACGCCACCGACGCCGCAAACGCCACCGAAGTGTGCCCCGACGGGAAGGACAGGTCGTGCGGGAGCAGCGCCGAGACGTGGATGTCGTATTTGACATACGGTCGGGGACGCGCGACCAGCGGCTTTATGATGATGTTGGTGAATATCACGCTCAGCAGCAGCGCGACCGCCATCGCAGCGCCGAACCGTCGCGTCCGCTTGGGTATCAGCAGCGCGAGCGCGAGCAGTATCGGCAGCAGACCGTGCTCGCAGAGCAGCGAAAACCCCTGCGCTATCACGTTCAGAAAGGGAATGTTCAGCGCGTCTATCGCGCGAAGTATCGAAAGATCGAAGTTCTCGATGAAAACAGGCATATCCTACCTCCGGTTATAAAGAAAGGAGGAAGCGCGTCGCCTCCTCCTCTCGCTTGCTTGCGATTACTGCTGAGCCTCGCGCATCTTCGCGAAGCACTCGCTGCAGTACACAGGGCGGTCGGTCTTGGGCTCGAAGGGCACGCGTGCCTCCTTGCCGCACTCCGCGCAGGTGGCGGTGAAATACTCGCGCGGGCCGCGTGCGGCAGCCTTGCGAGCGTCGCGACAGCTCTTGCAGCGCTGCGGCTCGTTCTGGAAGCCGCGCTCGGCATAGAATTCCTGCTCTCCTGCGGTAAACACGAACTCCTGACCACACTCTTTGCAAACTAAAGTCTTATCCTCGTACATTCCAAACCCCTCTTTTGACTTTTTGTCCTTGCGGACTTTTTTACAATAACGGCTTTTCAGCCGTTGTTGCCGTTTTTGTCGTCGGCGAGCTTCCTCCGTATTCGCGCGACGGCATTTTCCACCGACTTCCTGTTTTTCCCCAGTTTGGAAGCCATTTCCGCGGTGGTGAAGCCTTCCAGGTACAGCCCAAGAACCTCGCTTTCAAACGCGCTCAGCTTTGCGCGGTACATCCCGAGACGCTCGTCGTAGCTCTCACGTTCGGAGAGCAAATCGGCGGGGTCTGGGTCTCCGTAGGCGATGAGCCTGTCGCTGTCTATGACCTCTTCGTTAAGCTCGAGGTATCCGTTCAGCGGCTGATGCTTCTCGCGTCCGGCGGCACGCGTATCCGAAATTATTCTGTTTTTGACGCAGCTCGAAGCGAAGGTCGAGAACTTTCCGCGCGACGGGTCGTACTCTCGGATAGCGGACAGCAGCCCGAGCATCCCCTCCTGGATGAGATCCTCCGAGTCGCCGCCCGTAAGAAAATACGGACGCGCGGCGGCACGGACCATGAAGAGATAGCGGGTCGCAAGCACGTTTTCCGCCTCGCGGTCGCCCCCGACTGCAAGCTCACAGAGCCGCTCGTCAGGAAAATTGTAGAGTTCTTGGTAACTAAACATAAATGCACCTAAAATCATTATATATATTTCGGTGAAAATGTCAAGGAGAATTTTTCAAATTTCGACAAAACGTATGTCTGAGATTGTTTTTTTGTTTCAAGCGTGATATAATACCCAAAGAGCAGGTCAAGAACTTTTGGCGAAGAAAGGATAATTTTATGCTTCATATAACCAAGGACAACTGGCAGAGCGAGGTTCTGGACAGCGACAAGCCGGTGCTCATCGACTTCTGGGCGGAGTGGTGCGGCCCTTGCAAGGCGGCGGCGCCCATATTCGAGTCGATAGCGGAAAAGCACGGCGACCGCGTGAAGTTTGCGAAGCTGAACATCGACGAGGAGGGCGAGCTCGCGGTGATGAACCGCGTTATGAGCATCCCGACCTTCATGCTGTTCAAGGACGGACAGCAGCTGGACAAGATGATAGGGCTCAGCTCGGAAGAGGATCTGGAAGAATTCATAGAGGGTCTTTGATAAGGCCCAATACATAGAAGGGACGGATAAAGCATGGATATGAAGATACGACGCACGCTTCTCGGGGGATTCAACCGCCGCGACGTGGTTACATATATTGAGGAGCTGACCTCCGCGCGCAACCGCGAGATAGCCGAGCTTCGCAGCGAGCTTGAGAAGGTATCGGCGGAGCGCGACGCGGCAAGGCGCCTCGGAGGCGACGCGAGCGTCCTCCGCGGTGAGCTTGAGGCGACCAAGCAGGCGCTGTCCGACATGAGCGCGAAGGCGGCGGCGCTGGAGAGCACGCTGAGCACCACCGAGACGCTCGCCGAACAGCGCGGCGCTCGCCTGACCGAGTACGAGCAGGCGGACATGAAGCTTTCGGACAAGCTGGCGGAGCTTGAACGCGTGAAGGCGCGCGTGACCGACATCGAACTTGAAGCTCACGACCGCGCACGCCGCATCGAGCAGGACGCGCGCGACGCGGCGAATGCCGCTCGCGGTGAGGCGGAGCGGATCGTCGGTGACCTGCGCTGGCGGTTTGACGAGGCGCGCGGCACGGCGGGTCAGAGCCTGAACGGCGCTCTGCGCGAGATAGACGCAATGCGCGCGGCGCTTGAGCGTGTGCTTGCCGGCTTTGACGAGACCGGTGAGCGGCTGAACAGGGTCAGCGCAAAAGAGAACGTCAATGGCGACGCGAAGAATTGACGCGTCCGAACTGCGCACCGCCGCGCGCGAGCTGCGTGCCGGCGATCGTGTGATACTCAGCGGAAAGATCTACACCGCGCGTGACGCGGCGCATCGGCGCATATTCGAGCTGCTCGACGCGGGGAAGGAGCCTCCGTTTGACCTCGCGGGCGCGGCGATATACTATGCCGGACCTACGCCTGCGCGCGACGGCATGGCAGTCGGAAGCTGCGGTCCCACGACCAGCGGTCGCATGGACGCGTTTTCGCCGAGGCTGCTCGACCTGGGGCTGTCCGCGATGATAGGCAAGGGTATGCGCTCGGACGAGGTGTGCAGAGCGATCGAGCGAAACGGCGCGGTCTATCTGTGCGCGGTCGGAGGTGCCGGCGCGCTGATAGCCAAGAGCGTGAAGTCGGCAAAGGAGATAGCGTTTCTCGACCTCGGCTGCGAATCGGTAAAGGAGCTTATCGTAGACGAGCTGCCGCTGACGGTGGGCATCGACTGCGTCGGCGGGAATATGTTCAAGAGGTAGCGTGAGCGACATGGACACATCAAACTTTAAGTGGACACGGCAGCCGAAGAGCTGTCATATCGGAGCCGACAGGGTGGAGATCGTCACCGAACCGCACACCGACCTGTGGCAGAGGACATATTATCACTTTCAAAACGACAACGCGCCGGTCCTTCAGATGGAGACCGACGAGAAGTTTTTCAGCTTTGTGGTAAAGACCGATTTTGCCGACAGCCATCATAGGTTTGACCAGTGCGGCGTTGTTATGTATCTGGACAGCGAGAACTGGCTCAAAGGCTCGATCGAATATGAGAACGAGGAGTTTCAGCATCTGGGAAGCGTCGTGACGAACGGGGGATACTCGGACTGGGCAACTACCGCCATCCCCGCCGCCGTTAAATCCATGTGGTATCGCTTCAGCCGTCGGGAGGACGACTACTGCATCGAGTGCTCGGCGGACGGCAAGACCTTTGAACAGATGCGTATCTGCCATATGAACAAGGGCGGAGGAAGGATCCGATTCGGCATCTACGCCTGTTCGCCGGAGGACTCCTCCTTTAAGGCTGTTTTTACCGATATGCGGCTCACAGAGTGCCGATGGATGGCTCACGACGGGCAGCAGCCGGACTAAGTACGACTATCGGTAAAGACGCTGCGCCGCAAGCCGTTGGAGTGGCTTCCAATGGTGCAGATTGACAAATTTGACGGACGTCTGTTCGGATAAGGTTCGTGAAATCTGTCCATTTACGACAAATCCACAAAAGAGTATAATCTATCCAGTGCAGTGAGACCACACACTAGGTCAACTGCAAAGACACTGTTTTAGGAGGATCAGAAGATGAAGAAAGCACTCAGCCTTCTCCTTGCGCTGCTTATGATGGCAGGCCTTCTTGCCGGATGCGGCAGCGGAGAGGAAAACCCGAGCGCGCCGACCTCGACCGAGCCGTCGAGCGCACCGAGCTATGAGGCACCTGTCTCGACCGAGCCGGGAAGCAACGAGATCGAGCTTCCGCTCACCGAGGACGACGTGACCTTTGACTACTGGGTCACCAACAGCGCGAGCTTCGAGGGCTACTCGAGCTTCAACGACAACCTGTTCTATCAGTGGATGGAGGAGCAGACCGGCGTTCACCTCAACTTCATCCACCCGACCGTGGGAAGCGAGAACGAGAACTTCCAGACCATGATACTGTCCAACGACTATCCGGACTTTATCAGCTTCTTCTCGAACTATTACAGCGGCGGAGTTGACAAGGCGATAAACGACGGCGTTCTGCGCCGCCTCAACGAGCTGGTCGACGACTACATGCCCAACTACAAGGCCACCGTCTATCGCGATGAGGAGACCTTCATCCGCGCCATTTCGGACAGCGGCAACCTGTGGGGCGTGCATCACATCGTCGATTATGCCCAGGGCGCGTGGCTCGGACTCGGTGTCCGCAGCGACTGGCTGGACAAGGCCGGCCTGACCATCGAGACCGCTTCGACCATCGACGGAATGGAGCAGGTGCTCACCGCGTTCAAGGAGTATACCAACGACAACCAGGGCCCGCTCTTCCTGTCCAACGGCGGACTTAACGTCGGCGGCGGCATCTGCGGCTCGTACGGCGCCGGTTCGGTGCTCAGCGGCGGCACTCGCATCCTGAATGTCGACGGCAAGGCGACCTACTCGCCGACGCAGCCGGGCTTTAAGGAGTACGTCGCCAAGATGGCTGACTGGTACGCCAAGGGTCTCGTCAACACCAACTATATCGCCGACGCGCGCAGCTATGCCGCCGAGGATCGTTGGATAAACAGTGAGATAGGTCTTGCCGAGTTTGTCTACACCATGGCGTCGAACTTTGCCGCGCTGGCAGCGACCAACGAGAACTTCCCGCAGCCCGACTTCCACATCTCGGCGCTTGCGACTCCGAAGCTGACCGACAGCATGAACGTCTCGAAGGACGTCCACATCCGTCAGACTCAGGAGCTTGTCCGCACCAACTACTCGATGGGCATTACCACCGGCTGCACCGACGATGAGATCGAGCTTGCGTGCCGCTATTGGGACTATGTGTTCAGCCCGGACGGCGTTATCGCCTCCAACTGGGGCCCGACCGAGGGCGCGGAGGGTGACGCAAATGCCACCTACTTCGTTGACCCGACCGACGCGAACGGCGACGGACACATCGAGTGCTATCAGCCGTGGCTGATGGAGCAGTGCGGCAACGTCACCAACGTCCAGTACAAGGTCGCGGCTTATATGGGCCCGTCCTACTGCATCTGGAGCCGCGAGTGGTGCGCTCTGAGCGAGGAGGAGATCAACTACACCAAGATCTGGGACAGCGCCGGAAACGACTGGATGTGGCCGGGTGGAGTTACCCTGACCGCTGACGAGGGCTCGGAGGCTTCGGCAATACTGAGCGGCTGCAACACCGCAGTTACCGAATGGACCGCGCTGGTCATCACCGGACAGAAGTCGGTCGACACCTATGAGAGCGAGCTGATGGCTCAGCTGGAGACGCTGAACATCTCGCGCGCGGAGGAGCTGTATCAGAACGCGCTCGACCGTTACCTGCAGCGTGCGCAGTACCTCAAGTAAGAAATCTTAACAAGTCTATCAAAATGACGGCATCCGCGAGGGTGCCGTCATTTTTGTGCGCGGCTTGCGGTAAAAGGGCGAAATGCGGCAGCAAATATGCGCAAAAGTGTTAACGAATTGTTAAATCGGGCGGTTGGAGGCACGATTTAATCGCTTGGAAAATTGTTAAATGTGGACTTATATTTACCCACAGCGGGCGTTGAGTACAAAAAAGAAAAGATTTTTTGTTCACATTTTAGAAAGTAAGGGGTTGCAAACTGTTAACAAATGATTTATAATTTCAGTGGTAGGGCGAAATAGTACACAATTCACACGAATATACATAGACAGGTTTTGTGCGAATTGCGTACCAGCCCTAATAAAAACCCATTTTAATGGAGGATTTGTCATGAAGAAGACACTTGCACTGCTTCTTGCGCTGCTCATGATGGCTGGCCTGCTTGCCGGCTGCGGCGGCAGCAACGAGGAGAACCCGTCGACTGAGCCGTCCAACGGCCCGGCGTCGGCCGCCCCGACATATGTGGCGCCTGTTGACGACGGGGAGATCGAGGACTATGACCTGCCGCTCACCGAGGACGACATTTCGTTCACCTACTGGATCCCGAACGGCCAGTCGTTCACCGACTTCAACACCTATGACGACAACCTCTTCTATCAGTGGATGGAGGAGCAGACCGGAATCGATATCATATTCGAGCATCCGGCTGTCGGCTCGGAGAAGGAGTCCTTCCAGACCATGATCCTGTCGAACAGCTATCCGGAGTTCGTTCAGTCGATCAAGGGCTACTATGACGGCGGCGTGGACAAGGCTATCGACGATGGCGTTCTGCTCGCGCTGAACGACTATGTTGATATGTACATGCCGCACTATCGTCAGATGGTCTACGGCACCCAGGAGACCTTCATTCAGGCGGTTTCCGACGGCGGTAACCTCTGGGGCGTCCATCACATCGTTGATGTGCCGCAGGGCTCGTGGATCGGCCTCGGCGTCCGTGAGGACTGGCTGAACAAGGCCGGCCTGACCACCGCCGACTGCGCGACCATCGACGGCATGGAGCAGGTGCTGACCGCTCTCAAGGAGTACACCCATGAGAACGCCGGCCCGCTGTGGCTCCAGACCGGTAACACCATGGCCTCGGACGCTGTCTCGTCCGCTTGGGACATCGGCGCGTTCACCTCGGGCCACAAGTTCGCCAACGAGAACGGCAAGATCGTCTATAACGCGACCAAGCCGGAGTTCGCTCAGTATGCCGCTAAGATGGCTGAGTGGTACGCCAAGGGCCTCATCAACAAGAACTATGTCGGTGAGAACTCGTGGGGCACCCCGCAGGATTACTGGGCAAACAGCGAAGTTGGTATAGCTGACTTCATCTACACCAACGACGAGATGTTCAAGGCCGCGGCCGCCGTCAGCGAGCTGCAGCCCGAGCCGGACTTCATGATCCAGGCTCTGAGCGCTCCGAAGCTCAACGCGTCGGACAGCTGGAGCGACATCCACTTCCGCAACACTCAGGACAAGATCCGTGCCGGCAACTCGATGGGCATCACCGTCGCTGCTCTGCCGAACATAGAGCTTGCGTGCAAGTTCTGGGATTACGCTTGGACCGACGAGGCGAAGATCGCTTCGAACTGGGGCCCGACCGTTGGCGAGAAGGGCGACACCAACGCTACCTATTACGTTGATGAGGCTGACTCGAACGGCGACGGACACAAGGAGTGCTATCAGCCGTGGCTGATGGAGAAGCTCAGCAACAACGTCACCTATGTTCAGTACAAGGTTGCTGTCCACAACGGCCCGACCTACTCGATCTGGAGCCGTGAATGGAGCGCCCTGTCCACCCGTCAGATGGAGTATCAGAACATCTGGAACGAGGTCGGCAACGACTACGTCCTGCCTGAGGGTCTGACCCTGACCAAGGAAGAGGGCGACGCTGCTTCGAGCATCGTTGCTAACGCGGACACCACCGCTAAGGAGTGGCTGGTCGCGGTCATCACCGGCGAGAAGTCGGCGGACACTTGGGAGACCGAGGTCCTGAACGTCCTCGAGGGTTATGGCATCCATGACGCCGAGGGCTGCTATCAGGCCGCTCTCGACCGCTACAACGCTCGTATCGTGTTCATCGACGACTAATTCTCGAACCTACGAGGAAATTTTTGGGAGGGGCTTTGCCCCTCCCGTTTTGTATCTTTTTTCGCGCAAAAACTGCCTATTGAAAAAACGTGTGAAACGGTGTATAATAACCCTGTCCGAAGAATAATCGAGAAAGGATCATGCAAAATGGCTACCGTTACCAAGGATATGATAATCGGCGACGTGCTGAAGGTGGACATAAACCTCGCGCGTTTCCTTATGGAGATGGGGATGCACTGCATCGGATGTCCGGCGTCGCGCGGCGAGACCGTCGAGGACGCGGCAAAGGTGCACGGCGTAGACCCGGACGAGCTGGTCGAGAAGATGAACAACTACCTCGAGGCGGCACAGTACGAGGCGTAAGCCGAAAAATCATCAGAGGAGCGACCGCTGCGGCAAAACGCGGCGGTCGTTTTTGCAAAACGGGAGGTGAAGTCGGTGCGACTGTTCACGCTCGACGCGCGGCTGGGAGCCATCGCAAGCCTTGTGCCGCAGGGCGCGCGGCTGTGGGACGTGGGAAGCGACCACGCGCGGCTGCCGGTATGGCTCGCGGCAAACGGACGCGTATCGCACGCCGTCGCGTCGGATATAGGCGAGCTGCCGCTCTGCTCGGCGCGCCGCACCATCGACCGATTCGGCGTCGGCGACATCGTCGAGACCGAGCTGTGCGACGGACTTCCGTCCGACGCGCGCGACCGAGCGGATGTGTTCGTCATCGCGGGCATGGGCGGCGGCACGATAGCCGACATCCTCGCGCGCGCGCCGTGGACAGCGGAGGAGGGCACAGCCCTTGTGCTGCAACCGATGTCCTCGCCGGAGGACCTGCGCGCCTTCCTGTTCGAGAACCGCTACACGATAACGAACGAGACGCTGCTGCGCGACGGCGGGCGGCGATACCTGCTGGTCGAAGCGGTCGGAGGCGGCGCGCCGCAAGCGTTTGACCGAGCCGATCTCGCGGCGGGGACATTCATCCGCGACCGCGAGCACCTCGAGTCAGCGATGAAGCGACTTCGCAACGAACTTGGCGGCGCGGACGCACGAACTGCGCGCGAGCTGAACAATTCGATAAGAAAATTGGAGGCGCTGTTGGATGACAAAAGTTGCTGAAATACTCGCGTTTCTCGATGAATTTGCGCCCATAGCGTCAAAAATGGACTTTGACAACGTGGGACTGCTCGTCGGACGGTCGAACACCGACGTGAGCCGAGTCGTCGTGGCGCTGGACATACTGCCCGAGACCATCCTGGAGGCTGAAAGCCTTGGCGCGCAACTGATCGTGGCACACCATCCGGTGATATTTCGACCCGCCGCGAGCGTGACCGACCGCGACACGACCGGACTGCGGGTGCTGATGCTCGCCGAACGCGGAATAGCCGCGATATGTATGCACACCAACCTCGACGCGGCGGTCGGCGGAGTGAACGATGTACTCGCCGAGCGACTGGGGCTGAGAGAGGTCAAAATATTGCCGAACAGCGACAATGTCTGCCGATTTGGACGGGTATCGAGCGCAAAACTGCGAGATTTTGCCAAATTTGTGCGCGATTCACTCGGCGCAAACGGCGTGCGCTTTCACGATGCCGGGCGGTCGGTCGAGCGCGTTGCCGTCGGCGGAGGCGCCTGCGGTGACTACGTCTCGGCGGCGATTGCGGCGGGATGCGACACGCTGGTGGTCGGCGAGGCGAAGCACCACGAGTTTTTAGAGGCGCAGATGCTGGGGCTGAATTTGGTGGAAGTCGGGCACTTTGCGAGCGAAAATGTTGTGTGTGGCGCGTTGGTCAAACGAATCAGCGAACGATTTGCCGATGTTGAAGTCGTACTGTCCAAGACGCAGCAAGAAGTGATGAAATACTGCTGAAATTCGAGCGAAAGGGTGGTTTTATGCCTGAAATTGCGGTCAGACGTGCCGGAATTGAGGACACGCAGCTTGCGGCGGAGTTTGCGTCGCAGGTGTACAGCGCGTCGCCGGAGGAGATGGAGGAGGAGTTCGCGGTCGGACTGCGGCAGAGCGATCGCGCGATATTTATCGCGGAATGTGACGGGAACGCGGTGGGATTTGCGGAATTTTCAATTCGGAATGACTATGTGAACGGTTGCGATTTTTCACCGACAGCCTTTCTTGAAGGGATATTTGTGGATGAAAAGTACAGAAAGTTAGGAATAGCGCGGAGGCTCGTGAGTGAGGGCGAGAGGTGGGCAATATCGCGGAACTGTGCCGAACTTGCCAGCGACCGCGATCTTGACAACGAACTGAGTGCGAAATTTCACCTCGGGTGCGGGTTTGAGGAGACCGAGCGCACGGTCAGTTATCGCAAATTGCTTGCGCCGCAAGGGGTTGAGCGAGCAGATGCGAAGTTTTGGGAGGCACTGGACAAGCTGATTGACGAGCACGAAATTGTCATCGAGCGCCCGAAGGGCAGCGCGCATCCGCGGTATCCGTCGCTCATATACCCGCTCGACTACGGCTACCTCTCGGGCACAAGCTCGATGGACGGCGACGGCATAGACGTTTGGTTGGGAAGCTTGGGAGACAGGCGTTTGGACGCTATCATCGTGACGGTGGACCTTTGGAAGAAGGACAGCGAGATAAAGTTGCTGCTCGGCTGCACGGCGGAGGAAAAGCAGACGATACTCGAGATGCTGAACGACCGTATGATGTCCGCTATTTTGATTAAAAGAGTGTAAGAAACGAGGTTTTCGATGCCAATAGATGCAATTTTTCTTGAAGGAATAGTCAACGAAATAGGGCGGCAGGTCATCGGGCAGAAAATCGACAAGATATTCCAGCCCGAGCGCGATGAAGTCATACTCGCGCTGCGCGGAGCGGCGGGGTCTACGCGGTTGCTGCTGAGCGCAGCCCCGGGCAGTGCACGACTGTCAATATTGTCAGAAAATCGCGAAAATCCGGCTGTTCCGCCGATGTTCTGCATGTTTTTGCGCAAGATTTTGGGCGGAGGAATTATCCGAGAAATGCGCAAGCTGCCTGCCGAGCGCATGGTCGAGATCGGGGTCGATTCGATTGACGAGCTTGGCGAGCTGCGTCGCCGTCGCATAATGCTGGAGTTGGTCGGAAGGCAGCCGAATTTGGTGCTTTTGGACGAGGAAAACCGCATAATTGACTGCATCAGGCGGGTCGAAGGCGACATCGCGGCGGGGAAACGACAGCTGCTGCCGGGGATGTTCTATCGCGCGCCCGACCCGCAGTCGAAGAAGGACCTGCTTGCGATGGAACGTGAAGAATTGCGGCAAATTGTTGCAGAATTGCCGCGAGATTCGGAAATCGAGCGCGATTTGATGGCTAATTTTGCGGGAATATCGCCGCTTGCCGCGCGCGAGTTTGCGTTTTGTGTCGGAGGAGACGCGTCAGCCCGATTGACCGACGACAAATTGCGCGAAAACCTTGCGGCACAACTGTTTGCGGTCGTCGCGAAGGCGCGCGGAGGGGAGCTTGAACCGTGGCTGCTGAAGAAGAGCGGCGAGCCGGTCGACTTCTGCTATATGTCCATCGGTCAGTACGGCGAGGGATATGAGTGCACAAAAATGCCGAGTTTTTCGGCGCTTCTCGAGGAATTTTACGCAAAACGCGAATATTCGGAGCGGATTCGTCTGCGCGGACGAGAGATGACCAAGACAGTCACAAACGCGCTCGAGCGCGCGACGCGCAAGCTCGAGACCCGTCGCGCGGAGATGAAGGAGGCGCGGGATCGTGAGCGGCTGCGTGAGCTGGGCGATCTGCTTATGGCGAACCTGCATCTGGTTGAAAGAGGCGCAAAATCGGTCAAAGTGGTCGATTTTTACGATGAAAACAACGCAGAAGTTGAAATTTCGCTCGACCCGAAGATAAACGCGCAGCAGAACGCGAGCAAATTCTACCGCGACTATGCGCGCCGCAAAAACGCGGAAAAAATGTTGACAACACTCATATCTGAGGGAGAAACCGAGCAAACATACTTGAAAAGTGTTCTAAATGAGCTGCACAGCGCGGAGAGCGACCGCGAGCTGAGCGGTATTCGCGAGGAGCTGGTCAGCACCGGTTATCTGCGTCCGCAGTCGGGCGCGAAGAAGCGGAAGAGTGACGCGCTGCCGCCGCGTGAATTTATGTCGAGCGGCGGATTTAGGATACAAGTTGGGCGGAATAACCTTCAAAATGACCAGCTTACGCTGAAAGAAGCGCACAAAAATGA
>CAZBNJ010000013.1:0-28074 GCA_964493515.1 uncultured Oscillospiraceae bacterium | reverse complement strand
CAGAAGAGGTGAACTATGCCGAAAGGTTACGGAAACAAGCTGAGATTGCTGTATGTGCTGGATATGCTGCGTAGAAAGTCTGCGTTTGAGCACCCGATAAGTGTGCCGGAGATGTTGGAAGAGCTCGAAAGACAGGGCATTTCAGCCGAGCGCAAGGCGGTGTACGACGACATCGAAGCGCTGCGCGAATTTGGGTATGATATCGAACAAAAACGGGGCAGAAACGCGGGATATTACATAGAATCGCGCGATTTTGAGCTGTCCGAGCTGAAGCTGCTCGTCGACGCGGTGCAGTCGTCCAAGTTTATCAGCGCCGACCGCTCGCGCGAGCTGATAGCCAAGCTGACGGCGCTTGCGGGAGCGGAGGACGCAAAGCAGCTCGAGCGCCAGGTGTTCGTCGCGAACCGCGTCAAGACCGCCGACGCAGCCGCGCTCGCGAACATCGACGCGATACACTCCGCCATCGCCGCTAACCGCCGCGTTGAATTCTTCTACACCGATTGGGTGGTGGATTTCGGCGGCGACAGGCGATTTGTGCGCGAGCGCAGAGGGGAGCGGCGCAGCCTGAGCCCTGTCGCGCTCGTGTGGGACGACGAGAACTACTACCTTGTGGCGTACAGCTCGGAGCACGGCGAGCGCCGCCACTATCGCGTGGACAAGATGGAGCAGGTGGAGGTGGGCGGTGCCCCACGCGATCCGAAGGGCGAGTACACCGGGTTTGACCCGGGCGCGTACTCACGGCAGATGTTCGGGATGTTTCGCGGAGAGTCAAGACGGGTACAGATGCGGTTTCGGAACGACTTCGCGGGCGTTGCGGTGGACAGGCTCGGGCGCGAGGTGCAGGTGTCGCCCGGCGACCGCGAGGGCTGGTTCAACCTCAGTTGCGAGGTTGGCGTAAGCCCGCAGTTTTTCGCGTGGATCGTGGGATTGGAGGGCGGCGCGGAGCTGCTCGGTCCCGCGAGCGTGCGCGACGAGTTTAGGGCGTTTGTCGGCAGGGCGGCGGAAAGCTGTGCCGAGTGAGCGGAAAGTTTGGGCAAATCGTCGAAAATCGAAATATCGGAAAAAACTTCTTGCAATATCCCCTCGACCGTGATACAATAAGTCGAAATTGAGGGGAGGGACAACCGTGCGACTTTCGTGTTTGTTTATTGACAAAAAACGAATGGGCACGAGTGTTTCTTTCGGAAGGCGGCACTTTCTTCTCTCTTTTTGAGAGCGAGGGTGCTATTTTTTTGCGGAAAGGTAGGAGGAAAGGAAAATGGCAAAGTTTCAGATCCCACCCGAGGGCATTCGCGACGCGCGTCAGCTTGGAATGCCACGCATGCTCGTCCTCGGACTTCAGCACATGTTCGCAATGTTCGGCGCGACGATACTCGTGCCGATACTCGTCCAGGGCTACGGCCTGCCGATGAGCATTCAGGTTACGCTGTTCTTCGCGGGAATCGGCACGCTGCTGTTCCATGTGCTGACCAAGATGAAGGTTCCGGCGTTCCTCGGTTCGAGCTTCGCGTTCCTCGGAGGCTTTGAGTCGGTGGCAAACCTGGAGGCGTATGCCTCGGCGACGCCGGACGAGCGCCTTGCCTACGCGCTTGGCGGCGTTGTGGTGGCGGGCGCCATCTACATCGTGTTCGCTCTTATCATAAAGCTGGTCGGCGTCAAGCGTGTCATGCGCTTCCTGCCGCCGATCGTCACCGGCCCTATCATCGTGTCGATAGGTCTCATCCTCGCGACCAGCGCGGTGAACAACGCGTCGAGCTGCTGGTGGCTCGCGGCTCTGTCGCTGGTGGTCATCGTCGTCGCCAACATCTGGGGACGCGGCATGATAAAGATAATCCCGATACTGCTTGGCGTGGTAGTGCCGTATGTGCTGGTGCTGATACTTACGCTCACCGGAGTGGTCAAGGAGGGCAGCGGCGCGTTTGTCAACCTCGCGGCGGTAGCGCCGAACGGAGCGAAGGACATCGTGGGCGTCCAGCCGTTCAGCTTCCCGAAGTTTGACCTGTCCGCCATCCTGGTCATGGCGCCGATAGCGATAGCCTCGATGATGGAGCATGTCGGCGACATCTCGGCGATCTCGGCGACGACCGAACAGAACTTCATCGAGGATCCGGGTCTGCACCGCACGCTCCTCGGCGACGGACTTGCGACCAGCATTGCGGCGGTCTTTGGCGGCCCGGCGAACACGACCTACGGCGAGAACACCGGCGTTCTGGCGCTGACCAAGGTCTACGATCCGTGGGTGGTGCGCATCGCCGCCATCTTCGCGATAGTGCTGTCGTTCAGCCCGGCGTTCGCAAATGTTATCGGCTCGATCCCGAGCGCGATAATCGGCGGCGTCAGCTTCGTGCTCTACGGAATGATCTCGGCGATAGGCGTTCGCAACGTTGTTGAGAACAAGGTCGACCTGACCAAGAGCCGCAACGTCATAATCGCGGCGGTCATCTTCGTGTCGGCGCTCGGATTCAACGGCATCGGCGGTCTGACCTTCAATGTCGGCGGCACGGCGATAACCCTGACCGGACTTGCCATCGCCGCGATACTCGGCATCCTGCTCAACGCGATACTCCCGGGCAAGGACTACGAGTTCAAGACCGAGACCGGCGTGAACTTCACCACCCCGAACAAGTAAGTTTTACCGAATAAGACGAAAAAAGGAACGAGCAGGGCGACCTGCTCGTTCCTTTTTTCATGCTTCCTCCTTGTCGATGCCGAACAGTTTTCTAAGTATGCCGCGCAGGAACTTCGGCGAACGCCAAACAACCACCTTCATGTCGGTACCACCCTTCAGAATTTTTTGCAGCCACACATACCCATCGCGAGCAGCACGCAGCCAAGTACCGCCACCAGCGCCCATGAGGGCAGTATCATGGCGATGAGCACGCCCGCTCCGAGCGCTGCAAGCAGCAGAAAAAATATCTTTGACTGCACGCCGCCGCCTCCTCTCTAAACCAAGTATATGTCAGAGGGGGAGGAAGTGTTCTACAAGTTGGACAGGGGGCATATACATTCTTTGAAAAACCGCGCCGGTGTGTTTCGAGCGGTGGCGGCTAAAAAGGAGTGTGACAGATGGAACTGGAACTGAACAGCAAAAGCCATGTGTTCTACGACACCGGAGCGAGGCTTACCGCAGCGCGCGAGCAGACACAGGAACAGGTCGTGCCCGATGCCAGACCGGATATTCTGCGCATAGTGAGCGTGTACGGCAGCGTGCTGACTTCGGACAAGAGCCTGCGCGACGGACGGGCGGAGGTCGGCGGGACGATACGCGCGTCGGTGCTCTACCTGCCGGAGGACGGCGAGGGGTTGGAGCAGATGACGCTGTCCATACCCTTCGCGCACGCGTTTGAGGTGGCGAGCGAACCGGACGACCTGCTCTTCTGCGAGGGAGAGCTGGAGAGCATCGATGCGCGCACGGTAAACCCGCGCAAGGTGTTGGTACGCGCAAGCGTCCGTGTGACCGCGCGCATCGTCAGGCGCAGAGAGACCGAGCTTCCCTGTGAGGCGACCGCGCCCGAGCGACTCGGAGTGCGCACGCTGACCGAGAAGCGCAGGCTGAACGTGGCGACCGCGGCTGTCGCAAAGTCGTTCGGCATAACCGAGACGATCGAGCTTAACGGCGCGCCGGCGATGGCGGACATCATCTCGTCCAAGCTGATGCTGAAGGCGGGGGACTACAACATAATCGGCAGGCGTGTGGTGTTCAAGGCGACGGCGACGGTGGATGTGCTCTATCGCTCGACAAGCGGTGCAATCTGCACCTACAAGAGCGATCTGCCCTTCTCGCAGATACTCGAGCCGGAGGGGATAGACGAAGGCTCCACAATAATTATACGGATGCACGCGAGCGATATGACCACGGCGATACGCCAGGAGGACGGCGGACGTTCGTTTGAGCTGACCTTTACGGCGGAGGTGGAGGCTTCGGCATACGCGGAGCGCGAATTTGAGGCGGTGGCCGACCTCTATTCGACGGCGATGCGCGCGTCGGTCGACAGCGGCGAGCTTGAGCTTGAGACCTTCGGCGGACGGAGCGAGCGCCGCTCGACCGTTCGCGCGACGATAGAGACCGGCACGCAGGCGCGCGACGCAGAAGACGCGGAGGTGACCTTCGCGCAGACCGCGGTGGTTCGCGGCGAGGACGGAGTGGCGGTCGAGTGCGGCGCGGATGTGCGGGTGAGATATGTCGGCGAGGACGGCGCGCAGTACACCGCGCGTTCACGAGTGCCGGTGCGCATAGAGCTGGACGGCGACGGCGATCCGGCGGTCGAACTGCGCGCGGAGAACATTGCGGTCAGCGCGGCGGCGGTCGGCGGGGTGGACGTGCGCTTTGACGCGGTAGCCGACGTGGAGACGACCAGGCGTGAGAGCATCCCGTTTGTCAAGAGCGCGAAGCTTGAGGAGTTCGGCGAGGACGCTCCGCTGCGTCCGTCGGTGGTGCTGCGCTATCCGGTAGAAGGTGAGAGCATGTGGCAGGTTGCGAAGCGCTATCTCACGACCGAAGAGGACATACGCGAGGCAAACGGACTTGCCGCGGGCGAGATACCCACGCCCGACAAGCTGATGCTGATACCCAAGCGTCGATAAGGAGGGAGAACTTTGGACAGAACGAGGATATACGAGGACATCGCGCGCAGGACCGACGGCGACATCTATGTCGGAGTGGTCGGCCCGGTGCGCACCGGCAAGTCCACCTTTATAAAGAGGTTCATGGAGACGCTGGTCATACCCGGCATCGACAACGTGTATATGCGCGAGCGCGCGCGTGATGAGCTGCCGCAGTCGGGTTCGGGCAGGACGATAATGACCGCCGAGCCGAAGTTTGTGCCGGAGGACGCGGTGGAGGTGTCGCTCGAGGGCGGCGCGAGCTTCCGCGTGCGTCTGATAGACTGCGTGGGATACATGGTGGAGAGCGCCGCGGGGCAGACCGAGGACGGCGAGCCGCGCATGGTCTCCACACCGTGGTATGCCGATCCGATACCGATGACCGAGGCGGCGGAGATAGGCACGCGCAAGGTGGTCGCCGAGCACTCCACCATCGGAATCGTCATAACGACCGACGGCACGGTCACCGACATCCCGCGCGACGAGTATGTCGAACCGGAGGAGCGCGTTATCGAGGAGCTGAAGGAGCTTGGAAAGCCGTTTATCGTGGTGGTGAACTCGGCGTTTCCGGACGGCGAGGCGGCGATAGAGACGGTACGCTCGATACACG
Source organism: uncultured Oscillospiraceae bacterium (assembly GCA_964493515.1). GTDB lineage: Bacteria > Bacillota > Clostridia > Oscillospirales > JAAYOS01 > CANRIN01. The sequence goes on along the minus strand of CAZBNJ010000013.1, from coordinate 22,862 downwards.
AGAAGTACGACGTCGGCTGCGTCGCGGCTAACTGCCTGTTGCTCGACGAGGAGGAGATAACCCGCATCCTGCGCGCGGTGCTCGGCGAGTTTCCGGCGCGTGAGGTGGGATTCTTCCTGCCCGCGTGGGTGGAGACGCTCGCAAACTCGCACCCGATAAAGAAGCAGCTGTTCGACGCGATGCTCGCCGGCGCGCAGGGCATGCACCGTGTCCGCGACGTCGAGCAGGCGTGCAGGGCGATAAGCACCTGCGAGAACATATCGTCGCTGCGGCTCGCGGGCGTGGACATGGGAACGGGGATAGCGGTAGCCGACGTGGAGCTTCCGCGCTCGCTGTTCTACGGCACGATAACCGAGCAGAGCGGGTTTGAGATAGGCGACGACGGCGACCTGATGCGGCTGCTCGGCGAGCTTGCGAAGGTCAAGGCGGAGTATGACAAGGTCGCGCCGGCGCTCGAATCGGTGCGGCAGATAGGATACGGCGTGGTGCTTCCCACCACCGACGAGCTGACCCTCGAGGAGCCGGAGATAGTCAAGCAGGGAGGACGCTACGGCGTTCGGCTGCGCGCGGGCGCTCCGTCGATACATATGCTGCGCGCCGACATCCAGACCGAGGTCAGCCCGATAGTCGGCAGCGAAAAGCAGTCAGAGGACCTGGTGCACTATCTGCTCAGCGAGTTTGAGGAGAAGCCGGAGGGCATCTGGGACTCGAACATCTTTGGCAAGAGCCTGCACGACCTTGTCAGCGAGGGTCTGAACGCGAAGCTCAAGCGCATGCCGGAGGATGCCCGCGACAAGCTGCGCGAGACCCTTCAGCGCATAATAAACGAGGGCAGCGGCGGACTTATCTGCATAATACTGTAAAAACTCGGATGTTCGAGCGAAAAGGTGGGGTGAAAACCTCACCTTTTTGTTGTACTTTGCAAGATAAAATTCGGCGAGTTTCGTATCTGCACCGTCTAATTCTTCAAAAGTGCACAAAATATGCGGCTGAGGCACGCTCAAGATAGGTCAATGCGCGCTAATTTTGAAAGTTTTGAAAAAAAGACTTGCATTTTTCTTTCGGGTACTATATAATCATCGCAATAGGGAGGATTGAATCTACAAAGCTCCACCCGATCATCCCCAAGCAAATAAGGAGGTTAGTTAGTATGAAGAAACGTAAATTGATGGCTCTGCTGCTCGCGATGGTCATGGTATGCGGACTGTTTGCGGGATGCTCGAACGACGGCAGCACCGCGTCGACCAACCCGTCGACCGCTCCCACCGACAACAACAGCGCCGAGCCGAGCGACGAGCCGATTGAGATAACCTGGGACAACGAGCTGATAATCGGCGACACGACCGAGCCGAGCGGAGACCTCAAGACCTACTGGCAGGGCAACGCCGCCGACAGCGCCGTGTTCTTCTTTACCAGCATCTACACCGTGCAGTATGACTACGACACCGCCGAGTACATATTCGACGAGACTGTCGCGCCGAAGCACGAGGTAACCGAGAACGACGACGGCACGAAGACCGTGACCTTCGAGCTGAACCCCAACCTCAAGTGGTCGGACGGCTCGCAGATAACCGCAAAGGACTTTGTCCGCCGCTCGCTGCTGTTCTCCAGCCCGCTGGTGGTATCGATGGGCGGCTACGGCTCGACCGGAACCTACGACCTGGGATACAGGGAGTTCAACAAGGGTGAGACCCCGATATTCGCGGGATTCCGCCTGCTCAGCGACACCAGCTTCTCGGTCACCGTCGACTCGCAGTGGATGCCCGACTACTTTGAGAATCGCTACTACCAGTTCGTGCCCGAGCACGAGAACTGGCTGCCGTCCAACTATGACATCGCCGACGACGGCGAGGGCGCTTATTTCACCAAGGACGGCGAGCAGATAATCCTCAATGAGGACTTCCAGGACGACGCGGGCGCCGCCATCGAGAACTGGCGCTGGAACTGCAACGCTTTTGCGGGTCCCTACTGCCGCACCGACTATGACACCAGCAGCATGGCTTACACGCTCGAGCCGAACCCGTACTACCTCGGCGACTACGAGGGCAACAAACCTTCCATCGCGAAGATCGTCTACAAGGGCGTGAAGCAGAACACCATGATGGATGAGCTGCGCACCGGCTCGGTCACCTTCATCAAGCAGACCGCTGCCGCAGAGGAGACCAACACCGGCCTGTCGATGTACGACGAGGGTATCGTCAACTACTCCACTTATGACCGCAACGGCTACGGCGCGATGTACTTCAAGTGCAGCTGCGGCCCGATGCAGTTCAAGGAGGCTCGTCACGCCGTTGCGTACCTGCTCGACCGCAACGACTTCTGCCGCGCGTTTACCGGTGGATTCGGAATGGTCGTCAGCGGACCTTACGGCTCGGGCATGTGGATGACCCAGCAGGGTCAGGAGGAGCTTGACGCTCGCCTGAACGCGTACAATTACAGCGTCGACGCGGCTATCGCCGAGCTTGTCGCAGGCGGCTGGACTCTCAACGCCGAGGGCGGCGAGTACACCAGCGGACTGCGTTATAAGGAAGTTACCGCGGATGAGGCGGGCACCGGTGCCGATCAGTATCCCGGCTGCGTAACCCTCAGCGACGGACGCATCCTTATGCCGCTCCACATCAACTGGGCTTCGTCGGAGAACAGCTCGGTTTCCGACCTGCTCGTGACCAAGCTCGCCAACGGCGCAGGCACTGCCGAGGCCGGCATGGAGATAGAGCAGACGGTCATGACCTTCAACGAGATGCTCAACGAGCACTACAACAACCGTGAGGAGCACTACTACTGCGCGTTCAACCTCGCGACCAACTTCGCCGCGGCGTATGATCAGCGCCTCTCGACCGAGTATGGCAATACGAACAACGTGTCCAACATCAACAACGAGAAGCTGCATCAGCTGGCGGTCGACATGCTTCTGGTCGATCCGGGCGACAGCGACACCTTCCTTGAGCTGTGGCTGGACTTCCAGGAGGAGTGGAACGATTACCTTCCGGCGCTGCCGCTGTACTCGAACACCTACTACGACTTCTACACCCCGCATCTCCAGAACTACGATGTGCATTCGGCGTATGTCGGAATATACAGCCTGATGCGCGCGAACATCGAGGGATATCCCACAACCAAGTAACAGATCTCTCCAAACCCTTCAATAGTGTGGCGGAAAGAGTCGGGCTTTTGCCCCGGCTCTTTCTGCGTCTGCAAGCGACGGAGGTAGGTATTGGCAATATGAAATTGTTACATATCTGTAAACTGCACAAAACACGCCCAAATACGAGTGTTGGAATTTGTCAGTCCGTAGATATTTTGAAGGTGAGACGGAAAATGCTTGCATTTTAAAACGACAGGTTTTATAATCTCTCATAGTGGGAAGGGGCGAGCCTTTCCCTCAATACACCCAACAGTACTTAATTTTGCAAGGAGGATTTCCAGAATGAAGATGCGTAAATTGTGGGCTCTGCTTCTCGCGGTAGTCATGGTTTGCGGTCTGTTTGCGGGATGCTCGAACGATGGCAACACGCCGTCGACCAACCCGTCGACCGCTCCCAACACCGAGAACAGCGCCGAGCCGAGCGAAGCGCCGGTTGAGATCACTTGGAACAACGAGATAATCATCGGCGACACCACCGAGCCGACCGGCGATATCAAGGCGTTCTGGGCCAACAACGGTGCCGACGCTGCTGTCAACAGCTTCACCGGCCTCAGCACCGTCGACCTGACCAACGACACCGCCGAGTATGTTATCGACGCGACCGTGGTCAAGAGCTACGATATCGTTGAGAACGCCGACGGTTCGCGTACCGTGACCTTCGAGCTCAACCCCGAGCTGAAGTGGTCGAACGGCGACCCGCTGACCGCGAAGGACTTTGTCCGCCGCCTGCTGCTGTTCTCGACTCCGGCTATCATGGAGAACGGCGCTTACGGTGACGAGGGATACTACAACACCGGCTACGCTGAGTTCGCCGAGGGCGAGACCGCTGTCTTCAGCGGCGTGCGTCTGCTCAGCGACACCAGCTTTGCTGCTACCATCGAGGGCGAGTGGTTCCCGGACTTCTTCGAGATGCGCTACTATGCGTTTTCTCCGGAGCATGCCGGCTGGCTGCCGTCCAACTATGACATCGCCGACGACGGTGAGGGCGCTTACTTCACCAAGGACGGCGAGCCGGTCATCCTGGACAGCGACGAGCTGACCAACATCGGCGACACCATCAACAACTGGCGCTACAACATGGACACTTTCAGCGGCCCGTATATGCGCACCGCGTATGACACCAGCAGCATGGCGTACACCCTCGAGATTAACCCGTACTACCTGGGCAACTATGAGGGCGTGAAGCCGCAGATCGCGAAGATCATCTACAAGGGCGTCAAGCAGGCGACCATGATGGACGAGTTGCGTACCGGTTCGGTCACCTTCATCCGTCAGACCGCTGACGCTGAGGAGACCAACACCGGCCTGTCGATGTACGACGAGGGCATCGTCAACTACACGACCTACGACCGTAACGGCTACGGCGCGATGTACTTCAAGTGCAGCTGCGGCCCGATGCAGTTCATCGAGGCCCGTCACGCTGTTGCGTACCTGCTCGACCGCAACGACTTCTGCCGCGCCTTCACCGGCGGCTTCGGCATGGTCGTTAACGGACCTTACGGCTCGGGCATGTGGATGACCCAGCAGGGCGCCGAGGAGCTGGACGCTCGCCTGAACGGCTACAATTACAGCGTCGATTCGGCTATCGCCGAGCTCGTTGCCGGCGGCTGGACTCTCAACGCCGAGGGCGGCGAGTACACCACCGGTCTGCGCTATAAGGAAGTCACCGCTGAGCAGGCCGGCATCGGCGAGGATCAGTATCCGGGCTGCGTCACTCTCAGCGACGGACGTATCCTTATGCCGCTCCACATCAACTGGGCTTCGTCGGAGAACAACTCGGTCTCTGACCTGCTCGTGACCAAGCTCGCCAACGGCGCAGGCACTGCCGAGGCCGGAATGGAGATCGAGCAGACGGTCATGACCTTCAACGAGATGTACTACGAGCACTACAACAACAAGAGCGAGACCTACTACTGCGCATTCAACCTTGCAACCAACTTTGCGGCTGCTTACGATCAGCGCACCTCGACCGAGAGCGGTCACCCCTACAACACCTCGAACATCGAGAACGAGAAGCTGCATCAGCTTGCCGTTGACATGCTCCTGGTCGAGCCGGGCGACAACGACACCTTCCTCGAGCTGTGGATCGACTTCCAGGAGGAGTGGAACGACTACCTCCCGGCGCTGCCGCTGTACTCGAACACCTACTACGACTTCTTCACCCCGCATCTCCAGAACTACCAGGTGAACTCGGCGTATATAGGAATTTCGGCTCTGCTGTATGCCAACATCGAGGGCTACGCTGAGTAATTAGTACGCTCCAAGAACTTGAATGTGGGGCGAGAGTAAGATCTCGCCCCACTTCACCACAGGCTGCGACTTGCAGTTTTGGGTGTTTGCAATGTCGCACGAGGACGGGCTGACCGTCCTCGTTTTGCTTTTTCTTTGAAAGGTTTACCTGTATGTGGATGCATTTTCAAAGAACGGCATCAAGCAAACGCAAGATTTATGCAAATCGACGGCGGCAAAAATGCAAAAATCGCGGATTTGAGATTGCATTTTTGCTGCGGTTGAGTTATAATAACACTTATAGGCGCGGGGTGGGCATGACGCATCCCACCAAACAGCGCAATGAGAATCTCGGAGAAAAGTAGGTGGGCAGATGGGCAAATATGTATTGAAGCGAATCGGATACATTCTGGTCGTTTTCTTCATACTTTCCGTCATGTTCTTCTTCATCTTCAACGCGATACCGGGCGACCCGGCCGCGCGAGATGTTCAGGAACTGCTCGGCAAGGTGAGTGAAGAAGTCTATCAGGAGCGTTATCTCATGGCGCGTGAGCGTCTGGGTCTGGATGATCCAATGATCATTCGGTACTTCAAGTGGATAGGCAGTGTTCTGCGTCTGGACTTTGGCTATTCGAGCTTCTTCCAGCTTGACTGTAAGGACGTTATATTCGGAAACAAGGAGCTTGGCGTCGACTCGCGTCTGGGCAACACGGTCCTTATGAACGTGTTCCACCTGATACTGGTCCTCGGCATAACGATACCGCTGGGAATCTACTGCGCGATAAAGCGTAACAGCGCGTTCGACCGCGGCGTGCAGGTGTTCACGATAGTCGGCTACTCGACACCGTCATTCGTCTTGTGTCTGATAGCTATCTACATATTCTGCGTGCAGTTGGGATGGTTCCCGGTCTCCGGCTGGACTACGCCGGGCGTTGTCCACGCGAGCGAGTGGGAGAAGTTCAAGGACATAATGTACCACCTGGCTGTGCCTCTGTTCGTCACGACGATATCCGGCCTTGGCGGAATGACCCGCTACGTCCGCGCGGCGATGATAGACTCGCTCAATTCGGACTATGTCCGCACTGCGCGTGCCAAGGGTCTGCGCGAGCGCGTGGTCATCTACTCGCACGCGTGGCGCAACGCGCTGCTTCCGGTCATCACGCTGATAATGGGTTGGTTCATCGGAATATTCGGCGGCTCGCTCGTTATCGAGCAGACCTTCGTCCTTCAGGGCATGGGTCGTATCTACATCCAGTCGCTGACTAACCAGGACTACCAGATGGCTCAGACGGTCCAGTTGTTCTACGTTGCGATAAGTCTGGTAGGAAACCTGATAATCGACCTGAGTTACGGACTGGTCGACCCGCGTGTCCGTATTACGAAGTAAAGGAGGGACGGGAAATGGCGAGTAAGAACGAAAAGAACAAGCGAGACGCTGCCCGTCTCGTAAGAAAGCTTGAACGAAAGGCGAACAAGGGCCCCGGCCTGTTTGCCCGCCTTTTCGGAGGCAAGGATACCTATGACGCGATGAAGGAGGAGAAGGTGCAGAGCCCGTGGCGCACCATTATCCGCAACTTCCTGTCCAACCGCGTCAGCATGGTGGCATTGATAATATTCATCTGCGTGTTCGCGTTCGTTGTGATCGGACCGCGCTTCTTCGTGCTCGACCTGAGCTATCAGGAGCCGATGCAGCAGAACATGCCGCCCTCCAGCTCGCTTATGAAGTACCCGCAGGCGCTGGTGGACGAGGGGGTAGAGAAGATATCGGTCGGCGCCAAGTTCAGCGTCGGCGTCAGCAAGGCGGGCAACTACTACTTCTGGGGCGAGCCGAAGATAAGCGCCACCATCTTCCTCGACCAGGTTCCGCAGTTTGAGGGCAATGTCGTGGATGCGTCCGCAGGATACGACCACATCGTCGTGCTCACCGATGCCGGCGAGATCGTTGCGTGGGGCAACGGCCGCAACGGCCAGCTCGCTCTGCCGGATGACCTCTACAACTACGGCAACATAATCCAGATCGAGGCAGGCTATCAGGTCACGGCTGTGCTGACCGACCAGGGCTATGTCCTCTACTGGGGCAACCTCAACCTCAACGACATAAACGTCTCGAAGAACGATCAGTACACCATAAAGAAGATAGCCCTCACCAGCGAGAGCCTGATGGGACTTACCTTCGACGGCGAGGTCGTGCATCTCGGCAAGCAGGGTCTGTCCTACTCGTCGATACCGGCGGAGCTGAAGAGCGGTGTCACCGACATCGGAACTTCCGGTTCATCGGTCGCGGCGATAAAGGACGGCAAGCTCACCGTTTGGGGCACTCTTGCCGCGAACTGGTCGCAGGCATCCAACCGCGCCATGAACGAGATACCGGCGTACACCGGAAACGTCACATCGGTCGACGGCGGCCGCTATCATTACACCGCGACCACCGACACCGGCGAGACCATTTCGTGGGGCTCGAACATCTTCGGTCAGCTCGACGTGCCCGATTCGGTCAGAAACGGCAATGTCGAGGAGTTCTTCACCGGCTACTATCAGAACTACGCGAAGATGGCGGACGGCTCGATAAAGACCTGGGGTCTGAAGGGCTACACGCTCGGCACCGACACGCTCGGCCGCGATGTTCTCAACCGTATGGTCAACGGCGGCCGCATGACGATGTCGATAGGCTTCGTCTCGGTCATAATCTCGCTTGTCATCGGCGTTATCATCGGATGTCTGTCCGGCTTCTTCGGAGGCAAGGTGGATATGCTGCTGATGCGTCTGACCGAGATATTCTCCGCCATACCGTTCCTGCCGTTCGCGATGATACTCTCATCGGTGCTGGTCACGACGGTCGGCGAGGATATGCGAATATTCATCATAATGATAATACTCGGTGTGCTCAGCTGGACGGGACTTGCGCGTCTGGTCCGTGCGCAGGTGCTCAGCCAGCGTGAGCAGGAGTACGTCACCGCGGCAAAGGCGATGGGCATAAAGGAAAGACAGATAGTCTTCCGCCACATTCTCCCGAATGTTATTTCGACGATAATCGTTAACGCGACGCTGAGCTTTGCGACCTGCCTTCTGACCGAGTCGTCGCTCAGCTACCTCGGATTCGGCGTCACGCTGCCGCGTCCGACCTGGGGCAATATGCTCTTTGGCGCGAACAACTCGATAATCATTCGTGAATACTGGTGGCAGTGGGTCTTCCCGGCGCTTATCCTCAGTGTCTGCGTTATCTGCATCAACACCATCGGCGACGGTCTGCGCGACGCGATAGACCCGAAGTCGAACGACAGATAAGGAGGGCATAAAATGGAAAACACCGTTAAGACAGGCGCGAATGCTCCTCTTCTTGAACTGCGCGACCTGCATACCTATTTCACCACCAAGCGCGGCATAGTCAAGGCGGTCAACGGCGTCAGCTACTCGCTCGAGGCCGGACGCACGCTTGGCGTTGTGGGAGAGAGCGGCTCGGGCAAGTCGGTCTCGGCGATGAGTATCCTTCAGCTGCTCGACGGCAACGGATACATCGATTCCGGCGAGATAATGTTCGACGGCCGTGAGCTTACCACCCTGCCGATATCCGAGATGTACAAGATACGCGGCAACGACATATCGGTCATCTTCCAGGAGCCGATGACCAGCCTGAACCCGATCTTCACCATCGAGCGCCAGATAAGCGAGGCTTTCATCGTCCACCAGGGCATGAACAAGAAGGAGGCGGCGCAGCAGGCGGTCAAGATGCTGTCCGACGTTAAGATCCCGAATCCGGAGAGCGTCGTCAAGCAGTATCCGTTCCAGCTGTCCGGCGGTATGCGTCAGCGTGTCATGATAGCTATGGCGCTTGCCTGCCAGCCGAAGCTGCTGATAGCGGACGAGCCGACCACTGCGCTCGACGTTACCATACAGGCACAGATACTCAAGCTGATGAACGACCTGAAGCGCGAAAAGGGCACATCGATACTCTTCATAACCCACGACCTTGGCGTTATCAACCAGATGGCGGACGATGTGGTCGTCATGTACTGCGGTCAGGTGGTCGAGAAGGCGCCGGTCGGAAAGATATTCGGCAGCAGCAAGTTCTCGCACCCCTACACCGAGGGCCTCATGACCTCGATCCCGCGTCTGGACACCCCGACCGGCGAGCGTCTCGAGGCAATACCCGGCGCGGTGCCGCATCCGCTTGATCTGCCGAAGGGTTGTAAGTTCGCTCCGCGCTGCAAGTATTGCACCGAGAAGTGCATGAACGAGGAGCCGAAGCTGGTCGAAGTCGAGCCGGGACAGCAGGTACGCTGTTTCTACGCGGATAAGGAGGAGCGTCATGGAAGGAAATAAGAAGCTGCTGCTCCGTATATCTAACCTCAAGCAGTACTTCCCGCTCAAGAAGAAGGGACTGTTTGTCAAGGCGAACGACGGAGTCAGTTTGGACATCTACGAGGACGAGACCTTCGGTCTGGTCGGAGAGTCGGGCTGCGGCAAGTCGACGCTGGGCCGCACCATACTCCAGCTCTATAAGCAGACCGACGGTCGTACCATGTACTACGGCCGCACCATCTATCAGACCGCGCCGAAGTACATGAAGGAGACGCTCAAGAACCTTGAGCACCGCCGCACCAAGTTCCGCGAGAGCATGAAAAAGCTGGAGGCGGAGTGCGCCGAGCTTAGCGCGCTGTGCGGATTTGAGGTGGACATCAACGCAACTACGATAGACGTTGCGGAGGATCATCCGAACATCCAAAAGATCTACGACAAGGTCATACAGTTCCGCGCGCAGCAGAAGGAGACCCGCGACGAGATGCTGGACATCGCGCAGATAATCGGCGGCTTCATCACCGTTGAGGATCTCGCGCCGGTGCAGGCGGCATATATGAAGGTCTATGACCTGGTCGCGGAGCGCTCCGAGATGCGCGAGACCCGCGAGGCGCTGAAGTCGGACAAGGCGGCGCTCGAGTTTTCCATCGAGCAGGGGGAGAGCAACGGCAAGGACGTGTCGTCGCTCAAGACCAAGCTCGCCGCGGTGGAGGAGAAGATAGCCACCGAGCAGCAGCTGATGGACGCGAAGCAGGCGGAGATCGACCAGGCATACGACGTCGAGATCGCGAATATGCGCGCGCAGTACGCAAACGACGAGGAGTTCCAGGCATACGAGCAGTATGTCGACATGGGCGTTGACCTCGCGCGTCTCGAGTACAGCGAAATGCGCCACCTGCGCAGCGATATGCAGCTGATATTCCAGGATCCGTATTCGTCGCTGAACCCGCGCATGACCGTCGGTCAGATAATCGGCGAGGGACTTCAGGCGCACGGCATGTTCAAGAAGAACGACGACCGTATGCAGGCGTACATCCTGGAGGTCATGGAGAAGTGCGGACTTGCGCCGTACATGCTGCACCGCTACCCGCACCAGTTCTCCGGCGGACAGCGCCAGCGTATCGGAATCGCGCGCAGCCTTGCGCTCAACCCGCGTTTTGTGGTCTGCGACGAGGCGGTCAGCGCGCTGGACGTGTCGATACAGTCGCAGATACTGAACCTGCTTCTCGACCTGAAGGAGCAGCAGCATCTGACCTATCTGTTCATATCGCACGACCTGTCGGTCGTCAAGTACATCTCCGACCGTATAGGCGTCATGTATCTGGGCAACATAGTGGAGCTTGCGACAAGTGAACAGCTCTTCCGTCAGCCGCGTCATCCGTACACCGAGGCGCTGCTCAACGCGATACCGACCACCGATCCCGACTCCAAGCTGGGCGAGAACCTGCTCGAGGGCGACATTCCAAGCCCGATAAACCCGCCGAAGGGCTGCAAGTTCCACACCCGCTGCCCGTACGCGACCGAGGCGTGCTCGAAGGTCGAGCCGCAGTTTGAGGAGGTCGAGCCGGGTCACTTCGTCGCCTGCCATCATCAGTTGGGAGCGAAGTAAATGGATCCGCACAGGTTGGACAGACTGGAAGAACAGGCACGCAGGAGCAGGAAGAAAAGCGATCGCCGCGACGACTCGGGTATAGAGCTGGAAAAGAAGGACATACCGGCGCTCATAATCTCGGCGTTGATGGTGTTCGGACCGATATTGCTTGTGCTTGTGCTCATCGTGGTACTTCTGGTCATATTCGTGATATGAAAACAGGCTCTCACCAGATCGGTGGGAGCCTGTTTTTTGCTGCGTAAAAATCAGTCGAGCTCGCGAAGTATCGGAATAAGCGCGTCGAGCACCGGCTTGTAGCCGTCGCCGTACATGTGCATACCCTCGATGGTATACTTCGCCATGAGCCGCCCGTCGCTGTCGGTTATACCGGCGTTCAGGTCGTGGTATTCCGCGCCTATCTCCGCCGCAAGCTCGGCGACCGCCTCGTTCGCCTCGGCTATCCGAGCGTTGGTGCGCTGCTTGAACACCTCGTTCATCGGAGTGCCCTCGGACATCTTCTCGTTTATCGGGTAGTAGGCGAGCAGATGCAGCTTCACGCCGGGCAGGTGTGAGGTTATCCCATCGAGTATGCGGCGATAGTTCACGATGAGCGTCTCCTTCGAGTAGTCGGGCGTGTTCAGGTCGTTTGTGCCGATATTGATAAAGACGTGCTTCGGCTTCAGCTCGTACACGCACGCGTCCAGCGTCTCCAGCATCTCGGTGGTGGTGTACCCGCCCACTCCGCGGTTGTAGATGGTGTAGGGCAGGTCGAAGTCGAGCAGAAACTCGTATATCGGGAACTGTTCCATCAGGCTCGAGCCGCAGAAGAGTATCTGTCCCGGCTTTACGAACTTGTTGAGGTGGCGGAAGCGTTCGACCTTGCCCGCCTTCTCGCGCTTCATGTTCTCCTGAAAGAACTGCGTGACAAACTCCCTCTGTTCGGGAGTCATTTCCGGCATATCCATAAAAACACGACCTTTCGTTTGAAATCAGAGTGTGACCGTCCGGCGCTTAATAGTTATCGCTTCGCCGAACCTGTCGGCGCGGACAGAGCTTTATCGTTTTGCCCTCGGTGATGCCGGTCTCGCTGAACGCGTCAACGCGGACATACACGTTCTCGCGACCTTTGACCATCGCGCCGATCACGTTCTCGCCCGCGCGGAAGGTCATTCGGCTGTGGTAGAGCTTGTCGGGCGCGATGCCCCAGAGTATGTTGTAGCCCACCACGCCGTTCTCCTCGATGTTCACCGTCATGTCAAGGTCGCTCGAGCGGACGGCGGAGAAGGTCGGAACGCTCGGCTTTTCGCCGACGCCAATGCCGAACACGCGCAGTCCGGACACGCAGGCGGGCTGGTCGTAGGGCGTCTTGAACACGGTCAGACGGAAGTGACGGAGTTTCATCCCACCGTCGATGAACACCACGTCGTGAGGAAGGTTGGTGTCCGCGTTCGACTTGTCGCAGAGCATCGTCCAGCGCTCGCCGTCGGTCGAACCCTCCAGCGTCCAACGTGTGAGGTGCTGCGCCGGATCGATAAACCGCGGCTGCATCACATCGGTGTTTATCTCCCCAGGCACGGGAATGTCTATCCTGTCGTCGGCAAAGTTTATCTGCACCGCGTGCACGTCGCACTCGTGACCGAGGTCGAGGGCAAGCCATTCGCCCGGTTTGTTCGTCGAAGCGCGCCACCAGGTCTGGACATTTTCGTCGGTCGCTCTCATCGCGTCCTTGCCGTCCTCACAGCTCGACGCGGTCGCCTTCTTGCCAAAGCTCAGCAGCATCAGATCGGGGTCAGCCCACGGGTCTCTGCGGAGCTTGTCGATGTCCATCGGCCAGTCGCCGTAGCGCTGGTTGCAGAAGAGATGGCCGTCCGCGTCGAAACCGGCGGGCCACAGTCCGACGCGCCGCTCGAAATTCTGGTTGACGCTTATGCGCATAGTCGCGGTGTGCCAGAAGCTGCCGCTCGTGTCCTCGAGCGTCGAGCCGTGACCCGCACCGGGGATGAATCCACCCGGTTTGTATGAATAGGGGTTGTTATCCGCGAGCTTGAAGTCGCCGAGCGGCGAATCGCTTATGTACACACCGTCGCCGTAGACGTTGTACTCGGTCCCGGGGAACGCATACTGGAGGTAATATCTGCCGTCGTGCTTTGTCATCCACGCGCCCTCGATATACGGATGCTGCGCGAGCATCCCGCGAAGTCCGTCAAGCGACTCCTTAGGAAACATTGATACATCTACTCCGCGAGCCTTGGCAAAGCCGGCGACCGCGGCGTCTATCTCCTCGTCGGTAAGCGGCGGCTTCGAGTGATCCTCGCCCACGCGCTCAAAGCCGTTGCTGTGCGGATCGCCGTAGATGAGCGGCTTTGGCTCGGTTATCGGCTTCAGCGTCGCGGGGTCAAGCTCCACGCCGTATATCGGCTTCAGCGAGTCGCAGCCCCAGTAGAAGTACAGCCTGCCGTCGTCGTCGAGAAACAGGTTCGGGTCCCAGAACGCGAACGTGCCCTCGATGCGCTCATACGGCCCGTTTATCACGTCCTTTGTGCGGTAGAAGTCGCAGTTCTGCCCGCGGCGCGAGGCGCTGAAATATACATAGTCGCCAACGACACGGACATCGGGGGCGTAGTCGTAAAGCGGCAGATAGCTGGGAAGGGGATACGACTGCCAGCTTGCGAGGTCGTCGGACACCCACACGCTCAGGTTCATCGACACGAACATATAGTATCGACCCTTGAAACAGATGAGCGACGGGTCCGCCGCCTCGCGTCCGACCTGTACTTCTTCGCCGCCCATCACGTCTTTTGTGAACTGATAGTGATAGTCGACATTGAGAGGATTGCAGAAAAGCTTCATGGCACCCACTCCTTTTATAAATTGTTCACCAATGAACTTTGTACTGGAAGTATAGCATATGAGTGCAGGGAAGTCAATAGAAGAATGGCACTTCCTGCCGTCCGCCGCCAATTTTTGCTTGTGTTTATGAGCGCTGCGCGGTATAATTTAGATGTTCCACAACAAGCAAGGGGGAAGTGACAGAATGAGAGTTGCACTGGAGCATCTGACAAAGAAGTTTGCCGGTCGCGGTCGCAAGGCAAAGGAGGTCGTGGCGGTAAACGATTTCACCTTTGAGATACCCGACGGCAAGCTGGTGGGGCTGCTCGGACCGAGCGGCTGCGGAAAGTCGACCACGCTGTTTATGATATGTGGGCTTGAGAGTCCGACCGAGGGCAGAATATTTTTCGGAGACGAGGACGTGACCGAGATACCGCCGGAAAACCGCGGTGTGGGCATCGTCTTTCAGAACTACGCGCTCTATCCGCACCTGACCGTGCGCCAGAACATAACCTTCCCGCTTGAGAATCTGAAGGGAAAGGACAAGCTTTCAAAGCAGGAGATGAACGAGCGCGCGGAGCAGGCGGCAAGGCTGGTGCAGATAGACGAGCTGCTCGACCGCAAACCGAGCGAGCTTTCGGGCGGACAGCAGCAGCGCGTTGCGATAGCCCGTGCAATGGTCAAGACGCCGCGGGTGCTCCTGCTCGACGAGCCGCTTTCAAACCTTGACGCGCGCCTTCGCTTGCAGACGCGCGAGGAGATACGCCGCATCCAGCGCGAGACAAAGGTTACGACCGTATTCGTCACCCACGATCAGGAGGAGGCGATGTCGATATCCGACCTTATCGTTGTGATGAAGGACGGCGTTGTGCAGCAGATAGGCAAGCCGCAGGACGTGTACGACGATCCGATAAATCTGTTCGTCGCAAAATTCCTCGGCACTCCGCAGATAAATATGTTCGACGGACGGGTCGCGGGCGGCAAGCTGTACATAGGCGACGACGCGGTGCTCGATGTCGGAGGTATATCGGACAGAGAGGTCGAGGTCGGCGTGCGTCCCGAGGGCTTCGTGCTCCGCGAGGACGGCGCGCTCGGCTGTGATCTTGTGCGCGTGGAGGTCATGGGCCGCGACATAAGCGTCGTTTCGACGAACAGGGCGTCGCAGAACCCGACCGTCCGCTCGATAATCGACGCGGAGAACACGGTGGACGAGGACGGCGACAAGGTCGTTCGGTTCGCGCTGAAGCCGAGCAAGGTGCTGCTGTTTGACAAGTCGACCGGCGAGCGGATTCGGGTCGAGTGAGAAAGGCGGCGAACAGATGAAGAACAACAATCTGAAAGGCTGGCTGTATCTGCTGCCCGCGATAGCTTTCATCGGCGTGTTCATGGTCTACCCGCTCATCGACGTGTTCGTCTACTCGATGGAGGAGGGGTACAACTTCGCGTCGCAGAGCTACACCGGCGTGGGTATGTACAACTTCGGCTACGTTCTGCGCGATCCATACTTCATTCAGGCGGTGAAGAACACCCTGCTGATGGTGGTCATAACCGTGCCGATATCCACCGGACTGTCGCTGCTCATATCGGTGGGACTCAGCTCGATAAGGCCGCTTCGCAAGCTGTATCAGACGGTATACTTCCTGCCGTATGTGACGAACACCCTGGCGGTAGGACTGGTGTTTATGATACTGTTCAAGCCGACCGCGTACTCGGACGGACTGATAAACCTGCTGATAAACTGGTTCGGCGGACAGTCGGTGGACTTCATCGACGGGCCGTACTGGGCAAAGATGTTCGTCATGTGCGTGTATATAACCTGGGTGGTCATGCCGTTCAAGATACTGCTGCTGACCAGCGCGATAGCCTCGGTGCCCGAGAGCTACTACAACGCGGCGCGGGTGGACGGTACGTCGAGCGGACGCATCTTCCGCAAGATAACCCTGCCGATGATATCCTCGTCGATATTCTACCTTGTCATAACCGGATTCATCGGCGCGTTCAAGGCGTACAGCGACGCGGTGGCGCTGTTTGGCACCGACCTCAACGCCGCGGGGATGAACACCATCGTGGGTTATGTATACGATATGCTCTACGGCGACAGCGGCGGATATCCGTCCTACGCTTCGGCGGCGGCGATAATCCTGTTTGCGATAGTGCTGACGATAACCGTCATAAACCTGCTGATAAGCAAGAAGCACACGACCTACTATAACTAAAGGAGGTGGCGAGATGAACAGACCGGAAGGAAGGGTCGACTACGCGAAGGCGGCGCGGTCGGCTGCGAACCGCAAACGGATAGTGCGCATCGTCACCTACACGCTGCTTACGGTGTGGGGGCTGGTGGTGCTCTTCCCGTTCTATTGGATGATACTGACCTCGATCAAGAGCTACGGCGAGTACAACGCCGAATATGTCCCGCAGTTCTTCGCCGCCGACCCGACGATGCAGAACTATGTCGACGCGTTTGGCACCGTGCCGCTCGGCAGATACCTGCTGAACACGCTGATATTCACCGTCGCGACCACCGCGATAATGATGGTGGTGATAACGCTGGCGGCGTTCGCGTTCGCGCGGCTGAACTTCAGGGGCAAGAACCTTGTGTTCACGCTGTTCCTGTCGCTTATGATGATACCCAACGAGCTGGTGATAATCACAAACTTCGCGACGATAACGACCTGGGATATGCGGAACACCTTCCTTGGACTGATACTGCCGTCGGTCACGTCGGTGTTCTACATCTATCTGCTGCGCGAAAACTTTGCGCAGGTGCCCGATTCGCTATACTACGCGGCAAAGGTGGACGGCACGTCGGACATGAAGTATCTGTGGAAGGTAATGGTGCCGATATGCAAGCCGACGATGATAACCGTGGGGATACTCAAGGTCATCGAGTGCTGGAACAGCTACGTCTGGCCGCGCCTGATAACCGACGACCAGGCGTATTACCTGGTGTCCAACGGCATACAGGAGATACGCGAAAACGGATTTGGACGCGAGAACATACCCGCCATGATGGCGGCGGTGGTGGTGATATCCGTCCCGCTCATCGTGCTGTTCCTCATCTTCCGCCAGAAGATAATGGCAGGCGTGTCAAGAGGGGGTACGAAGGGATGAGGACGAAGATATTCGCGCTGCTGCTCGCTGTGCTGTGCGTCGCGGGGATGCTCTCGGGGTGCCACGGCTCGCGCGGACTTGAGCCGTTTGAGATACCCGAGAGCTTTGACACGACAAAGCAGCACCAGATAACCTTCTGGGCAAAGAACGACACCAACAAGACGCAGACCGCCATCTATCAAAAGGCGATAGCCGACTTTGAGGCGCTCTACCCGAATATCACGGTGAATATGCGGCTGTACACCAACTACGGCGACATCTACAACGACGTCATAACCAACATATCCACCGGCACCACGCCGAACGTCTGCATAACCTACCCCGACCACATCGCGACCTATCTGACCGGAACGAACGTGGTCGTGCCGCTGGAGGGACTGTTCGACGATCCGAGCTACGGACTTGGCGGCAGCGAGGTGAAGTTCGATTCGGTGCGCCGCGACGAGATAATCCCCGAGTTTCTCGGCGAGTGCGCGTTTGACGACCACTACTACGCCATGCCGTTCATGCGCTCAACCGAGGCGTGCTACGTCAACAAGACCTATGTCGAGGCGCTGGGCTACGAGCTTCCCGACGTGCTGACCTGGGACTTTGTGTGGGAGGTCAGCGAGGCGGCGATGGCAAAGAACGCGGACGATACCTTTGCCGTAAACGGGCAGAAGGTGCTGATACCCTTCATCTACAAGTCCACCGACAACATGATGATACAGATGCTGCGGCAGCTTGGCGCGGGCTATTCGGACGCGGAGGGGAACATCGCGATATTCAACGACACGACGACCGAGCTGCTGCTCGAGATAGCGGCACACGCGACCACTCGCTCGTTCTCAACCTTCAAGATATCCAGCTATCCCGCGAACTTCCTCAACGCCGGTCAGTGCATCTTTGCCGTTGATTCGACCGCCGGCGCGACCTGGATGGGCAGCGACGCGCCGCTTATCGACATAAGCGAGGACAGCCTCGTGAGCTTCGAGACCGAAGTTATGACCATCCCGCAGTTTGACACGGACGACCCGACGATGATATCGCAGGGACCGTCGATATGCGTGTTCAACAAGAGTGACTCGCAGGAGGTGCTCGCCAGCTGGTTGTTCGCGCAGTATCTGCTGACAAGCGACGTACAGATAGCCTACGCCGAGACCGAAGGATATGTTCCGGTCACGTCGGCGGCGCAGCAGTCGGACGAATACACGGACTATATGTCCCGCGCGGGGGAGGACAACGGCGAGCACTACGACGTGAAGATAAAGGCATCGCAGCTGCTTCTTGACAACACGCAGAACACATTCGTAACGCCGGTGTTCAACGGCTCGACCTCCCTGCGTGACGCCGCGGGACAGCTCATCGAAAACACGGTAAGAGCCAGCCGTCGCGGCGATACGGTGGACGGCGAATACATCGAAACGCTTTACAGCGACGTCGCATCGCTCTACCGCCTCGGACAGGGCGGGACTTCGGCAGCGCAGCGGACCGAGCTTGGAGCGCTGCCGACCGAATCGGTTGCGCTGCTGGGCACGCTGGCGGCGGTTTGGGTGGTTATACTCATATATGCCATTTTCCAGCGGGTGAAAACGCGAAAGAATGGCTAATTTGGACATTGATTTCTTGCGCGTCCGGTAGTATACTGTTTTCGTATATCGCAGGGATATCCTGCAAACCAACTCATGGAAAGGTGAGGAGAAAATGAAAAAGTACATCGCACTTCTTTTGGCTCTTGTTATGGCGTTCGGCCTGTTCGCGTGCGACGCCAAGGAGGAGAAAGTCGACGTCGACAAGAAGTCGGAGGGTGTCATGACCTACGCCGAGTACGCCGCCGCCGAAGATGGCAGCAAGGTGACTATCGAGGCGTATGTTCAGGGCAAGCAGTCGTGGTGGGACAATAAGGCGACCCTGTATCTCCAGGACGGCACCGGCGCCTACTTCTGCTACAACGCCACCTGCACCGAGGACGACTACAAGAAGCTGGTTGACGGACAGAAGGTCCGTGTCACCGGCGACAAGACCTCTTGGTCCGGCGAGGTCGAGCTTGCAGAGGGCGCTACCATTGAGATACTGGACGGCAACTACATCGCTGCCACGACCGACGTCACCTCGCTGGTGGGCAAGAACGAGCTTATCGACAAGCAGAACCAGAAGGTCGCCTTCAAGGGTATGACCGTCGAGGCGTACAATGGCCAGGAGGGCAAGGGCTTTGCCTATAAGAACGATCAGCCGGGCGATGACCTCTACTTCCAGGCATCGGTCAACGGCACCACCGTCGAGTTCTGCGTCGAGTACTATCTGACCAACGAGACGACCGACGTCTACAAGACTGTTGAGAGCCTGCAGGTCGGTCAGACCATCGACGTCGAGGGCTTCCTCTACTGGTATGAGGGCGCGAACCCGCACGTCACCGGTGTCACCGTTAAGTAAGTTAAAAACAGCGAAACAAAAACCTGCCTCGTTTTGAGGCAGGTTTTTTGCTGCGTTTTTATCAGTTGTCGGCGCGGCTGTATCCGCAGCGCATCGCCTTGCTTGCTTCCTTCAGAATGTTGCCGAGGGCGGAGGTGGCGACCTTCTTTGCCATCTCGCACAGCTTGCGGTTCGCCTCGTCGATAAGATCGAACTTCTTTGCCTCCAGCATCTTTCGGTCGTATTTGTCGACAAGCTCGTGTCCACCGTTTGCAACGGCAGACTGATAGCGCTCGACGAGCTGGATGCAGTTGCCGTAGTGCGCGTCCGCCATCGCGCCGATGAGACGGTTTGCCCAGTAGAAGTTATTCGAGTCCACGTCCATCGTGACCTTGCTGAGATAGTCGGGCATTCTGTCGGTGTTTGCGTACACCGGAAGCGCCGCGTTGTACGGATTTGCGCCGAAGCATATCCACTCGAGCGCCGCTATCTCCTTCGGCATATATCCGCGTATCTGGAGTATCGCCATCACGCCGGTGCGGCTGATGCCTATCGGGCGGTACTTGCCCTTTAGCGGGTCCTTGCCGAACGGATTGTACGGCGTGCCCTGATAGTAGGATGAAAGTATGTACTTCACGTCCTCCACCGTTATCTTGCGCTCGGGCACGAACGACCACGGAATATCGTCGCTCTCGGGGGTGTAGTCGGCGTTCTCTCCGTCCCAGCGGCAGGTCTTGGGATTGAAATAGCGTCCCATAAACCAGGCGCGCGGCGTGTTGTAGACGTGGTCGGAGTCGCTGTGAGAACCGAACGCGAGCCTCGGATTAAATCCGCCGTCCATGTCCAGCGCAAGGTGGTTTTTCTCGACAAACTCGCGCATATCCGACGAGCAGAGGAAGTTTTTCTTCTTGCCGAACGCGTCGTCAAAGTCGAAGTGGTCGATGCCGAACTGGTTCGGCATGATGACATAGCGGTCGTCGGGTACGCGGACGGCTATCCAGTGGTGACCGCCGATGGTCTCCATCCACCATATCTCGTTTTCGTCCGAGAAGGCGATGCCGTTCGATTCGTAGGTGCCGTACTTCTCAAGCAGCATACCCAGACGCTCCACGCCCTCGCGCGCGGTGCGTATGTAGGGCAGCACGACGTAGACGAGGTCCTCCTCGCCGAGACCGCCGGGGATATCCTTGCCTCGCGGCGAGGTCTTGGGCTGATAGCGGACCATCGGGTCGGCGCCGAGCACGCGGGGGTTCGACGTGATGGTCTCGGTTGCGGTCATTGCTACGTTGGCTTCGTTTATGCCGTTTGCCGCCCAGACACCGTGCGCGGGACTGATGCTCGGCGTGGAGGTGTAGCGCAGCGGGTCATTCGGCAGCTCTATCTCCAGGTGGCCTATCTTGCTCTTGTACTTGCGGGGCTGATCCTTGGGCTGTACTACGATGAGCTTCTTCTCGTCGTAGAATCCGTCGTCGTTGCGGGCTATCATGGTCGAGCCGTCATAGCTCGCCTTTTTGCCCACCAATATCGTCGTACACGCCATCTGACATCCTCTCCTTTGCCGGATTTATACACCTATTGTAGCACAAATCCGAACGGATGGGTATAGTTTTTCGCGTGGGTCGAGTATTACGGCTTCTCGGGCGGGTTCATACCGCCGGGCGTGCCTATGCCGTCTGGCGGGTTCATACCGCTGCGGAAGCTGTCAAAGCCGTCGATACCGAACAGACCGAGAACATCCGACAGCGTGGCGGAGTCGTCCAGCGCCGCGACCTGCTCCTTGAACTTGACAATGTCGAAGTCCTCAATGACCGAGTTGAAGTCGAACCTCATGCCGTCGGGCCTGTCGACACCATCGGGAGCGTTTCCGCCAAATCCGCCGAAGCCACCGCGGCCGCCGCCCATTCCGCCGAAGCCGCCGCTCTCCCGGAACGTCTCGCCCAGGGTGTACGACTGCTCCTCGCCGTCAATTATGACCGTTCCCGACTTGTAGTAGATACCGCTCTCTGAGTCGAGCGCGCTGTCCGGAGCCTTGATGCCGTTCACACTCAAGCTACAGCCGTCTATGACGATGTAGCCGTTCGAGTCGACGCCGTCGCCCTCCGCGCCGAGACCGGCGTTTATGACCACGTTTCCACCGTTGAAGCTGACGACCGAGACATAGTCCTCGTTGACATTTACGCCGTCGTCCTGCGAGTTTATGACCACGTTTCCGCCGTTGAAGGAGAGGTGCAGCTCGCTGTCTATGCCCTCAAAACCGGCGTTCACCGTCAGCGTGCCGTCGCCATTCGCCTCGCCCTCGATGTTCATCGTGACGTAGGAGTAGAACGCGCCGTCGAGCTTGCGCATCTTCTTCTGGACCTTTATCGCGTCGGTCGAGTCCTCGTTTTTGTACTTGGTCTTGAGCATACGGTAGATGTTCGTGCCGGTGACCGTGTTCTCACTTCCGTCGGCTATCACGACGGTCACTCCGGCGTTCGAGGTATCGACGTCGGCGGACCACAGCTCCCGCGACTCCCATTCGTTGTCGCACTCATACGCGCTGTAAAACACGATGCCCGGTGCGACGTCGCACTCGATATCCACGCCGTTCAGTATCAGCGTGACCTTGGCGTTCTCGTCGGCGAATGTCGCGTCCTCGTCGCCGAGGTCAATGCGTATCTGACCCTTCCAGCTGCCCTCAAGCGCGTACACGCCCGGCCGGGTGATGTGCAGCACCTTGTGCGCGGCGGCTTCGGCCTCCGAGTGCATCATCTGCGTCGGGAGCGAATTGCCGAGATTTGGCAGCGTCGCAAAGATGAAGTCGTTGTTTTCGCCGTCGGTGTAGTAGTACGCCCACTCGCGCTCGCCGTCATAGTTGACGAGCCTGAACTCGCCCGCGGGCAGCTCGGGGAAGTAGTACAGCTCGTGGTCGATATATGCCGCCGCGTCGGTATCGGGCTTCGTGCCGGTGTAGTACTCGGCGGGCGCGTTCTTCACCTCGTCGTGCGCGACGCTCGGGTCGCAGTGCCAGGTGTAGTCAAATTCCTCGATCGCTGTCGAGCCTATGCTCGCCGAGTCGCCCGAGAGACTGATAACGGTCGCCGAGGAGAGGAGCTCGGACGGGGAAGCGGCTTGCTCGGTGGGCGGGGTATCGGGCTGTGAAGATGGGGAGGGGCTTTCCTGCATTGCCGTTCCGTCGCATGCGGCAAGAGTCGCGAGCAGGGCAAACGACAGGAACAGCGCGCACAATTTGTTGGGTTTCTCCATGGATAGGCTCCTTTCTGAGTT
>CAZBNJ010000012.1:0-43370 GCA_964493515.1 uncultured Oscillospiraceae bacterium | reverse complement strand
GGGCCACCATTGCGGAGAGCGAGCACCCCGTCCTGCTCATCCCCATCGGGATGCTCATGGGCTACTTCATCGTCGCGGCGGAGCCCGCCGTCCATGTGCTGGTCAAGCAGGTGGAGGAGGTCTCCATGGGACTGATCTCGCAGTCCTCGGTGCGGCGCGGAATGGGCATCGGCGTTGCCGTTTCCGTTGGAATTGCCATGCTGCGGGTGGTCACGGGAATATCCATCCTGTGGTTTTTGATCCCCGGCTACGCCGTTTCGCTGATACTGACCTTCTTTGTTCCGCAGCTGTTCACCGGCGTGGCGTTCGATGCGGGCGGCGTGGCTTCGGGACCCATGACAGCCACCTTCCTGCTGCCGTTTGCGATGGGGGCTTGCGAGGCGCTGGGGGGCAATCTGATGACCGACGCCTTTGGACTGGTGGCGATGGTGGCGATGACGCCGCTTGTGACCATCCAGCTGCTTGGCCTTGTGGGTCGGGTGAGAAAGCGACTGACGGATGACGCGCTGCGCGCAGAGCTTGCCAAGGTCGAGGACTGCGTCGTTTACTATGACTAAGGAGGTGGACGGATGAAGCAACAGGAACAGCCGATCCTCATCATGTCCATCGTGGAGCGGGGCGCCGGCGGAAAGCTGACAAAGCTGTACAACAAGAATCAGATATTTACCCATATCCGATTTGAGGGTCAGGGGACAGCCACCTCGGATATTCTGGACATTTTGGGTCTGGGAGGCTCGGAGAAGGACATAATTTTGAGCGTCACCACCCAACCAGCGGCGCGGTCGCTGCTCGAAAAGCTGAGCAACGAGCTGCAGGGAGAGGTTCCCGGGCGGTGGATCGTCTTTACGATACGGTTGGAGGCTCTGAGCAATCTGATGGCGGCATTTATCCGCACAAAAACCAAAGTGGAGCGAACGGGGGAGAAGCCGATGGAAAATCAACAGAAATACAGCATGATTTTGGTAACGGTGAATCAGGGATACACCGACATCGTTATGGAGACGGCGCGTAAGGCCGGCGCTCGCGGAGGCACCATCATCCGCGGCCGCTGGGCGGGGGACGAGAGCTTTGCCCAGTCATCGGGAATCACCACTCTCCAGGCGGAGAAGGAGCTGATATTCATTGTTGTCCCGACGGAGCAGCGGAACGGCATTATGGACGCCATCGCGAAAAACCACGGCCTGCGCACCGAGGCGGGAGCTATGGTGACAGCCATCGGAGTGGAGCAGATGCTGCGTTTGGGGTAGAAAAGGCAGCCCGTATACAAAGAAACGACTGCGTGCGCAGTCGTTTCTTTTATGTTTGGTGCGGATGACGGGACTTGAACCCGTACGCCATAGACACACGCCCCTCAAACGTGCCTGTCTACCAGTTCCAGCACATCCGCATATCGCGCGCCATTTACAGGCGCATTAGATATTATAGCGGCTTCACTCGTTTTTGTCAACCGTTTTTGTGCGCAAATTTTTGAAAAATTCCTTTAATACCGCCGCGCACTCGTCCTCCAGCACACCGCCGCGCACCTCCGGGTGATGGTTCCACTTTTCGCGCATCAGGTCGCACACGCCGCCGCACGCACCCGCCTTCTCGTCGCTCGCGCCGTACACCACCCGCCGCAGCCGCGCGTTGATGCACGCTCCGGCGCACATAGGGCAGGGCTCGAGCGTCACATACAGCTCGCACTCGTGCAGACGCCAGCCGCCGAGATTTTTGCACGCGTCCTCTATCGCCTCTATCTCGGCGTGAGCGGTGGCACGGTGAGCGGTCTCGCGCCGATTGCGTCCGCGTCCGACTATCTCGCCGCCGCGCACGACCACCGCGCCGACCGGAACTTCGCCGTCGAGCGCCGCTTCGCGCGCAAGCTCCAGCGCATCGGACATGAATTTCTCGTCCACTTTGCCACCTCCCATGGGTATAATAACTCATACGGGAGGAAAAATCAAATTTTCCGGCAAAAAAATTTTTGCGAAGCCTTGACAAACTGTCCGAAATAGCATATAATCGTTTAGCGTCGGGTTTTGCCTGACTGCCTAAGTTGTAGGGGTATAGCTCAGCTGGTAGAGCGGCGGTCTCCAAAACCGTAGGTCGAGGGTTCGATCCCTTCTGCCCCTGCCACGTGGCCCGGTAGTACAGTTGGTTAGTACGCCAGCCTGTCACGCTGGAGGTCGTGGGTTCGAGCCCCATCCGGGTCGCCACATATGCTGCTATAGCTCAGAAGGTAGAGCGCATCCTTGGTAAGGATGAGGTCTCCAGTTCGACTCTGGATAGCAGCTCCAATATCTCGGGTGGCAAAAGCTGCTCGGGACATGCGCGAGTGGTGGAATTGGTAGACTCGCTAGATTCAGGTTCTAGTGTTCGCAAGGACGTGGGGGTTCAAGTCCCCCCTCGCGCACCACTAAGCATTGAAGCAGAAGGCTTTGCGCCTCCTGCTTCTTGTTTTTTTCTTGCGAATCTTTCGGTAACTTTTCGGGGCGATTTCGGTAGGCGCTCACAAGAGACAGTCAGTCCGGTCGGGCGTTTTTTTGCCGGAGGCAGGAAGCTCCGCCGGAGTCGATTTCAGGACCTCATAATTCGCAAATCGGGGTTTGACCAACTTTTTGACCAACTTTTTTGGTTTTGGTGGCCGCTGCATCCATTGCGCCACAAGACTTTTGGGGATTGGGCCGTTCCAACTTTCGACCAACTTTTGCTTACGAGGTGTAGACGCCTTCAAGAGCCGAGGCCGCTCTGGCAACTCCTTCTCTGCCCCTGACGTAGCGGTTCATGGTCATGGCTGACGTAGCCTGACCTGCAGCCGATTGAACGAGCTTCACGTCCGTTGTCTGATCGTAGAGGTCGGTAAGCGTGGTGGTTCGGAAACGAATCGGCGTGATTGCCGTGTCAAATCCCGTGTCCTGCTTTATGCGGTCGCACATTGTCCGAACCTGCGAGTAGGTCAGGGGGACATCTCCGCCAATCAGAAACTGCCCATCTGAAACATCTTTCGGAAGGCAGGAAAGAGCGACTTCGGACAGCGCAAGAGTGCGGATGCTGCTCCTGGTCTTTGGCTCTTTGATTTCCGGCTGATTGCGGGTCGGGTGAGTGGCTACCTGGCGGATGTGCAACAGCTTGTTGGCGGCATCTACATCCTTGCCTTGCAGACCGAGCGCCTCCTCCAACCGAAGCGTATGGAACATCATAAGCGCAAGGAAAGCGCGGTCGGTGGGATTTTCAATGTCCCATATGTGTTTCGCGAGATACTGCATCTGCTCCTTGGTGTAGGGTTCTGTGTATCTGCTTTCCTCGCCGCTCAGTTTGAAACGTTTGGACTTCAGCGGATTAGACCGCAGCAGCTCATCCTCTACGGCGCTGTCCAATATCTGGCTGAGAACCATCCGAACCTTCTTCTTGGTCTCTTTGGTCACGCTTTTGCCGTTCTTGGCTCTGATTCCGTTGAACAGCTTCTGAACGTGATTCAGGGTTATCTCCTCCACCGCGAGCTCTCCCAGAGCGGGGAAGATGTGCTGTTCGAGCTGCCGTCGATATGTGCGGGCGGTAGCAGTTGCCCAGTTCGGTTCGCTGACGTCCATCCAGTTTAGCGCGTACTCTTTGAACGGGTGCTTGCCTTCGGACTGCGGTGGCGTGGATTTGGATGCAATTTGAGCAACCTTGTCGGCAAAATCCTGTACGCTGCCGCCGGAAATCCAGTGCTTTTCGCCATTTATGATAACATACTGATTGAATTTCTTTGCCATCGGGAAATCTCCTTCCGACGGTGTGAAATCCGGCTGTGTACGATTGTCAAGGTGCTGTGCAGCGTCAGAAGCCGCTATGCCCTCAAGTACGGCATCTTCATTATAGCACAACGGCCGCACGGCTTCAATGCACAGCTTTGAAACCGTCTCAATAGCGGACTTTGCCTCATCCTGGCTGCTTACAAGCACGGTCGGTATTATGTTAATGCTTATCATAGATTTCCTCCTTCATTTGCGCCGAAGGTTTTTTGAATTTTCGGTCATGTGTATATATAGGAAATTTTGCGCGAAAGTGAAAAAGTTTTTTGCAATTCTTTGCAGATTGTTTTTCTATATATTTTTAATATACAGAGCCATCTGTTGTAGCAGACAGCTCGCTTACTTTTCTAACGCGCAAAGGAACTATCCCAATGGCCAGTCCAATGACGGTGCGGTCGCTAAGAGATATAAAAGTCAATGCAGCAAGAGGAGGCTGCCGTGTGGCAATCGCCTCTTGTTATGCGGTGGCACCGTGCACCACGATGTGATTAGTTGTGATTGAACCAGATGCCGTCGTCATTCGTCCGATGGAGGACAAATATATGGCAGCCATTGCGAAGTTAAAATCGCAACGACGCGCAAGCAACCTGCAAAGACGCGACATCGCCGCAAATACTCCGCGCCGGCCGACGAAAAGACGCGATAACCACGGCTCAAATAGTGGAATAAAGTGTATTGATTTTGAGACCTGGTCTCGAGAACCCCAGTGGTGTGTTGTGATTTCATGAACGTACTTTTTTCACTCGGATAAAGCGGATTAAACCGTTGCGGCACAAGGATTTCAACACTTCAAAATGTAGACTTTTCTGAGAAATCATTTCTTGTAAAAATCCACGCTTTGGAACGCCTTTGTTCTGCTGATCATTTTTTGCGATTGCGGAGGGTTTCCGAACTCAGAACTGACCGCCGCATATGTCCCGGATTCAAGCTCGCTTTCTCTTGTGGACGCAGCTGAAAAACCGCAAACGAAGGGGCTATCCGCGTCAAAAAATAGTCGGGAATTATGTTGGCAACATGCTTTGTGTCGTAGTTGGCGGTGTCCGCAACTATGTCGAAAATCTTGAAACACTCTTTGTTAGTGCCCGGGTTTTGCACTTCATCCAGCGTGAATTCTCCGTCAAAGGGTAGCGCTTGCACAGTAAAAGTGAGTTCTGATTGGCGGCTTTTAGGGGTTTA
This sequence comes from uncultured Oscillospiraceae bacterium, assembly GCA_964493515.1. Taxonomy (GTDB): domain Bacteria; phylum Bacillota; class Clostridia; order Oscillospirales; family JAAYOS01; genus CANRIN01. Next base: position 38,421 of record CAZBNJ010000012.1, on the reverse strand, counting down.
GGATGCCTGCATCCCATGACAAATGCCCGGTTCTGCCGCCCAAAGATCTCTTTCTGCGACCTCAGAATCGCGTGAAATGGGGTGGAAATAAGTGGCAATTTGCTTTGCGATTGACTCGATTAGAGTTCCCAAAAGAAACCTGATCTAGAAATTATATATTTTGCAACGGTACATATGGCATCATTATGGGGTGTGCAAAAATGCACCGGTGTGGGCGCATCGTTGAAAGGGGTAGAATTTCCACTCTGTCAATTTAGACACGACAGCGGACATCATCGAGAATCTTCAGTCCGCCATGGACAGCTTTAATGAACTCATAACCACACTGAAAAAAGATAGATGATTTCAAACATCCTTCGTCCGCTCTGTTGACTTTTCGTCCAATGTATGTTATCATTTGGACGAAAACGAAGCGAGAGCGGACGAATCTGTTTTACGCAAGGAGTGCTCTATGAGAGACTTTGACTATACAAAGCTGGCGGATTACAAATGGGATAGTGAAGTCCTCTACTATGTCGCCAAAATACACGAGCACAAGGGCAGGCAGGACTTGTATATGAGGCAAAAGCCCATAGAGCTTGACCGCTTGGTTGAAGTTGCGAAAATTCAAAGCACAGAGGCCTCCAATAAAATTGAGGGCATCGTGACTACGAGTACCCGCATCAGGCAGCTGGTCGAGGAAAAGACCGCGCCGAGGAACCGGGATGAGCGTGAGATTTTGGGGTATCGGGATGTCCTGAATACCATTCATGAGAGCCATGACTATATTCCGATGACGCCGTCTTATATCCTTCAGCTTCACAGAGATTTGCTCAAACATGCCGGACTCTCCTACGGCGGCAGCTTCAAGAATACTCAAAATTACATCAGTGAGACACGCCCGGACGGAACGCGGGTCGTGCGTTTCACCCCGCTCGCTCCTCATGAGACACCGGAGGCAATCGAAAAAATCTGTGAAAGCTACAAACGGGCGTTGAATACAGAGACGGTAGATCCTTTGATTCTGATACCTGCCTTTATCTGCGATTTTCTCTGTATTCACCCTTTCAACGACGGCAACGGCCGGATGAGCAGGCTTCTGACTCTGCTGCTGCTCTATCAGAACGGATATGAAGTCGGCAAGTATATCAGTATAGAAAATCAGATTGAAAAAACGAAGGACGCTTATTATGATATACTTGAGCAGTCCGACATCGGCTGGCACGAAGAAACGAATGACCCGACACCGTTTATCAAGTATATGCTGCAAATGGTGCTTGCCTGTTATGTGGAATTTGAAGAGCGCGTCGGTATGATGAGCGAAAAGGGCACGAGAAGCACGGCGTATGACGTTGTCAAAGCCTACATGATGGGCAGAATCGGCAAAATGACCGGCGCTGAAGTGATTGCCGCCTGTCCGAGCGCAGGCCGCAGCGCGGTACTCGGCGCAATCAAAAGACTGACCGAGGAAGGACTTGTCCTAAAGCTCGGTTCAGGCAGAGGCATCTACTATGTTCGTGCTGATGCCGTGCAGAAGTAGCTTTCATCCGGCAAGGTTTTTGTGTCCGGCTATAAGCCATATTTGGACGATGCGAAAATGTTGTGGACTAAGCCCTCTCGAGTAACTCATTGCAATTTTGAGAAGGAGGGCTTAATATGGACAACACTATGGAGTACAAGGGCACGTTCAATGTGCGTATCTCGCCGGAGCGGTACAAACGAGCGGAGATGGCCGCTATGTCCCGTAAAATGTCACTGAACAATTTTGCTGAAAACTCGATAAATAAAACTTCTACATAATTAAGGCTTTCTAAAAGCTGGTTGAACATAAAGATACAGCCATTGAACAGAGAATTGTGCAAATATCTGTGGCTCTGGCATTCCGTAGGCGGTGTATACGGGATTTGGATGAATGCGTCAACAAAACTGGGAAGGTTTTAAACCCAAAAGAGGACATAAAAAGGCCTCCACGCATAGAAACACGAACGTGTTAACGAAAAAGAGGGCCAAACAAACTGATATAAAAATTATGACAAGTTATTTGAATCGGCTATGACATTAAAAGGCAAGTGTATCGAGAAGAAATCCGTAGTATATGCCAATGACGAAATGGTGTTTGCAAAAGGGCCATATTTCATATATAATTACAGTGGAAAATTAAAGTCCAAAGGAGGAGAAACGATGTATTCCTTAAGCTCTCGAATTGATCCTACATTGACAATTGAGAAAATGCGGACGGCAAAAGAAGGACAGTATTTTGATAGGAAAAGTGCCCGCATTGGGGATAAACATCTCGCACAAACCATTTCCGCCTTTGCAAATGCTGCAGGCGGTGTTATTGCGGTTGGAATTGAGGACGACGGAGAAATCACTGGGGTAGATGATGAACGGGAGAATCAGCTTAGACAGATGCCGACTAATTATTTGAGAACTATTCCTGAATTTGAAGTTGAGGTTCTTACGGCAGAAAACGGAAAGAAAATTTTCCTGTTCCATGTGGCGATGGCGCCCAATGAAGTGATCAAGCTCAAGAGCAACGGTGATGCTTATTTGAGGGTAGGGGATGCATCCCGGAAGATTAATGCGGAAGAGCTAATTGAACTGGAGTATTCTAAAGGGATCCGCAGCTACGAAGGCCAAACTGTGCGGGATGCGACGATTGCAGATTTGGACGACGATTTGATTCAAGAGTATTGTAAAATTCTCAACTTAGATGTGAGTGAACCTTTGGATATATTGAAGGCCCGTGGCCTGATTAGAGAGAACAATGGCGGTTGGAACATAACTGTGGCAGCGGTTTTGTTGTTTGGAAAAATCCCCACTCAATTCTTGCCGTCCGCCAGAGTCCGATTTTTGCGTTACGAAGGGACAACTGCTGGAGTTGGGCAGACTCTCAATATCGTAAAAGATGTGACGCTGGAGAAGCCGCTGCACTATTTGATACAGGAGGGGCAAGCCCTGCTACGGAGCCAGATGCGAGAGTTTCAGCAGTTGGGCAAGGATGGAAAGTTCAAGAAGATCCCTGAATATCCTGAGTTTGCATGGCTGGAAGGTTTGGTCAATGCGGTGGTGCATCGTGACTATTCGATTTCTGGAGAATACACCCGGATCAGTATGTATGATGATAGAATTGAATTCACAAGCCCTGGAAAACTTCCCAACATTGTAACTGTTGAAAATATTCAAACCACGCGCTTTTCTCGCAATCCCAACATTGCGCGCGTGCTATCAGATTTTAACTGGGTGCGGGAGTTGAACGAGGGCGTCAAGCGTATCTATACCGATATGAAGAACTATTTTCTGGAGCCGCCGATTTTTAGTGAACCGGATAAAAGAAGCGTCCAACTTGTTCTGAAAAACAATATTGCCTCCCGCTCACTGCGGAGAATGGAAGCACTGAAGTCCATTAGTGTGGAGGAGTGGGCGGATCTTAGCACGTTAGACCGCAATATCATTTATTATATTGTGAATGAGGGACAATGCACGCCCAAAAAGTTAGAAGAACTAATTGGAAAATCCAGACAAACAATATTGCAACACATTAGGACGCTCCAAAAAGAGAGACCGGGACTTATTCAGGAGCACAGTACTGCAAAGAACGATCCAACGAAGTACTACACAGTGGAGTGAATTACTTTCAAGTTACTTGAAACTACTTTCAACTTGCGACATGCACGAAAACACAAAATATAGGAGAGAAAAGAAGGATAGGCAACAATATATTGTGGTATATAAAACGTTACTTTAAAGTTGGCCTTTTTACTTTCAACTTTTTGACCGAGCAAGGAGGTGGCTACAGTGATCGTCAACATTCAGGACGATATATTAAAGCTTGCATCCATGAAGCTTCTGGATGCACTTCTAATAGACAAGAGTACGAAGAAAAACATCCTGTGGGCCACCGATGCCTACGAAACTTTTGGCGAACTGTATGCCGCCAATCGAGAAATTGTTTCTCCATTGATTATCGGTTCCAAAGCAGACCTGATCAAAACCAGGGCAAGAAAAGCGTTGGAACAACAAAACGAACGCACCAAACGGCGAGGCGAGGTGTTTACGCCGCTGTGGATCTGCAATAAAATGAACGATTATTTTGATGAGCTGTGGAAAGAACAAGGAAAGATGTCTTGGCAAGCCTATGTAGACACCAAGGTGTTGGAAATCACCTGTGGAGAGGCCCCATTTTTGGTTAGCCGTTATGATGTGGAGAGTGGTGAAGCTATCCCTGTGCCGGAACGGCGAGGGCTGCTGGATAGAAAGCTCCGAACAGTGACTCAAAATACAAACACTGAAGAAGAGTGGCTCACATGGGCGTTGCGAGCATTCCAATCCATATATGGGTATGAGTATCAAGGGGACAACCTGTTGATCGCACGAGTCAACCTGGTCATGAGCTTTGAAGAGCACTTGTGGGAAACATGGCGGCGCAAACCCACAGTGCAGGAGTACAAAGATATCATCCGTGTGGTCGTCTGGAATATTTGGCAGATGGATGGCCTGACAAAAACCATCCCCAACGGCGCCTTGGGGGAGATCGATGAGCAAACAAATTTATTTGAGCTACTGGGGCTGAAGCCCGCCAAAGAAAAAAACAACCCATGCAGGGTTTTCAACTGGCGGGGGCAGCGCAGTTATCCCTATCAATCATTACCGGTAGGAGGGAATAATCCAATGAAATTCGACTTTGTTATAGGTAATCCGCCATATCAGGATGAGACTGTGGGGGAGCAGAAAACCTTTGCTCCACCCATCTACCATCTGTTTTTAGAAGAGGCCTATAAAGTTGCGGATAGAGTGGAACTGATTCATCCCGCACGCTTTTTGTTCAACGCTGGTTCTACCCCTAAGGCGTGGAATCAGAAAATGTTGAACGACCCTCATTTGAAAGTTTTATTCTATGAGCAGGATAGTAGTAAAGTCTTTCAAAACACTGATATCAAAGGCGGTGTAGCAGTTACATACCGTAGTGCAAATGAGCAATTTGGAGCAATCAAAACATTTACTGCATTTCCAGAGTTAAACTCAATTCTTGAACATGTTTCTGCTATTCCAAGCAACCCACTTTCAGATATTATTTACACGCAAACCCGCTTTGATTTAGATAAACTCTACCAAGACTACCCGGAATTTAGGGCGGTAATTGGGAGTGATGGGAAAGACAGACGATTTCGTAACAATATATTTGAAAAGATACCAATTTTTCTGGATGCTGAGGAAGAAAACACGATAAAGGTGTTGGGAATATCTAAAAATAAGCGCATATGGAAACACATCAAAATAAAATATGTGGATACTACTCATGAGAATTTATATCGGTGGAAAGTTTTGCTACCGCGCGCTAATGGTTCTGGCGCAATAGGAGAAGTGTTATCTACGCCCCTGATCGGGGCGCCCCTGATCGGGCATACACAATCATTTATTAGCATAGGAGCTTTTGAAACAGAGGGTGAAGCCGTTGCTGCCCTTAAATATCTTCAGTCAAAGTTTTGCCGTGCCATGCTTGGCATCTTAAAAGTAACCCAAGATAACGACAGAGAAGTATGGAGACTTGCCCCCCTTCAGGACTTCACCGAACAGTCCGATCTTGATTGGACTGGTTCGGTGAAGTCCGTCGACGCACAATTATATAAGAAATATGGCCTGAGCGAGGAGGAAATCGCATTCATTGAAAGTCATGTAAAGGAGATGGAGTAAATGGGCGCGGCGAAGATAAAAACCTTTGTCCGGGTGGAACCGAAAATTTACGCCTATAAGACTCCCGGCGTGACCTATCACGAAGACTGGATCAAAATTGGCTATACAGATAAACAGACGGTGGAGGAGCGTGTTCGGCAACAAACCCATACCGCAGGGGTTCGGGCAGAGATCCAGTGGGACGAACTTGCCAGGTATACCAAGGACCCCAAGGAGTTTTTCACGGACCACAATTTTCACCGTTTTTTGACACAGCACTTGGGTGTTGAGCGGGAAGATGGAACCGAATGGTTTAAACTGGATGCAGAAACCTCTCATGAGCACTTTTTTGACTTTGCTGCCCGGAAGTATGCTATACCTATGGCGGACAAGCTGGAATATGCACTTCGCCGGGAACAGCAAGATGCGGTAATCGCAACTCGCTCTTATTTTGAGAATGGCGGAAAGGAATTCCTGTGGAACGCCAAGCCGCGGTTTGGCAAGACCCTAACGGCCTATGACCTGGTACAGGCTATGGGCTTTTCAAAGGTTCTCATTGTGACCAATCGCCCCAGCATTGCCAACTCCTGGGCGGATGATTTCTTCAAGTTTGTGGGCTGGCAAGGTAAGTATGCTTTTGTATCGGAAAACGAGGCGTTGAAGGGACGCCCTGGGGTGTATAGCCGGGAAGAGTATGTAAAAATGGGAGAAAATGCCCCGCAAGGCATGGTGGCTTTCGAGTCCTTGCAGGGCCTGAAAGGCTCCAAATTTTTTGGCGGTGAATATCGGAAGCTGGAGTGGATGGCCAAGGAATACGTGGATATCTATGGCTATCGGCAAGAGGGCGTAGAATTTGATCTGCTCATTGTGGATGAATCCCACGAGGGGGTAGAGACCATGAAGACGGAGCGCGCGTTTCAAAACATTAAGCGTAAACACACGCTTTATCTTTCGGGAACGCCCTTTAAGCAGTTGGCCAGCGCCCAATTTTCCAGTGATCAGATCTATAACTGGTCTTATGCGGATGAACAGGAAGCCAAGGCAATGTGGGAGGGGGAAGAGTATAACCCCTATGAGACATTGCCTCGGCTTGCTATGTTTACATACCGCCTTTCCGATATGATCCGGAAACGGATCGAGCAGGGGATCGATCTATCCGGGGAGGACGATACCACCGATTTTGCATTTGATTTGAATGAGTTTTTTGCCACGGATGAAAAGACGGGGAAATTTCTTCATGAGGAGGATATCAAGAAGTTTCTCCATGCGCTTACTACCCAGGAGAAGTATCCCTTCTCCACACCGGAACTGCGGCAAGAACTCTGCCATACCATGTGGCATTTGGACAGAGTGAACAGCGCCAAAGCCCTTGCAAAATTGCTGGCGGAAGATGAGGTCTTTCAGGATTATCATGTCGTGTTGGCCGCCGGTGATGGAAAAACGGAACCGGATGATGAACAGGAAGGGCGTGCAATAGATCGCGTGCGTACTGCCATTGCCGAACATGAAAAAACTATCACTTTGACGGTGGGGCAACTTACCGTGGGGGTGACCATTCCTGAGTGGAGTGGGGTACTGATGCTATGCAACATGAAGAGTCCCTCGTCCTATATGCAGGCGGCTTTCCGGGCACAGAACCCTTGCACTTATACAAGAGATGGGGAGCGTTATCAGAAGGATACAGCCTATGTATTTGACTTTGACCCGGCCCGGACCCTGATCATCTTTGACGATTTTGCGAACAATCTGTCCTCTGGAACGGTGGGAGGGAGAGGAACCTCCGAGGAACGGAAAGAAAATATCAAGCGACTGTTAAATTTCTTCCCTGTTCTTGGCGAAGACGATGAGGGCGAGATGGTGGAACTGGATGCTACACAGGTCTTGTCCATTCCCCGAAAACTGAAGAGCCAAGAAGTGGTTCGTCACGGGTTTATGTCTAACTTCCTGTTCCAAAATATCAGCAATATTTTTGGAGCTCCCGGTGTTGTTAAGAGCATTTTGGAACAAATTGCTCCTGCCCAGGAGGAGAAAGGGAAGAAAGACAAGCCTTTGGATCGTATGGATAGCGTGCACCTGGACGAGGATGGTGAAATAGAGATTCCCAATGAAACGGTAATTGGCATTGCGCAGGGTTTGTTCGGCCCCAAGGTATATGAAACCATGGAGCAGACCGTGCAGGAAAAGGTCGATGCGCTTGGCGGCACCACTGATGCAGAGAAGGCAGAAGAACAAATTTCAGAATTGGCGCAGCTGGTGAAGGATAGTTTGAAGGAACATATTATTGCGCCTGCAGTGGGAAACGCAGGGGTAAAGAAGTCTGCCCAAAATATGCTGGAGCGAGAGGTAGAAAAAGAGATTGACCAAACCTTCCAGCGAGCGTGGGGCGATTTTTCTCACGAAAAGCGCATGGCGCAAGAGGTTTTGGATAGAAAGCTGGAACAGGCGGCCACAGAGCAGGAGGCTCGGTCGGCGAAAGAAGAGCATGACAGCCAAATGAGCGAGGCCTGGCAAACTTTGACAACGACAATTCAAACAAATGTAGAGAAAACCATTGCGGACAAACCTGCGGAAGTAGTAGAGAAAATCGAAAGATATAAGGCGGAGGAAGAAAAGCATACCATCGAGGAAGATATACGCTCTCATTTGCGCGGATTTGCACGCACCATCCCCAGCTTTATTATGGCCTATGGAGACGAGGGCTTGACTCTGGCCAATTTTGATGAGTACACGGAAGATGATGTGTTTTTTGAAGTTACCGGCATCACAGAAGAACAGTTCCGCTTCCTTAGAGATGGCGGCGATTATGAGGAGGACGGGCAAACCAAACACTTTGAGGGAAAGCTGTTTGATGAGGTCGTGTTTAATGACTCCATCCAGGAATTTTGGAAAAAGAAACAACAACTGGCGGATTATTTCAATGAAGAATCGGCCGAGGACATTTTTGACTATATCCCGCCGCAGAAAACAAATCAGATTTTTACGCCCCGCCGGGTCGTTTCTATGATGGTGGACAAGCTGGAGGAAAACAATCCGGGTTGCTTTGATGATCCAGAGAGAACATTTGCGGATCTCTATATGAAGTCAGGCCTTTACATTACTGAGATTGTCAAGCGTCTCTACCGGAGCGAAGGGCTGAAAGCGGCGTTCCCGGATAACAAGGAACGTATCCGTCATATTTTGCAAAAACAGGTCTACGGTATGGCGCCGACTCGGATTATCTATTTGATTGCCAAAAATTATATCTTAGGTTTTGATGAAGAGCTAAAAGGCGAGTCTCATAATTTTGTCGAGGCCGATGCGGCCGAGGCGGCCAAGCAAGGGAAATTGCAAGAATTGGTCGATCAATATTTTGGGGAGTGAGTTTGTAAGGCCATGAAGAAAAACAATGTCAAAGGGATTTCCAATTTTTAAAGTGGTGGTGTGTTCATGACAGAGGAAGCCTATCAAAGAAATAATACATAGCATCGTTGCGCCTGCAAGTCTCTCACTTAAAGAACAAAGTTAAAGGTATCAACCGCTTATAGATTTTCTTAATCAAGAAACGCCCAAGAGTTCATACCGCTTTTGGGCATGTAACGAAAGGAATCTCTCTGCTTTTGACCAAGACCAACTATGGCTTTCACGTGAAAACAAAATGAACGATGATTTTGATGCTTTGTTGCGTTTGGATAAGGAACAACTACAAACGGAGCTCAGCAACTTAAAAAAGCCACCGCTTCGGAATAATTATTTCTAATGTCCACATGGCATGGATGCGAGCTGTGTGTATGAGATTAAAAAGCGACTATAGCTATTCAAAGATGTGGTCTACAACAACTTTCCTTGGCCTACACCCACTGCGGAGCAAAAGACCCGAGTTGAGAGGACCGCCCAAGCCATCCTGGACGCTCGCGCCCTCTACCCGGACAGCAGCCTTGCTGATCTCTACGATGAAACGACTATGCCGCCGGAGTTGCGCAAGGCCCACCAAAACAATGACCGCGCGGTGATGGACGCCTATGGTTTTATAAAGGGACAGCCAGATCGCACCAGCGAATCAGCCTGCGTCGCCGAGCTGATAAAGATGTATAAAGATTTAGAAGATAAAGGAGGGCGTGCCAATGGAAAATCTTAAAAAATATCCCCACTTTCAGCAGTCCAAGGAAAAACGAAATTGCGGAGCTGCTTGCTTGTGTATGCTTTTGCAGCATTACAGAATGAAAGGTAAACTGGGCGACATAACAAATGCCGTATCTAGGCTATTGCCCATCGGCGTATTGTCTTGCCGTAATGACTTGATGGTTCAATATGCTATCAGTCGCGGACTAAAATGCGCTGCTGTTGCTGCAAAAGATATAGGCACACTGCTTCCTTTCTGTCAGGAGCAAGGCATTGATGCCATCGTCCTGTATCATAAAGATGACAATAGCAATTTGGGTCATTTCTCCGTTGTAACAAATATCAGAGGAAATAAGATTTTCTTGAACGACCCCGAGAGCGCTGCTCCATCCGGAATCAATGTTTGTATGCAGTTGGATGATTTAATGGCGAAGATGATATGCCATGGCGATGGTGATGAGATTACTATATCAAACACGGTCATACTTATATCCAAAGCTGATGGTGGAAAAGGCACGCCAGTAGCCGACAATGCTGGTTCTCTGCTAATGTTCCCAAACGTTCGCGACAAGATAAGTTTTGTTCTTAACCCCAATGACACCTCCGGTAACCCATGGCGTCCGATTGGCGAATTGCCATCTTAAGTGTACAAAAAGGGCTGACCGCAAGGTCAGCTCATCCTTTCTCGAAACTTCCACCTTCTGCAACTAAAAACAGTTGCATTTTTTGATCAATCAGAGTATAATAAAGACGAGGCAAGGAGGAGATGATTTAATTGGGTCAAAAGGAAAAGCTAATTGCGCGACTGAAATCCAAGCCGAAGGATTTCACTTTCGATGAGGCTGAAACGCTGCTCGGATATCTTTCATACTCGCGTTCCAACAAAGGCAAGACCAGTGGGTCACGAGTAATATTTGTCTCCGAGCACTGCCCGCCGATATTGTTGCATAAGCCGCACCCACGCAAGGAGCTTTTGGAATACCAAATAAAGCAGCTCATTGAGATTTTGGAGGAAGAGGGTTTGATATGAGCAACACAATGGAGTACAAGGGCTATGTTGGCAGCATCGAATTTTCGGAGGCTGACGCAATCTTTTGCGGCAAGGTACTCGGTATTCGTGCGCTGATTTCCTACGAAGGAGAGAGCGCCCGCGAGCTGGTAGAGGACTTCCACGGCGCAGTGGATGACTACCTCGCCTTGTGCGAAGCAGAGGGCAAAGAGCCGGAGAAATCGTACAAGGGCACGTTCAATGTGCGAATCTCGCCGGAACTGCACAAAAGAGCTGCAATAGCCGCCATGTCTCATAAGATGTCGCTGAACAGCTTTGTGGAAAACTCGATAGCGAACGCCGTTGGTACGGAGGAATGACCCCAGGCAACCGTACAGACCGGACTTCACGCGTCTACTAAATTTTTTTGATTTGGCGCCCTTGGTAAGGATGAGGTCTCCAGTTCGACTCTGGATAGCAGCTCCAATATCTCGGGTGGCAAAAGCTGCTCGGGACATGCGCGAGTGGTGGAATTGGTAGACTCGCTAGATTCAGGTTCTAGTGTTCGCAAGGACGTGGGGGTTCAAGTCCCCCCTCGCGCACCATCTTGAAACGCCTCAAACCACGCGGTTTGGGGCGTTTTTGTCACAGTTGAGCAAGACGACAAAGAAGACCAAGCACATCGTGTTTTGGAATAAATCAACAGGGCAGTAATAACAATTATTGTTATTACTGCCCTGAGGTATTGACAAAAGATGTGTATGTGGTAAAATATGCTGGCGGATGAGCAAATATTTTTTGGAAGATTGCACAAAAACAGCGTCTATTTTGAGCAAAAATTTTGTTAAAATGACGGTGAGATTTTTCCAAAAATTTGTCAATTGTAACCAAAACTGTGACCGACATATGATATAATAGGTCTTGAAAAGAGGGGAAAGGCGACGCAGCCTTAGAGCCCCAAGGCGGGAGGTGAGACGATGACCGGCAAGGAAATGAAGAAGCTTCGCCGCTCCGAGCTGCTGGAGATGCTTATAGAGCAGACCAAGCGAGGAGACGAGCTGGAGCAGGAGATACAGCTTCTGCGCGAACAGCTTCGGAACCGCGATCTGAGTCTCAAGGAGGCGGGAACTCTCGCCGAAGCGTCTCTCAGGATCAACGCAGTGTTTGAGGCAGCTGATGCCGCAGCCGCGATGTATCTGGAAAATGTGAGACATCTCGCCGCAAGCCGGGAGGAGGAGCCTCAGTGATGCAGCAACAGTCGGGAGGGGACGCTCCCCGCGAAATTCCGAGCGTAGAACTGCTGGAGGCTGAACTGAAGCGAGAGAACTACCGGCGCCGCTACCGCAGGGCGCTCCGCAACACGATCTACACGCTCATCACGGTCGCAGCGGCGGCGGTTCTGGTAGCGACACTGCTGCTCCCGGTCCTTCAGATCAGCGGCACATCGATGGCACCGAATCTGGTGGAGGGCGACGTAGTCGTATCGATGAGCGGTTCGAACTACAAGCAGGGCGACATCATCGCATTCTACTTTGACAACAAGGTGCTGGTAAAGCGAGTGATCGCAACCGCCGGACAGTGGGTGGACATCGACGAGGATGGAAACGTGTTCCTGGACGGCGAGCCGATAGACGAACCTTATCTCACCGAGAAGGCATTCGGACAGTGCAACATCGAGCTTCCGTATCAGGTGCCCGAATCGAAGATATTCGTGATGGGCGATCACCGAGACGTTTCACTCGATTCGAGAAACACGGCGGTTGGATGCGTGGCCGATGAACAGATCGTCGGACGGCTGATATTCCGAGTATGGCCGCTGGCAGAGTTCGGACCGGTGGGATAAACACCTGATTCACTAACTTAAATTTGGCAGAAAGGAGGGCGTGAGAATGCAGAGAGTCAAGAAGCAGGCTGCACAGTATCTGGATAAGCAGCGCAAGCACAAGCGTTTCACGAAGGTCGTGACAGTGCTCGCGGGTGCGGTCGTGTTCTGCACCACTTACGCCCTGATACTGCCCGCGATAACCATGACCACTCCCCTGGATTGCGAGCTGACCGAGCACACCCACACCGAGGAGTGCTACATGACCGAGATGGTCACGCCCGAGCCGCAGATCGTCTGCGGACTTGAGGAGGAAGAGGCTCACACCCACGACGAGAGCTGCTACGGCGAGAGCACCGTCGTCTGCGGACTTGAGGAGCAGGACGCGCACACTCACGACGAGAACTGCTACATAGACGGCGAGCTCGTCTGCGAGACCGATGAGACCGAGGGTCACGTCCACATCGAAGATTGCTTCGTGACCGCGACCGAGCCGCTCTGCGGCAAGACCGAGACCGAGGGTCACACCCACACCGACGACTGCGTGGTCGTTGGCGAGCCGGAGGCAAAGACCACGCTCGTGTGCGAGCAGGTCGAGCATGTCCACGACGACAGCTGCTATCTGGCACTCGAGCTGGACAACAACATATATTATTGTGGATTCGATACCGAGCACATTCACGACGACAGCGGCTACTTCGAGGATGGCGAGCTGAAGTGCACCATAGTCGAGCACGTCCACACCGAGGAGTGCCTGATAAAGCCGGTGGTCATCCCCGATCCGATAGCTCTGGACGACAGCTTCACCGCCGAGAGCGAGGACGGCGCAGTCGTGGTCGAGCTTTACGTTCGCGGCGAGGCGATACTTCCCGATGACGCGGAGATAAGCGCGGACGCGACGCCCGAGCTGACCGTCACCGAGTCGGAGGACATGGAGATATACGACGAGTATGCCGAGCTTGCCGCCGAAGAGGGCGAGGTCATGATGGTCGCGGCGCTGGAGTACGCGCTCGTGATAGACGGATACGAGCTTGACATCAGCGGATGCGAAGTTGAGATCAGCGTCACCCCGACCGAGGAGTTCCGGGAGATGCTCAACGCCCCGCAGGAGATCGCGCTGATGACCGCGGCGGCGGACGACGAGACCGACGATGACGAAGTGATAGAGGAAGCGTACTACTTCAGCTATTTCAGCGAGACCGTAGGCCGCGTGGGCTACGCCGTGACCAGCGGCGCCAACCCCACCTTCACCGTTCAGTATTACGCGTGGCTGGATAGAGCGGTCAAGACCGATTACGGCAAGACGCTGACGGACTGGAACACATATAAGAACTTTGTCGCGAAGGGCAACCTCCCCGTTATAAACACCGAGGGCGGCAAACTTCCGGAAAACGGAAAGAATTATGGCACGCCCAATGGCAACAACATCTCGTACCTCAAGGTGGAGAACGGCAGGATAAAGACCGAGCGCAAACTCACCGAGATCTACAAGGCAGAGAGCCTTGAGTACCAGAAGGCGCCCGGCCTCAAGTACTTCAACATCGTGCTGAAGAACAGCGATACTCAGTATGAGCTGACTCAGATATGGGTGCTGAAGGACGGCAAGAGCGCGGACAGCACCAACGAAAAGGACTGGGAGGTCTACGACTACAAGACCACCACCCGCTTCACCAATCGCCCCGAGACGGTGGACGCGGATGCCGAGGGCAACTTCATCCTCATCAACGACAGCGCCACCATCCGCCTGGTCTATGACACCAAGAGCGTCGACGAAAATCTCCCCGCAAACTTCTACGACTACAACGTCACGGACGGACGGCTGTATCAGAAAAGCGACATGTCAGGCAAGCCTTATTGGCTGGGCAGAGAACTCTTTGCCGGTGCTCTTCAGTCCAGTTGGGAACATCTCTACATGAAGACTTGGCAGATAGGCATCAACTCCAGCACCAACTACACCGGAAAGTCGGGCGCCAAGCTGGCATTCGGCAATGGCGGTATCAGCATGGGCTGGGAAAATGAGAAATGGACCGATAGCAACGGAATCACCAACACATTGAATGTGGCGAACAAAGAAGGAAAAAGTTTTCTGTTTTGCACCTTTGGGCTGGCACCGTCGGCGGAGAAGGTCATCGTTAAGGACGATGAGGGAAACGATAAGACGGAGTACCACATTAAATATGCTTCCGGCGTAGCGGCTCCCAACCTCTTTAATGATGGCGATGCCAAGGGTAAGGACACCTACAAAGCCAAGGCCGGAGATAAGTATTCTCTGAACTTTAAGCGGGTGGGCGACACCTACACCCTCAGCAGTGTCGAAGGCACCAACGCCCAGAACCTGACCAACTTCAACAATCCGACCTGCGGAAGCACAACATATACCCACATCCTGACCAACAACTTCTGGCCTATGGACGGCGCCAGCAACGATTATACCGATTCCCAGTTTGGTGCCAGTGAGGACAGTGCACGCATCCAGAATAGTGGCGGTAATATGCCGCTCAGCGATGACGGTCAGTATCACAACTCCTTCTTCGGAATGCAGTTTGCGGTCACCTTCGACCTGACCAGGAACTACGTCGGCCCGCTCGAGTATTTCTTCTTCGGCGACGACGACATGTGGGTCTATCTGGACGACACGCTGGTCTGCGACATCGGCGGCGTCCACTCCTCGGTCGGTGAGTACGTCAACCTGTGGAACTACATCAAGCAGTCCGACCTGGATGCTCTGGGCGAGGATGAGACCAAGACCTACACCCTGACCTTCTACTACACCGAGCGCGGCGCTTCCGGCTCCACCTGCTGGATGCAGTTCACCCTCCCGACCGTTGTGGGTCTTGACCTCGCAAGCGAACTGGAGAAGGAAGTGGACGCGGAGAACGGTTCGCTCTGGATCGAGAAGCGGCTCTCCGGCGTGGAGAACACCGACTGGTTCTACTTCAAGCTGAAGTTGGAAGGAGTAGAGACCTACGACAACTTCGTGGTTCAGAACGCCAACGGCGAGGTCGTACGTCAGGGCGACGGCGTGAAGGAGTACATCACCGGAAATGACATCTTCCAGCTCCGCGCCGGCGACGTTCTGGTCATCCAGAAGCTTCCCAAGGACACCAAGTACACCATCACCGAGGTCAAGGATAAGGACGGGACTCCTCTTGCGGGCTACCACACCGAGACTGAGACTTTCCTCTACAGTGCTGAGAAAGAATCGGAAACGGGCGAGTTTGAAAAGACCGTGACGCAGGGGACCACCGCTGAGGGCGACATCACGGTGTCCGATATCACCAAGGTCATCTTCACCAACACCTCGTCCTACGAGCTTCCCGCAACCGGCGGAAGCGGCACTACTCTCTGGTATGCAACGGGAGCCCTGCTGCTGATAGCGGCGGCACTCCTGATGTATAAGAAAAGACAATGGCTTTTCGGAGAGGAGGGTAGAGCGTGAGACATCCTCCCGGAAGGGAACCAAAAGTTCAACAGCCAACTGTTTCAACAAACCAATCAATTTTTGAAGGGAGAACGAAAGTAATGAAAACTATCAAGAAACTTGCCAGCATAGCACTGGCGCTGGTCATGGTCCTGTGCCTGACCGCCCCCGCACTCGCAGCCAATGTCACCATCAAGCTGCCCGCGCCCGACGAGAACACCGATCCGAATGCAAGCGAGACCTATGAGGCCTACAAGATCTTCGACGCCGATGTTGCCGGCGAGGAAGTCAATGAAGGAACCAGCACCTTTGACCATGTGGCTTACAGCATTTCCGAAAACAGCCCCTTCTTTGATGTGGTCAGCAGTTTTGTGGGTATCAACCTGACCGAGATCGCCAATGAGAATGGCGTTAAGACCTACGATGTCTCGGTGGGCGATGATTTCAGCGCTCCTGACTTCGCCATCGCGCTCCAGGCTGTGGTGAACGCTGAGAATTTTGCCGGTGAGATTGTCGCTACCGGCGAGGCTACCCTGAACACCGACGCCACTCTCAACCTGGGCGACGGCTACTTCCTGATTGTCGGCTCGCTTGGCTCCAAGGCCATCCTGGACACCGTGGGTCATGAGGATGTGACCATCACCACCAAGAACGACCTGCCCACCATTGAGAAGGATACCCCCGTCATTGAGGGCCTGAAGATTGGCGATTCTGTCCCCTACACCATCACCGTCAACGCCAAGCCCGGCGCTGCCAAGTATGTTGTTCACGACACCATGGGCAAGGGCCTGACCTACAATGGCGACGTGGTCGTCAGCGTTGGCGGGGCTGTTCTGGATGCCAGCAACTACACCGTGGAGACTGACCCCGAGGACGGCTGCGCTTTCCATCTGTCCTTCACCCAGGCTTATCTGGATACCATAACCGAGGCTACCGATATCGTGCTCAACTATTCCGCTACCATCAACAACGAGGCCACCATTTCGGTCGACACCACCACCAACAAGGCCAAGCTGGACTACGGCGAGAACGGCCACACCGAGGACAGCGAGGAGACCCAGACCCAGACTCCGCTCTACTCCTTCGACCTGGTAAAGACCACCAGCGATGAGCTGGGTAAGCAGATCCTGGAAGACGCCGAGTTTGAGCTGTACGATGTGGCTGAGGGCGGCGAGGCCATCGAGCTGGTGTTCGTGGACGCTCACAAAGAGACTGTTAAGAATGAGGAGACCGGCGAGGAGACGGAAGTTGATGTGCCCGCCTACTACCGTCCCGCTACCGATGATGACGAGAACACCACTACCACCATCGTTGCCGGTGTTGTCACCATCCAGGGTCTGGGCACAGGCACCTACTACCTGGAGGAGACCAAGGCTCCTGCGGGCGGCTACAACAAGCTGAATACCCGTCAGGCGGTTACTGTGGGCGCTGACATTGACCTGACCGCCGATGTTACTCCGGAGACCACTACCGGCGAAGGCGATGACGCTGTGACCACTCCCGCCACTTGGAACGAGGGCGGCGTCCGTGTCATCAACCTGGCAGGCCATGAGCTGCCGTCCACCGGTGGCATCGGTACGACTATCTTCTACATAGCCGGCGGCGTGCTGGCTGTGGGCGCGGGCATCCTGCTCGTCACCAAGAAGCGTGTCGGAGCTAAGGAAGAGTAAGATACAGGCCTAAACCACCCCCAAGCCACAGGAGAATCGCCAGAATAATCTGCAGACAAGGTGGTCAAACAAATGAAGAGAAAATTGACCACCTTTCTGCTGATTTTGGTGCTTGTGCTGGGGGTGGGACTGCTTCTTTATCCTACGTTCAGCGACTACTGGAACTCGTTTCACCAGTCGCGCGCGATAGCGAACTATGCGGAGAGCATAAGCACCATCGACGCGGCGGAGTACGAGAGAATGTGGACCGAGGCGGTAGAGTACAACAAAGCTCTTGCCAAAAAGTCCAACCCTCTTTATCTCACGGAAGAGGATGAGCGGCTCTACAAAAGTCTGCTCGACGCGACCGGCACCGGCATAATGGGATATATCAGCGTTCCCGCGATACAGTGCGAGCTGCCGATATACCACGGCACCGACGAATCGGTGCTGCAGATAGCCATCGGGCATCTGGAGGGCACGTCGCTGCCGATAGGCGGACAGACCACCCACAGCGTGCTGTCGGGACACCGCGGACTTCCCAGCGCGAAGCTGTTCAGCAATCTGGACAGACTGCGCGAGGGGGACGTGTTCGTTCTGCAGATACTGAACGAGACGCTGACCTATGAGGTAGACCAGATACACATCGTCCTGCCCGAAGAACTCGACGACATTATGATCGAGGACGGCAAGGACTACTGCACACTGCTGACCTGCACCCCCTACGGAGTGAACAGCCATCGACTGCTCGTCCGCGGTCATCGTGTCGCGAACCAGGAGGCGGCGATAACCATCCGCGTCACGGCGGAGGCGATGCGCGTTGACCCGCTGATCGTCGCTCCGATAGCGGCGATACCGATGCTGCTCGTGTTCGTGGTGTGGAGCATGACCAGACCGACAAGCAAAAAGAAGCCGAGCAAGTCGTCGAAGAAGGCAAAGCCTGCCGTCACGACCGACGCGCAGGACATCGAAAGCACGACGGAACCACAGGATATCGACACGGAACCGGACATCGTCGAAAGCACAGACGACACGGAACCGAGCACCGAAAGCACGACAGAACCGCAGGACACCGATACAGAAAGGCAGGAATCGGACAATGAAGATAAAGCGTAACATTCGTCGCGTCACAGCGCTGCTGCTGTGTCTGCTGCTCTGCGGAGCGCTCCTGCCCACCGCGCTTGCCGCGGAGCTGAAGGACGTGGAGAGCTGCTCGCTCGACCTGTCCTTTGTCATAGGAGACAACGAGAAACAGCCGATGGAGAACGTGGAGTTCCGCATCTTCCGCGTGGCGGATATCACCGACGCCCTGACCTTCAGGCGTGTCGAGCCGTTTGCAAGCTACGCGATAACCGCGACCGACTGGCTGACCCGCGCCGCAACGATGGCAGGGTATGTCGCTCGCGACAGGGTAGAACCGACCGACCGCGCCTCTACCGATGAGGAAGGCAAGGTGCTCTTCAGCGGTCTTGAAAAAGGATTATATCTCATCGTCGGAGACAGCAAGACGATGGGCGGATATATTTACACCCCCACGCCGTTCCTCCTTTCGCTGCCCTACACCGAGGACGGCTACGCTTGGGAACCGGACGTGGTCACCTACGCGAAGTATTCCCGCAGGCAGATCCCGGGCGACGGGGACAGCGGCAGTGACCTGAGCCTGCACGCGCTCAAGGTATGGCACGACGAGGACTATGAGGACGAGCGTCCCGAGAGCGTCACGGTCGACCTGCTGCGCGACGGCGAGGTCTACGACAGCGTCGTGCTCAGCTCGGACAACAACTGGCGCTGCGACTGGGAGAGGCTGGACGAGAGGTCGACCTGGCAGCTCGTCGAGCGCGAGGTCGAAGGATACAGCGTCTCGGTGGCCCAGAACGGCACAACCTTTGTGGTCACTAACACCTACGAGCCGCCGATAGACGACATCCCCGACGACGAATCCGCGCTGGGCGACAAGCCGAATAAGCCGGACGATGAGTGGGATCCGCCATACGAGGATCCCGAGCAGGATCCGGAGTGGAACGAATTGTTTGACATCTCGGACGAGGATACGGCGACAGGAGACCTTCCGAACACCGGACAGCTCTGGTGGCCGGTCCCGCTGCTCGCTATTCTCGGCGTTGCGATGATACTGCTCGGATTCATCCGCCGCAGGCGTTCCAATAGTGAAGATGAAGCATAAAAAAGGCACGATACTCATCGCGATCGGGCTGCTGCTGGTGCTTGGCGCCGCAGGATTGCTCGGCTATAATATGTGGGACGACAACCGCGC
Organism: uncultured Oscillospiraceae bacterium; assembly: GCA_964493515.1. Taxonomy (GTDB): domain Bacteria; phylum Bacillota; class Clostridia; order Oscillospirales; family JAAYOS01; genus CANRIN01. Next base: position 18,519 of record CAZBNJ010000012.1, on the reverse strand, counting down.
CGGACAGAGCGTTGAGACGGTCATCACGCGCATGGAGGAGATGATTCCGCCGCGCGGAGAGCCGAATCTGCCCGAGGGCAGGATACCCGACTACATTCTCGCTCCCGAGATGGAGATGCCCACCGTCGAGGTGGAGGACAACGAATACATCGGCTACATCAGCGTCCCTGCCATTGACATCGAGCTTCCGGTCATGGCGGAGTGGAGCACAGAGAATCTGAAGAACGCGCCCTGCCGCTATGCGGGTTCGGCGTATCTGGACGACATGGTCGTCTGCGCGCACAACTATACCCGCCATTTCGGCAAGCTCAGCCGGCTGCAAATAGGCGATCGCGTCGAGTTCGTCGACATCGACGGCAACCTGTTCGTCTACGAAGTAGCGGAGAAGGAGCAGCTTGAGCCGAGCGAGGCGCAGCGTATGCTCGCCGGCGACTGGGCGCTCAGCCTCTTTACCTGCACGATTGGCGGTCAGTACCGCACGACCATCCGCTGTGAGCGGGTGGAGTGACGGTCGGCGAGGAATGGTTATGCGGCAGATAGCACACATCGAGAGCGCGCATCGGTCAAAATTCGGCGTGCCGCGGCAGAGCGGTCTTGCGCCGAGCGACCGTGCGCGCATCGTTTTTGAGCCGGAGTTCCGAAATCCGGACGCTTTGCGCGGAATTGAGGGCTTTTCGCACCTGTGGGTGCTGTGGATATTCTCGCAGAATTCGAGCGACGGCTTTCGCCCGACGGTGCGCCCGCCAAAGCTCGGCGGCAACGAACGCGTCGGCGTGTTCGCCACCCGATCGCCCTATCGACCTAACCCGATCGGGCTGTCGGCGGTCAGGATAGAGGGGCTGGAGACCTTGCCGGACAAGGGAACGACGATAGTGATAAGCGGCGCGGACATGACCGACGGCACACCGGTCATCGACATCAAGCCGTACCTGCCCTACGCCGACAGCATCCCCGGCGCGACCGGCGGATTTGCGGACGGCATCGGCGCGAAAATATCGGTCGATTTTCCCGCCGAGCTGCTCGAAAAACTGCCGTCCGATGCGCACGGCGCGGTAATCGAACTGCTTGCGCTCGACCCGCGACCCGGCTATCAGGACGATCCAGAGCGTATATACGGAATGGAATATGCAGACTATGATATACGGTTTGTTGTCAAAGATTCGCAACTGACCGTCGTATCGGTGGATAAAAAATGAAGTCCCTCTGCGGGACTTCATTTTTGTTTCATGCTCACAAATTCACCCTCGCGAACAGCTTTCGGTACAGGTCGTCCAGGCTGTCCAGCTCGCTCGGAGGGCACACCCGCTGCTCGATTACATCGCCGCCGAAGGCGTGGATGAGCAGTCCGTCGAGCATGAGATTTGCAAGTGCTTTCGGGTCATATTCGCCGAAAAATCCGCGTATCAGCGCGTTGTCAAAGTGAAAAAGTTCGGACGCGACCAGCGCGTGCTCGTAGCATATCGGTGCCCGCAGCGCGTCGGCGAAGTCGAGAACGGTGAGCGAGCCGTCCTCGTCGATGAGTATGTTGTCCGGATTGAGGTCGCCGTGGACAAACACCGATTCGCCATAATTTCGCGAGGATATGCGGCTTATCCGCTCGCTTTTGAACCTTTCGGAGAACTTTTTCCAGCGATTTCCACCGAGCGACCCGTCGAACGGATCGGAGCGGTTGAATCGCTCGCAGGGGAGGTTCATGCGGTCGGTCAGACGGCGCAGCTCACGCCCGACGGCGCGCTTGCGGTCGTTGTCCATCGAGCCGACTGCGTCGCCGAATTGCACTCCGCGCTCAAAGCTCATCACGAGATATTTGAAGTCGTATTTGTCGCAAATCTCGCCGACAGCGACGATTTTCGGCGCGTTTACGCCGTTATCGTGCGCAAATCGAGTGGCGAACAGCTCGGTCTCCATGTCTGCCGCGCCGTCGAAGCCGCTCTCCTTCGGCGAGAATATCTTGACAACATATCCACCGACCCTGAACACCGCGTTCGTGCCCGGAGTGAGGTTCTCGACCTGCGCTGAGGGCAGGTTTTCGCGGCGAAGTATCTCGTCTATCATCGGAGCAAAAGCGGGTATCGACTGAAACACTTTTCCCCAATCCGACCAGTTTTCGATGGATTCTCGGAACAAAAACATGAACTTAGTCCTTTCTTGGGGATTTGCGCACCGCGCTGTCAAGCACGATGTTTATTGGGCCGTCGCCGAGCGAACCGACCTTCATGTCGGCGCGGAAGCGTCCGGTCTCAACGCGCAGTCCCTCGGCGCGCATCAGGTCGCAGAACTCGAGGTAGAGGTCGTTTGCCGCCTCCGGCTCCATCGCGGCGGAGAAGCTGGGACGGTTGCCGCGGCGGCAGTCGGCGGCAAGTGTGAAGTTGGATACCACCAGCGCGGCGCCGCCGACGTCGAGCACCGAGCGGTTCAGCTTGCCCTCGTCGTCCTCAAAGATGCGCATATTCGCCGCCTTGTGCGCCAACCATTCGGCGTCGTCGCGGGTGTCGCCCTCCATCACGCCTGCAAAGATGAGCAGCCCATGGCCTATCTCGCTTATCCGCTCGCCGTCCACGTCTACGCTCGCGTTTTTGACACGACTTATCACCAAAAGCATGAGATATCCTCCTATTTGTGGTACTTTCCGCCCGAATTTATCGAGAACGCGCGGTATAGCTGTTCAAGAAGGAACACCCGCGCGAGGTGGTGGGGCAGGGTCATCTTGGACAGTGACAGCTTGAAGCCGCCGAGCGCCTTGACCTCCGGCGCGAGTCCAAATGAGCCGCCGATGACGAAGGTCAGCCGCGACTGTCCCTCAAGCTGCCACGCCGCTATCTTGTCGGCGAACTGTTCGCTTGTCAGCTGCGCGCCCTCCACGCAGAGCGGCACGATGAGCGACCGCCGGTCGAGCGCGAGGCGTGTCGCCTCCCTGGACAGCGCGGCGGCTATCTCGGCGGACGAGGGATTCTTGGGCAGACGCTGCTCCGCGACCTCGTTTATCGACAGATTGCAGAACGCGCCCAGCCGCTTTTGATACTCCGCGCACGCGTCGGCGTAAAACTTTTCACCTATCGAGCCGACGCAGGCGATCGTCACGCCTAACATTGGAATATGTACGGGACGCACGCGGCGACGTCGGGTGCGACCTCGAGCGCGACCCCTTCCACGCCCGCCAGTCGGAGTGCCGCGTTTGACGCGTCCGCCGCGAGCTGCGGGGTGTTGTTCTCGCGGGACAGATGGCAGAGAGTGAACCGCCGCGTGCCGCTCTGCGCAGCCTCTCGCACGATGTCCGCGCAGTCGTCGTTTGACAGATGCCCGCGCGCGGAGAGGATGCGGGTCTTGAGCATCTCGGGATAGCTTCCGCGCAGCAGCGAATACACGTCGTGGTTCGACTCGATGAACACGCACTCGCTCGACTTTGCCGCCGCCGCTATGTCCGGCGTGACGTGGCCGATGTCGGTGGCGTAGAGCACGCTGTGACCGCCGAGCGAAAAGAGATAGCATACGCTCTCCGCCGCGTCGTGCGGGGTGGCTATCGGCGTTATCCCAATGCCGCCCACCTCAAAGCCTGTGCCCGCGCGGACGAGGCGAATGTCGCTGTCGAAATTCGGCAGCTTGCGGGTCATCGCCCACGCCGTACCGTCGGTGGCATAGACAGGGCAGGGCTGTCGGCGGGACAGCACCTCAAGCCCTTTGATGTGGTCGGTGTGCTCGTGGGTGACAAGCACCGCGTCCAGGTCGGAGAGCGGTATGTCGAACTCGGCGAGCGCGTCCTTTATACGCCGGCAGCTTATGCCCGCGTCAATGAGGATATTTGTCCTGCCGTCGCTGATTATCGCCGCGTTTCCGGTCGAGCCGGACGCCAGCGTTGCGATAAAAGCCATGCGCTTCCTCCAAAAAACGGCGACGGAAGCTCCGCCGCCGCAGTTTATTAAAGTTTATCAGCCCGCGTCTGCCGCGCTCTCGACATCGGGCAGGGTCAGCACCTTTATCTGTGCGCCGAGCGCGTTCAGCTTGCCCACAAAGTCCTCGTAGCCGCGCTCGATGAAGTGTACGCCCTCGATCTCGCTCACACCTTCCGCCGCAAGCGCCGCGACCATCAGAGCCGCTCCGGCGCGGAGGTCGCACGCGCGCACGTTTGCGCCGGTGAACTTCTCCACACCCTCGATGACCGCGATGCGTCCGTCGACCTGGGCGTTGGCACCCATGCGCTTCAGCTCCTCAAGGTAGCGATAGCGGCTGTCGTACAGCGTCTCGGTGACTATCGACGCGCCGTCGGCAAGGCAGAGCACGGTGGTGGTGGTCGCCTGCATATCGGTCGGGAAACCGGGATAGGGCAGGGTCTTGATGTTGGCGGGACGCGGCTTGCCGCCCGAGCGGCAGATCATCGCGTCCGGATCGTTCGGGTCGTCCTCAAAGGTCGCGCCTATCTCGGCAAACTTCGCGGTGATGCACTCGAGATGCTTCGGGATTATGCCGCGAAGGGTTATCGCGCCGCCGGTGGAGCATGCCGCCGCGATGAAGGTGCCCGCCTCTATCTGGTCGGGGATTATCGAATAGGTGCAGCCGCCGAGGCGCTCCACACCCTGAATTTTTATGACATCGGTACCTGCGCCGCGGATGTTGGCGCCCATGGTGTTGAGGAAGTTTGCAACATCGACGACGTGCGGCTCCTTGGCGACGTTTTCGAGGATCGTCTGACCCTCCGCCTTGCACGCGGCGAGCATGACGTTTATCGTCGCGCCGACCGACGACTGGTCGAAGTAGATGTGCGCGCCGTGCACGCGACCGTCGGTGGTCACTGCGCTTATCGAACCGCCGGCGACCTCGACCTCCGCGCCGAGCGCCTTGAAGCCCTTGATGTGCTGGTCGATGGCGCGAACGCCGATATCGCAGCCGCCGGGCATTCCGACCGTCGAGCTGCCGTACAGACCGAGCTGCGCGCCGAGGATATAGTAGCTCGCGCGCATCTTGCGCATAAGCTCGGGATTGGGCGAGATGTTCTTCGCGCCGCGCGGGTCGATGCGAACGCGGTGATTGCCGAGCAACTGCACCTTTGCGCCAAGCTCGCTTATTATTTCAAGGATGACGGTGACGTCGCTTATCTTGGGCACATTTTCAATGACGCACGGCTCGTCCGCCATCAGCGCCGCGGGAAGTATCGCGACAGCCGCATTTTTCGCGCCGCCGATCTGAACCTCGCCGTGCAGCGGATGACCGCCGGTCACAACATATTTCAACATTCCTCGTTCCTCCAAACCCGCAAAATTTGCAGGGATCTTTGATATGGTTAGTATGTCCCGAGCGGCGGCGAATGACACGCGGCATCGGGCACAAAATCGGAAAAATTTGGCCATGCAAATATAGTGCGGACTGCTCCGCACCATTATTGTAGCATGGACGTTTGGCAAAATCAAGCGATTTTTCCGGATTGTAACTAATTGTAACTTTTCGGGAACAAATCGGCGATATCACGCGCGCGACACGTCGAGCGTCATCGCGTCGACCAGCCACACGCCCGCGTTCTCGGTGTCGATGCGCCAGGTGGGTTCAAGGCGAGTGTACCCCGGCGCGGCAAGCGCTGCCGTCCAGCCGAGGTCGGAGGAAATGATGCTTCCGGCGGGAGTGCCCGCGTCGTGCAGCTGCGCGGACAGTGCCAGCAGCGCCGCCGCAAGCGACTTGGAGTGACTTCCCTCGGTGACATAGACCTCGCCGAGCAGTATCCCGCCGTCCAGACCGACCACTCTGCCGTCGACCTCGCGCACGTCCAGCGACAGTCCGAACACCTCCGCGCCGGTTATCAGCCGACGGATGCCCGTGTCCTCCACGACCAGCTCGTCCGCCGTCATCCGAAGCAGCGCGGCGTAGTATTGCGAATCGGTGCCGAGCGCGAGCAGCATATCCTCGGCGCTTGTGATGCTTTCGGAAAACTCGTCGCTGAAGGTTATGGTCACGCGACCCGCGTTCTGAAGTCCCGCGCTGCCGTTTTCGCCCTCTAAGTTGTATATGCCGCTGCCGCCCTCGGCGATGGTGTGTTCGCCGATAAACGAGCTCGCAAGATAGCGTTCGGCGTCCAGGTAGCGCTCCACCTCGGAGGGATAGAGCGGCGCGATGTCGTCGCCGAGCTGTTCGACGGTGACATTCGTGCCCAGATTTCGCAGAGCGGCGACCGTGTTCTCCGCCGCCGTCCGCTCAAGCCGATAGCTCTCATATGCGCGCATACCGAGCACCGCCGCGAGCACGAGGTTCGCCGCGAGCAGCACGCCGAGTATCAGGTTTTTGAATTTCGATATGTCCATATTCGCTCCTATTTTGTCCAGTCGGGGGACAGCGTTCCGTCGTCCGACGAGTCGTAGTAGCACAGCCCGCCGGCACCTATCGCCGCGGCGGAGGAGGGCGGCATCATCAGCGCGTCCGAGCCGTCATAGGCGTAGCGCCGAAGGGTTATGTGCGCGGAGACGAGCGTTCCGTTCTCGAGCGTGAACACCGCCGAGTCCCGCGCGCCGTCGACATACACCGGAAGCGCGCCGAGCGTGTAGCCGAAGCTTATCGTCATCCGACCGTTCGAGCCGTATTCGACCGAGCGCAGCGACAGCTTGGCGTCGCCGGTTGCGCCCGCAGCGACCGCGCCGAGCAGCGACCGACAGTATTCGACGGTGGCGTCTTCCGAGCGCACGGAGTTTGTGTGCGGCGCGACGCCGTTCTCGCCCTGAAACGCGTAGCGGATGTGGCCGTCGACCGATATCGCGAGCAGCTGCGAGCCTTCCACGACATACTGCGTGCCCCCTGCGGAGGTGTAGCGATAGTTTGTCGCGGGATTCATCGAAAACGCCTCCAGCATCGAGGCAAACGTGCCGTCGCCGACCGTCGCCGCCGACGCGGTGGCGGTGGGTATGCGAAGCGCGCCGGAGGTATAGACCGCAAGCGCGCTGTTATCAAATCCAAGGTCGTACGACCACCGCGCGCCGGCGCCGAGCTCGACCGAGCAGAGCGTCTCCAGCCGTGCGCCGTCCACCGCCGTGCCGAACAGCCAGCAGTGACCGTCGGAGATGGCGTACAGCTCGACGCGGTTATCCGACACGCCGAGGAACACGCGGTCGGCGGAGCTGTCCCCCGCCGAGTGGCACTCGACACCGTACATCCGCGCGAGCAGCGAGCAGTTGAGCGTGCCCGAATACGCGGCAAACACGCCGTTTCGACGGGTCGCGGCGACGCAGGCGTCCATGCTTATCTCGACCGGAGCCTCGGCGGACGCGAGACAGTCGGCAAGCAGCGGACGCAGCGACGAGTGAAATTCGTCGAGCGCGCCGTCGGGAGAGAACACCGCGCGGGTCGCGCCGTCCGAGTTTATCGCGGCGACGGTCATGGACACCGCGTCGCCGTACAGCTCGGCGCGGCTGCCCTCTACCACCGGCGCAGGCTCATCCCCGCCGCCGAAAAATCGCGACACGCCTCCGACCACCCGTCGAACGCCATCCGGCAGCGACGCGGTGTCGGTCGACCAGGTGAGCAGGAACAGCACGGTCATTGACAGCATGAGCAGCACGATAAGAGCGGACTTTATCCGCTCTATCCACTTTTTTGTCCGCGCGCTCACGCCTCCGCCTCCTCGGGTATCGGAAGCCGTATGTAGACGCTGGTACCCTTGCCGTAGACCGATTTTATCTCGAGATCGCCGCCGTGGCGCTCGGTTATCTCCTTTGCTATCGACAGTCCGAGACCGCTGCCGCCTGCCGCGCGCGACCGGGCCTTGTCCACGCGGTAGAAGCGCTCGCCGAGCCGACCCAGCGCCTCCTCCGGAATACCCACGCCGTTGTCCGATATGCGCACGAGCACAAAGCCGGTCTCGCGTCGGACGAGCGTCTCGATGCGGCCGCCGTCCGGCGTGTATTTTATCGCGTTTGAGAGGATGTTTGCGAATACCTGCTCGATGCGCTCGGCGTCGCAGCGTATTTCGCCAGGTTCGTCGATGACATCGAGCACCAGCTCGTGGCCGTGGCGCTCGGCTTCGATACGGCACGCGTCGACCGCACGCTCGACAAGCGGACGCAGGTCGACGGTATCCATCCTAAGCTCGTCCGCGCCGTAGTCGAACTTGGACAGGGTGAGCAGGTCGGAGACGATGCGGGTCATGCGGTCGCTCTCGCCGATGACCACCGACAGGAAGTTCCTGCGCGTCTCCTCGTCAATGTCCGGGTTTTCGAGCAGCGTCTCGGTATAGCTCTTTACGTTGGTGAGCGGTGTGCGCAGCTCGTGCGAGACGTTCGCGACAAACTCGCGCCGCGCCGCGTCCAGCTTGGTCTGCTCGGTTATGTCGTGGATAACGACCATCACGCCGCTCTCTGCCAGCTCCTCGCCGAAGCGGGTGAGGAACAGGTGCAGCGTGCGTCCGCCGCGCTCAAGCTCGCAGGAGCTGGAGGTGTGCGGCTCGAGCGCGAGCGCGTCCCTCCACTCGAGCGCGTCCGGGAAGAGGCTGAAATAGCTGACGCCGCTCGGTTCGCAGTCGAGCATCCGCCGCGCCGCGGGATTCATCTGTATCAGACTGCCCGCGCGGTCGAATGCGCACACGCCGTCGGTCATGTGCAGGAACAGCGCGTCCAGCTTGTTGCGTTCGCCGCGCACCTCGCCCAGCGTGGTCTTGAGGCGGGACGCCATGTCATTGAACGTCTCGGTAAGCACGCCTATCTCGTCGGATGACCGCACCTCTATCGGGCCGTCGAAGTCGCCCTCCGCCATGCCGCTCGACGCGCGGATAAGTCCCTCTATCGGCGTGGTTATCGTCTTGGACAGCAGGAAAGAGAGCAGCACCGATATCACCATGCCAAACAGCAGGCTTTCGAGTATTATCATGAACAGCTCGGCGCCAAGCTCGCTCTGACGCGTCTTGTTGTCGCGGATGTACACGATGTAGTCGCCGCTCGAGCCGCTTATCGGCACCGCCGCGTCGATGTAGCTCGCGGTTATCGACCGCGCGTTGCCCACTCCGCCGCTTATCGCGGTGAGTATGTTCGGAGTGAGGTCGAGCGTCTCGCCGGTCTCGGGATCGGAGCCGATGAGATATTCGCCGGTGCGTCCGTCGAGCACAAAGTAGTTTCGGTTGTAGAGGTCCACGCCGAGCGTGCCCGAGTACGCGCCGAGCACGTCGCCTATCGCGTCCGCTCCGTCCGGCTCATCCGCAGCGGAGCGCAGCGAACCGACGAGGTCGACGTTCGTTGTGAACATCGAACTCATCCGTGTGCTGAACTCGTCGAGGTGATAGACCGCGACGCTGTTTATAAGGAACGTGCCGACGACCGTCATGATGGACACCATGAGCAGCACCAGCACGAGCACCAGTTTGAAGTGCAGGCTGCGTAACACCGCGCGCATACCTCCTCTCTGATAATGATAGACAGTGAAAGCTCAGTTCATCATATAGCCGAGGCCGCGCTTGGTCACGACATACTGCGGCTCGGCGGGATTCGGCTCTATCTTTTCGCGAAGGCGGCGTATCGTCACGTCCACCGTGCGGTCGTCGCCTACCGCCGCGCTGTCATACTCCCACACCTTGTTCATCAGGTCGGCGCGGCTGAACACCTTGCCCCTCGACCGCGCGAGGAAGTAGATGAGATCGAATTCGCGCTGCGTGAGTCCGAGCGCCTTCGAGCCGCGGTAGACGTCCACCGCGTCCGGGTCGATTATCAGCTCGCCGACGACTATCGAGTCCTTGGACGGCGACGGTGTGTCGTCCGACGAGAGGTTGACCGGAGTGTTGCGGCGAAGATTTGCGCGGATGCGGGCGAACAGCTCGGGGAAGGTGAACGGCTTCGTTATGTAGTCGTCCGCCCCCAGATCCAGTCCGAGCACCTTGTCGCTCTCCTCCTCGCGCGCGGTGAGCATGATTATCGGCAGGTTCTCCCCGCTCTCGCGAAGCCGTTTGCATACCTCAAAGCCGTCCATCTCGGGCAGCATGACGTCGAGCAGCATCAGGTCGGGCGACTCGGCGGTCGCCATGCGAAGCCCCTCCGCGCCGTCGGCTGCGTGTATCGGCTTGTAGCCCTTTATCTTCAAATTGTAGATGATGATGTCGGCGATGGAGCGCTCGTCCTCGACGACCAATATCTTTTCGTTCATCGCTTTCCTCCGTGCGTTTTGGATATACATAAATATTATACCACATTAAATGCGCTTAGGCACTACTTTTTCGGACAAAATTTCGGTTGACAAAAGCGGCGCGTCCGAGTATCATGGGGATAACAAGGCGCAGGTCGCGCCACAGCAAAGGAAGTGTTTGGTTTTATGAAAGGCAGGAAGGCTCTTACGACGATAGTCGGCGTGGGATTTATGTCCGCGCTCGTGTTTGTGGGTTCGATGATAAGCATACCGATACCCACAGTGCTCGATGTCAGCCGCATACACCTCGGCAATATCTTCTGCCTGCTCGCCGGATTTATGCTCGGCGGACTCAGGGGAGGACTCGCCGCGGGACTGGGCAGTATGCTGTACGACTTTACCAACCCCAAGTATATCGCATCCGCGCCGATAACCTTTGTCAACAAGTTTATGATGGCGTTCGTCTGCGGCTGCATCGCCGGCGGCATCATCCGCAGCTACGCGGCTTCGGCAAAGGCCGATGAGAAGGGCAAGCGCACCGTCCGTCTGGTCATCGCCGCCGCTGTCGGAGCGCTGACCTATGTCGCGCTCTACCTCGGCAAGGGATTTGTCGAGGACGTGTTCTTCCTCCGCACCGAGGTCGCCACCGCGCTCATCGACGTGCAGGTAAAGGCGGTCACGTCGCTTTTCAACGCGGTCATTGCAACGGTCGTGTCGGTGCCGCTCGCGGTCGCGCTGAAGAGCGGACTTCGCCGCGCGGGCCTTATGCGCTGGCTGGGGGCGTCCAACTGAAAGTCGGGCGATCGACACGCCGATAAACGCGGCGTAACGTCGAAAACAAATAACGAAAAACGTGATTTTGCTATTGACAACAGCCGTAAATTTGCGTATAATAAACGTTGCCCGTCAAGAAGAGGGGTAGCCGTCCATCGGTTTTCGGTGGACATATGGCGGCATAGCTCAGTTGGCTAGAGCGCACGGTTCATACCCGTAAGGTCCCCGGTTCGAATCCAGGTGCCGCTACCACGCCGGGACGGTCAAAACCCGTCCCGGCAACCTATCCGGCCCGTTGGTCAAGCGGCTAAGACACCGCCCTTTCACGGCGGAAACAGGAGTTCGATTCTCCTACGGGTCACCAAACGCCCACATCGCCGCGCCTGCGGCTACCGATAATTCAATAGCATGGAGGCTTAGCTCAGCTGGTCAGAGCGCATGCTTCACACGCATGAGGTCACTGGTTCGAGCCCAGTAGTCTCCACCACGAAAAAGACACCCTTGTGGTGTCTTTTTCTGTAATGCTGCGGGGGAAACGCTCAAAAAAGATACAGCTTTAGGAAGGATAATTTAGAAAAGATACAGCCGATTGGTGTATTCTCAAAAGGGAGAGTAAAATTTCGACCGAAAATTCCCGGTCGGATGGTGTACTCTCGAAAGTGTAAGGCTGAAGCAAACAATCTAATGTACGAAAGGAGAACATGTATGCTTAATCGTGTAGAGACCAAGTACGGCGTTGTAGAGGGCGTGAAGTCCAACGCGGGATTTGCGCTGTTTCGCGGCGTGCCCTACGCCAAGCCCCCGGTAGGCGAGCTTCGGTGGCGCGCGCCGGAGGATCCCGAGCCGTGGGAGGGTGTGCGGGTATGCGACACCTATGGCCCCGCCTGCGTCCAGTTTGACCGTTGGGACAATGCGACCGATGACGTGACCGACGACTCTGGTCATCCCTACATAAAGATAGCGAACTATCCCTATCCGCCCAAGATGAGCGAGGACTGCCTGTATCTCAACATCTACACCCCCGCCGAGAGCGCGGAGGACAAGCTGCCGGTGCTCTTCTACATACACGGCGGCGGATGTCAGCAGTGGTACGGCTCGGACTATGAGTACTGCGGAGACGGGTTCTGCAAGCACGGCTGCGTGGTGGTGAACATCACCTATCGACTCAACGTGTTTGGCTTCTTCACACATCCGGAGCTTGCCGCCGAGAGCGGACATAACGCCAGCGGCAACTACGGTCTGATGGATCAGATACAGGCGTTGAAGTGGGTGCACGAGAATATCGCGAGCTTTGGCGGCGATCCGGACAGGATAATGTGCTTCGGGCAGTCGGCGGGCGGCGGTTCGACTATGGCGATACTCTGCTCGCCGCTGAACAAGGGCTATGTGCGCCGCGCGTCCATGCAGTCCTCCGGCGGTCTCAGCCGTCGCCCGGGCGTAACCCGTGAGGCGATGGAGGAGAAGGGCAAGAAGTTTATGGAGGACTGCGGCTGCAAGAACATTGCCGAGATGCGCGCGCTGCCCTGGTCGGAGCTTCAGGCGGCAAACGACCGCCTGGGCGGTATGTTCAACGGCTTCAATATGTACACCGACGGCTATGTTCTGCCCACCGCCCAGAGCGAGCATATGCTGAACGGAACGCTCCCCGATGTGGACATAATCATGGGCTGCACGGCGGACGAGGGTGGAAACGAGAAGCCGTCGATGTTCGGCGGCGGTATGCTCGCAGGCATACGGGCATTTGCGCAGATGCAGCTGAACAACGGCAAGAAGCCGATACACATGTATGTTTTCGACCGCGAGCAGCCGGGTGACGACGCCGGAGTGCCTCACTCCTGCGACAACCGCTATCAGTTCGGCACACTGGACGGAAGCTGGCGGCCGTACGATTCGAGCGACTGGGCGCTGTCCGAGCAGATGCAGAGCTACTGGGCAAACTTCGCCCGCACCGGCGATCCCAACGGCGAAGGACTTGTGGAGTGGCTGCCGTATACCGACAGCAAGCTGGCTCTGCGTCTCGCGGTCGAGGGATGCGAGATGCGGGACTATGACAAGGTGCTGGGCGGCAAGCTGAGCCAGCTCGAGTCGGAGATACTGGGAAGCAAGAAGTAATAACTGCTTGAGAGCGATTATCGCGAAGCCCGCGTGTCGGATGTATGCAAGTCCGGAGACAGGACGTCTCCGGACTTGTTTTATGTGCTTTTAATGCCACAATGCCTCATTTGCATAAGCCCAAATACAAAATAGGCATTGTACAGAACTCCAAGTGTAAGGTATAATGAATATAACAACATGACTAAGGAGGCAAAATATGGCTATCGGGGACAATATAAAGAAGCTGGGTTTCGGTCTTATGCGCCTGCCGATGAAGGACGGCGCGATAGACATAGAGCTTGTAAAGCAGATGGTAGACGAGTTTGAGAGCCACGGGTTCAGCTACTACGACACATCGCCGGTGTACGGCGGAGGCTTGAGCGAGGCGACCTTCAAGACCGCCGTGTCCGACCGCTATCCGCGCGACAAGTTCCACATCGCGACCAAGCTGCCGATGTGGACGATAAACTCGCCGGAGGAGGTCGAGCCGAAGTTTGAGGCGTCGCTTAAAGCTCTCGGCGTGGACTACATCGACTTCTACCTCATCCACGGACTGAGCACCGTCGTCAGCGACCGCTTCCCGAACAGCTATCTGGACAAGGCGGACAGGTTCGGCGTGTGGGACTTCCTGAAAAAGATAAAGGCGGACGGCAGGGCAAAGCACATCGGCTTCAGCTACCACTCGTCGGCGGAGGATCTGGACGCGATACTCACCGCGCATCCCGAGGTCGAGTTCGTCCAGCTCCAGATAAACTATGTCGACTGGGAGGACGAGATAATTCAGTCGCGGAAGTGCTATGAGGTCGCGCGAAAGCACGGCGTGGGAGTGACAGTCATGGAGCCGTGCAAGGGCGGCACGCTCGTCGAGGTCCGAGGCGACGTTCGCGAGATAATGGAGAGCGCGGACCCGAACGCGAGCCTCGCAAGCTGGGCTATACGCTTTGCAGCGTCGAACGACGGAATAATCACCGTGCTGTCCGGCATGGGAAATATGGACATGATGCGCGACAACGTGAGCTATATGGATAACTTCAAGCCGCTCAGCGACGACGAGCGCGGTGTGCTCGGCAAGGTGGTTGAAAAGCTCGCGGACGTGGACACGATACGCTGCACCGGATGCCGCTACTGCGTGGACGGATGCCCGATGAGCATACGCATACCCGACCTGTTCTCGATGTACAATAACGAGGTGATTTACGAGGGCAAGGGGGATGGCAGGCGCAGGTTCGCAAACCACATCAAGACGAACAGCGACCCGTCCGACTGCATCGAGTGCGGTCAGTGCGAGGCGGCGTGCCCGCAGCACCTTCTGATAATCGAGAGCCTGAAGCTCGCGGGCGGCAAGCTGAGAGCGTAAAACCGAAAAAAGGGGTCATATTTATGAAATACACCAAGCTGGGAAATTCCGACCTGAACGTCAGCCGTATCTGCCTCGGCTGCATGGGCTTCGGCGACGCGTCGAACGGTCAGCACAGCTGGACGCTGGATGAGAGCGCGTCCCGCGAGATAATAGAGCACGCGCTGTCGAGCGGCATCAATTTCTTTGACACCGCGATAGGCTACCAGAACGGCACGAGCGAGATGTATGTCGGACGCGCGCTGCGCGACATGGCAAAGCGCGAGGACGTGGTCGTTGCGACCAAGTTCCCGCCGCGTACTCCCGACGAGATAGCAAACGGCGTGGACGGCTACGCGCACGTCACAAATCTGCTGAACGCCAGCCTCGAGCATCTCGGCATGGACTATGTCGACCTGTACATCTGCCACGCGTGGGACTACTCGACGCCCATCGAGGAGATACTGCGCGCGCTCGGCGACGCAAAGAAGGCGGGCAAGCTCCGCGAGATAGGCATATCCAACTGCTACGCGTGGCAGCTCGCCAAGGCGAACGCATACGCCGAGGCGCACGGACTGCCGAAATTCGTGTCGATACAGGGTCACTACAACCTCATCTTCCGCGAGGAGGAGCGCGAGATGGCGGGACTTTGCGCGGCGGACAACATCGCGATGACGCCGTACTCCGCGCTTGCGGGAGGTCGGCTGTCCAAGCGCCCGGGCGAGACGTCCAAGCGCCTTGAGGAGGACAGCTACGCCAAGGGCAAATATGACGCCACGGCGGAGCAGGACGCGGCGATAATCGAGCGTGTCGCCGAGCTTGCGGACAGACACTCGACGACAATGACCACCGTGTCGCTCGCGTGGCTGCTTACCAAGGTGACCGCTCCGGTGGTGGGCGCGACCAAGCCGCACCACATCGACGGCGCTGTCGCTGCGGTCGACCTCGAGCTTACGCCGGAGGAGATAGCCTACCTCGAGGAGCCGTACCTGCCGCACAGGCTCGTCGGCGTGATGGCAGGCGGGATCCCGGTGATAAAGAAGAAATAGGAGTCTTGACGCGGGGTGTATAATAGTCGCATAGACTGGGTTTGTGGAGGGTCGGCGCGATGTTTTCAAACAAACAGCTAAAGGACATGATAATACCGCTGTTCATGGAACAGCTGCTCGTCATGCTCGTCGGACTGCTGGACACGTTTATCGTGACCTACGCGAGCGAGGCTGCGGTCAGCGGCGTGTCGCTTGTCAACGCGTTTGCCAACGTGTTTATCATGCTGTTTACCGCGATGTCGGTCGGCGGCGCGGTCGTGGTCAGCCAGTATCTCGGACGGGGAGAGAACAAGCTCGCGTCCGAAGCGGTGAGTCAGCTTTTGATGATATCCACCGCGTTTTCGATCGTAATATCGGCGGTGGTGCTCATCTTCCGCGCGCCGATGCTGTCGCTGATGTTCGGCAAGGTCGAGAAGGACGTCATGGACGCGTGTCTCGAATATCTGCTGATAACCACCTTCTCCTTCCCGGCGCTTGCGATATACAACACCGGCGCGGCGATGTATCGGTCGGTCGGCAAGACGAGCGTCACGATGTACATATCCATCATATCCAATGTGATAAATCTGGGCGGAAATATACTTGGAGTATTAGTGTTCCAAATGGGTGTCGCGGGCGTCGCGTATCCGACGCTCATCGCGCGCGTGTTCTCCGCCGTCGCGATAACAGTGCTCTGCTTCAAGGACAGATACGGCATAAGTTTTTCGTTCAAAAACATCTTCAAATGGAACGGAAAGCTGCTCAAACAGATGCTGCGCATCGCCGTGCCGAACGGACTGGAAAACGGCGTATTCCAGCTTGTCAAGGTCGGACTGAGCAGCATGTGCGCGCTGTTCGGTACATATCAGATCGCGGCGAACGGCATCGCGCAGAGCATATGGTCGCTCAGCGCGCTCGCGTCGATAGCGATGGATCCGGCGTTCATCACCGTCATCGGACAGTGTATGGGCGCGGGCGAGGTGGAGCAGGCGGAGCACTATTTCATGAAGCTGCTCAAGATAACCTTCGTCGTCTCAACGATATGGAACGTCCTGCTCTGCGCGGCGACACCGCTTGCGCTGAACTTCACCGCGGTAAGCCCGGAGACCAAGACCTGCGTGATATGGCTCGTGGTGATACACAACATAGCGGCGCTGTCCGTCCACCCGATAGGCTTCCCGTTCGGCAAGGGACTGCGTGCCGCAGGCGACGTGAAGTTCACCACCGCCGTGACCATCTTTACCAGCGTGGGCGTGCGGCTGCTGCTGAGCTGGCTGTTCGCGATACCGATGGGACTTGGCGTGTACGGCATAGCGTTCGCGATGGCCGCCGACTGGGTGGTGCGGGCGATATTCTTCATCGCGCGCTATCGGTCGGGCAAGTGGAAGAATTTCAGCGTCATATAAGAAGGGTGACAAAAAGAGCGAGGACGTGTGTCCCCGCTCTTTTTTGCATCATTGTCGCGCCTCGATTGGACACGCTTTCGCCGAAATAATATGTCCGCCAGCCAAATCGCTCCCGGACAAGCGGG
This sequence comes from uncultured Oscillospiraceae bacterium, assembly GCA_964493515.1. GTDB lineage: Bacteria > Bacillota > Clostridia > Oscillospirales > JAAYOS01 > CANRIN01. The sequence goes on along the minus strand of CAZBNJ010000012.1, from coordinate 1,679 downwards.
GCTTGCCCTCCGCGATTGTGGTGTCGGGTATTATTTCGACGGCGTGTCTATCTCGGCAGCTCTTTCAGCAGCGCTCGCCTTTCGTCGATGTTCTTCTGAAACTCCTCGTCGCTGAATTTCGGATCGCGCACCTTCATCCAGAGGTCGCAGGGCAGGTCGGGGCAGTCGCCGCAGTCGGAGAATCCCTTCTCCTTGGCGCAGACGTAGATGGGGCAGGTCTCGCCCTCCGACATGTGAAAGACGTGGCCGTTGCAGGCGTTGCAGCCCTTGCACATATCCTTGCAGTAGCAGGTGAGACAGTTCGCACCGCAGCAGCTTACCGACGACAGTATCTCCCGCTGCTTCTTCTTTGAGAACCCTCGAAGCACCAACGTGTACGACTTGTCGAGCAGCTCTTTGAGCAGCTCGTCGGGCACGGCGCCGTCCGGCTTTATCGAGTTCCAGCAGCGCTTGTCCGAGTAGTAGCCGGGGATTATGTCCTCATACTGCCCGCGCAGAAACTCGCCCTCGCTCGGTTCGAGCTTCAGGTTTATGTAGTACGGCTCGTCCGTGCCCCACTCCATGCAGACGGCGCAGAACATCTTGTCGCCGACCTTGTAGCGGCGCCAGTTCCAGCTTTCCTGCACGTCCTGCGTGACGGCGGGTTTTGCCATCAGATATTCGTCCAGCCATGTGTATCTCATATATCATTATCCTCCTCATATTGTTTTGCCGCGCCGATGAGCGCGTCGTGCAGCTCACGCCGCAGCTCGGCAGGCTCGATAAGCCGCACCTTGTCGCGGAAGGTCAGCAGCCAGCCGATAAGGTTCTCGGCGTTGGTAAAGTCCTGCGTGAACAGAAGCCTTCCGTCCGGCTGCACCGTAAAGCATCCGCTCGAATACTCTTCCACGAGCCTCCACTTGCAGTCGGGGTCGAACAGCGCGACGACGTGGATGTTTGCCGGAAACACCCGATCGTCGCTCAGATCGGGCAGCGGCGTGTCCTGTTTTTCAAACACGTCCTCCGACATAGACAGGTCTTCCAGCCGATTGAGCTTGAACAGCCTGAAGTCCTTCTTGCTCCTGCACCACCCCCACAGATACCAGCTTCCCCACCGAAAGATGAGATAGTACGGCTCAACGGCGCGCCGCGTCTCGCCGTAGGGGGAGTAGTAGGTGAAGTTCAGCGCGCGGCAGGCGTCTATCGCGTCGCGTATCGTCTGTATCTTCGGCGCAAGCGAGGACTTGTACCACGAGGACAGGTCTATCAGCACCGACTGGTCGCCGCTGAGAAAGTCGGACGAGCCGACCGACAGCTTTTCCATCAGCGTGCGATAGCGGTTGGTGCCGTTGACGCTGTCCAGGCTGCGCAGCCCCGCGAGGATGTCCCGCATCTCCGGCGCGGTCAGCACCGTTCGGCTTACGGCGTAGCCGTCCATTATCGAAATGCCGCCGCCCGCGCCCTGCCGCGTCGCTATCGGTATCCCCGCCATGCACAGATCGTCTATGTCGCGGTTTATCGTGCGGCGGGACACCTCGAACCTCTCGGCAAGATAGGGCGCGGTGACCGTCCCCTTTTGCAGCAGTATCGACAGTATGCCGATGAGCCTGTCTATCTTCACCCGCGCGTCCTCCCCTCGCAAGACCATGTTATAACAATAAACACGACAACAGTGTGTCGTGTTTATCATAGCATATTTT
>CAZBNJ010000011.1:0-46636 GCA_964493515.1 uncultured Oscillospiraceae bacterium | reverse complement strand
GATCTTCGGAACCACAATCCGACGCGTTAACCAACTACGCTATACCCACCATATTCCATTTTGCCCCACCGCCTGTGGGGAGAGACCGAAGGGCCAAAGCTCAAGGATGGTACGCCTGGAGGGACTCGAACCCCCGGCCCACTGCTTAGAAGGCAGTTGCTCTATCCACCTGAGCTACAGGCGCTTATCGCGCTTTGGGCGAAATGGAGCGGGTGATGGGAATCGAACCCACGTACCCAGCTTGGAAGGCTGGCATTCTACCATTGAATTACACCCGCATGCCAAAATATCTTATCAAAAACGCCGCAATAAGTCAAGACCTTTTGGCAAATTCCAGCGAAAAAATTCGTCAGACAAGTTTCGCGTCACAGTATCCGCACACGCCGTTCTCCTCAAGCAGAGGCAGGTACGGCTCGGTCCGGGTGATGCACTTCGGATTTCTGCACCGATGCGGGCGGGTCTCGGGAAGCGTCTGCTCCGGCCGCTGCTTCTCCTTTGACGCGAGCGTCAGCAGCAGCGCCATGCGTATGTACAGCCCGCACTCCGCCTGGCGGAAGTAGTACGCGCGCGGGTCGGGGTCTACGTCGAGCGCTATCTCGTCCACGCGCGGCAGCGGATGCAGCACCATCATATCCCGCTTCGCGAGCTTCATCTTCTGCGCGTTAAGCACATACACGCCCTTCAGCCGCTCATACTCGGCGGGATCGCTGAACCGCTCGCGCTGGATGCGGGTCATGTACAGCACGTCGAGCTGCGGGATGGTCGCCTCCAGGTTGGTCGTCTCGACAAAGCGTATCCCCTTGTCCCCGAGGAATTTTATGATGTACTCGGGCACCGCAAGCTCGCGCGGCGATATCAAAAAGAAGTTTATTCCCTCGAACCGCGCAAGCGCGTGTATCAGCGAGTGAACGGTGCGTCCGTTTTTCAGATCGCCGCACAGTCCCACGTTCATGTTGTCAAGCGAGCCGCGGCGCTCGGTGATGGCGGTCAGGTCGGTCAGCGTCTGGGTCGGATGCAGATGCCCCCCGTCGCCCGCGTTTATCACCGGACACGCCGAGTAGAGCGACGCCGCCTTTGCCATGCCCTCGGTCGGCGTGCGCATGGTTATCACGTCGGCATACGACGAGACCATCGTTATCGTGTCCTTGAGGCACTCGCCCTTCGACACCGACGAGGTGTTCGCGTCGGCAAATCCGAACACGCCGCCGCCCAGCTTGAGCATAGCCGTCTGAAAGGAGAAGTTTGTGCGGGTGGACGGCTCGAAGAACAGGCTTGCCATCACCCGACCGCGCAAAGCGTCCTTGTAGTCGCGCGGACGCGCCATTATCTCGCTTGCGAGCGAATAGAGTGCGTGCCACTCCTCGATTGACATATCCTCAAAGTCGATCAAATGCCGCATCTTTTTGCATCCTTTCGCCGTTAATACCTGAATTTTCCGTGCCAGTTACAGCAGGACGTAGGTCACGCCGTTGTTGTGCCGCTCGAGGTCCGGCTCCTTGCGAAGCTCGGGACAGGCGGCAAGCAGCGCGCGGGTGTCCGCCTCGAATATCGTAAATTCCTCCCCGGGCACGACCAGCTTTACCTTTCCCATCGACTTCTGCCGCGCGAGATACTTTCGCACCTCGACGCGTATCCGTCCGCCGGTGCCGCTCGAGCCATAGCCGTGTATCAGCTTCAGCGCAGCATAGCTTCGGCGCGAGCTTGCCATCTCCGCGGTCAGCCGACGCACCGCCTGGTCGCAGGTGGGCATCCCCGACTCGAGGTTCACCGTCTTGTACCCCGCCATCAGCGGCACTTCTCCACAAAGAATTTGAACAGCGGCAGCATGTCGTCCTGTCCGTCCGGACGTTCGGCGGCGGTCATCCGCTCGGGATGCCACTGCACGCCCCATATCGGCAGCGACGTGTGGTGCAGCGCCTCGCATATGTCCTGTTCGTTCAGCGCGTCGCAGACAAGTCCCTCTCCCAGCTTTCGCACCGCCTGATGGTGGGTGCTGTTCACCGTAAGCTCGCCGCCGAGGAAGCCGAGCGGCGAACCGTCCAGCTGCCGCACCCTGTGCGTCACCAGCATATGATTTGCGCCGTACTCCTCGGGTATGTCCTGTATCAAACTGCCGCCGAAGAACACGTTTATCAGCTGTATGCCGCGGCAGATGCCGAATATCGGCTTTTTCGCGCCGACAAACGCGCGCAGCAGCGCAAGCTCCGCAGCGTCGCGGTCGGCGTCGACAGAGGTGGTCGGGTGCGGCTGTTCGCCGTACAGCGACGGCGCGAGGTCGGGACCTCCCGCGAGCAGCAGTCCGTCGAACGGTGTGATGTCGTCCGGTACTTCGGTCGCGAGCACCGCGTCCGCGCCCGCAGCCCTTACCGACGACGCGTAGCGCAGGTCGAGCATATGCGACATCGCGCCGACGTCGTTTTTGCCGCGCGAACCGGCTATGAGTATCAGTGGCATTCCCTCACCCCTCAGAGCGCGTCGTAGAAGTCGCGCGTCGTTGCGAAGTAGTCATCCTCGGTCTCGGCGCGGCGTATCATCGTGGCGCTGCCGTCCTCGCGCAGGAGTATCTCCGCCGAGCGCAGCTTGCCGTTGTAGTTGTAGCCCATCGCGTGGCCGTGCGCGCCGGTGTCGTGTATGATTATCAAATCGCCGATGTCTATCTTCGGAAGCGCGCGGTCGACGGCAAACTTGTCGTTGTTCTCGCACAGCGATCCGGTCACGTCGTAGAGGTGGTCGAGCGGCGCGGATTCCTTTCCGCTGACCGTTATGTGGTGGTACGCGCCGTACATCGCGGGACGCATGAGGTCTGCGGCGCAGGCGTCAAGCCCTATGTACTCCTTGTAGATGTGCTTCTGGTGTATTGCGCGGCTGACGAGGCATCCGTAGGGCGCGAGCATGAAGCGTCCAAGCTCGGTGAATATCGCGACGTCGCCCATACCCTCGGGCACGAGCGTCTCGTTGTACACGCGGTGAACGCCCTCGCCTATCACGTCGATGTTGCACGGCTTGTCCTTCGGCTTGTAGGGCACGCCTATGCCGCCGGACAGATTGACAAAGCTGACCGCTATGCCGGTGTCCCGCTTCAGCCGCACCGCGAGGTCAAACATGACCCGCGCGAGCATCGGATAGTACTCGTCGGCGAGTACGTTCGACGCCAAAAACGCGTGTATTCCGAACTTTTTCACGCCCTTCGACTGCATGTAGCGGAACGCGTCGACCATCTGGTCGTAGGTCATGCCGTACTTCGCGTCGCCCGGGGTGTCCATGATGTCGTTGGTCACGAGGAAGTCGCCTCCGGGATTGTAGCGGCAGCAGACGGTGTCCGGCAGCGCGCCCACATTCTTTTCGTAGTAGGCGATGTGGGTGTAGTCGTCGAAGTTTATGATGCCGCCGAGCTTTGTGCAGTAGGCAAACTCGCCCGCCGGGGTGTCGTTTGCGGAGAACATTATCTCCTTTTCGCGAAAGCCGCACTTCTCCGCCATCTTCAACTCGATTATCGACGAGCAGTCGACGCCGCAGCCCTCCTCGCGGAGCAGCTTGAGTATCGCGGGGGTGGGCGTCGCCTTGACGGCGAAATACTCCTTGAATCCCTTGTTCCAGCTGAACGCCTTGAGCAGTCGGCGAGCGTTCTCGCGTATCCCCTTCTCGTCGTAGAGGTGGAAGGGGGTCGGGAACCTCTCGCATATTTCGTCCAGCTGACTTTTCGTCACAAACGGCATCTTACCTCTGTTATCCATTGAAAGACCTCGCTATGCTTCAGATATATTTTTTGATGTTGCGTGCGTAGTGCGCAAATACGATGCCGGGAGCCTCCAGCTCGTCGTTCCACCGCTTCATCCACTCAAGCGACAGGTGTCCGTCGTAGCCGCTCGCCTTCAGGCGTCCGAGCATATCCGCAAGCGGCAGATCGCCGTGGCCGAGCATACGATACTTCGGCTCGCCGCTTTCCATCACGCCGTCCTTGACGTGGACGTGGCCTATCCATTTGCCAATGTTTCCAAGCGTTGTCTCGGCGCTCTCGCCAAAGTAACGGTAGGGGTGATGGATATCCCACAGCACGCCGACCGCCGGACTGTTCACCCTCTCCACAAGCTCGCGCGTGACCGATGTCTCGGCGTAGACGCCGCAGGTCTCGATAAGCAGCCTGACCCCGACCTTTTCGGCGTAAGGCGCGGCGGAGGCGAGATTTTCGTACACCAGCTCGCGGTCGACCGACGGGTCGGGCTTGCCCCACTCGTCGGCGAGGATGCGTATGTTCTTCGCGCCGACCAGCTTTGTCAGGTCGCAGTAGCGGCGGATGTTGGACACCACGTCGAGCGAATGCGAGCTCAAAAGACAACTCGCGTCGGCGGAGATGCAGCTTATCTCCACCCCGCTGTCGCGTATCTCCTTGAGCGAGGTTTCGAGGCGTTTTGCCCCAAAACAGGGTGCCTCGGGAAGGAACAGGTCCTCGCCCAGTCCGCGTATCTCCACGCCGTCGTAGCCGAAGTCCCGCGCGGCAGCCAAAACCTCGTTCAGCATCCAGTCGGGACAACCGACGGTCGAATAGCTTATCTTCATCTCTGCACCGCCCTCTGCGAAAAGTTATGAAAAACGTCCAAATCAGTGGGAGACCGAGTAATTCGGCGCCTCCTTGGTGATGTATATGTCGTGCGGATGGCTCTCGCGCAGTCCCGCGGCGCTGATGCGCACGAACTTGCCGCGCTTTATCAGCTCCTCGATGTTCGCCGCGCCGCAGTAGCCCATGCCGCTGCGCAGACCGCCGCACAGCTGGTATATCGTCTCGCTGACCGGTCCCTTGTGCGGAACGCGGCCCTCGACTCCCTCCGGAACGAGCTTCTTGTTCGACTCCTGGAAGTAGCGGTCGCGGCTGCCCTTTGCCATCGCGGCGAGCGAGCCCATGCCGCGGTAGACCTTGAAGCGGCGGCCCTGGAATATCTCGTCCTCTCCCGGGCTCTCGTCGCAGCCGGCAAGCAGGCTTCCGAGCATGACCACCTGTGCTCCCGCGGCAAGCGCCTTTACGATGTCGCCCGAATACTTTATGCCGCCGTCCGAGATTATCGGGATCCCGTGCTTTGCCGCGGCTTCGGCGGCGGACAGCACGGCGGTTATCTGCGGCACGCCGATGCCCGCGACCACGCGCGTGGTGCATATCGAGCCGGGTCCGATGCCTATCTTTACGCAGTCCGCGCCCGCGTCTATCAGTGCCTCGGTCGCCTCGGCGGTCGCGACGTTTCCGGCTATCACCTGCGCCGACGGGAACGCCGCCTTGACCTTCTCCACCGACTTCATTATGTTCTTCGAGTGACCGTGCGCGCTGTCGAGCACGAGCACGTCCGCGCCCGCCTCGAGAAGCGCCGCCGCCCGCTCGAGCACGTCCGCCGTAGCGCCGATCGCGGCACCGCACAGCAGTCGTCCGCGCTCGTCGCGGGCAGTGTTCGGGTATGTATACGCTTTTTCGATGTCCTTTATCGTGATAAGTCCCTTGAGGGCATACTTGTCGTCTACTATCGGCAGCTTCTCTATCTTGTGCGCACGCAGTATCTCCTTTGCCTGCTCAAGCGTTGTGCCGACAGGCGCGGTAACGAGATTTTCGGAGGTCATCTCACCGCGTATCTTCTTGGACATATCCTCCTGGAACTTGAGGTCGCGGTTGGTTATAATGCCGACAAGACGTCCGTTCTCACAGATCGGCACGCCGGATATGCGGTACTTGCCCATAAGCTCGTCCGCGTCGGCAAGGGTCGCATCCGGCGAGAGGAAGAACGGGTTGGTGATAACTCCGTTTTCCGAGCGCTTGACCATATCCACCTTGTCCGCCTGCGCCTCTATCGACATATTCTTGTGGATGATGCCGATGCCGCCCTCGCGCGCCATGGCGATAGCCATGCGGCTCTCGGTGACGGTGTCCATCGCCGCCGACATTATCGGGATGTTCAGATGTATCTTCTTAGTGAGATTTGTCCCGAGCGAGACGTCGGCGGGCAGAACGTCGCTCTCCGCCGGAACGAGCAGCACGTCGTCAAACGTGAGCCCCTCCCCAACAAACTTGCCTTCCGCGAAAATGTCCTTCATCTGACCTCTCCTTTCACAAATTCCAAATCCTTCGCTTGTGTGTCCCAAAGTTTATTAGTCGAGATTGTAGCACACAAAAGATGCGCTGTCAAGCCCGATTTTTGCTGTTCTGCGTTCGGAATGACTTCGACTACTCGTCGCCCTCGCCTTCGGTGAGACGCGGAGGCTCTCCGTCCTCGAGCGCCTGCTGTTCGCTGCCCTCGGCAATGTCGCGCATCATCGAGACCATGTGGCGGAATGCATCCTCCTCCACTCGCTCCCACGTCCAGTCGATGTTCAGATTCTCCGGAGTGATTATCTGGTTCCAGCGCTTTATCAGCGCCTCGTTGCGCTCTTTGTTCGCCGGATTTGCGGGGTCGCCGAACTCGAGCACCCGGCCGTGGTCGTATATCGCGTACGGATAGCAGAAAACATGACCGATGCGCTTGACCTCTATCCACAGACATTCCACGTCCTCGCGGCGGTGCGACGCGTGGTAATAGCGCGGGTCGTGCGGGAAGATGAGCTTTATCCCGAACCGCTCGTTTGCCAGTGTCCTTGCCGTGTACTTCATCGCGACCCTCCTTTATACGCGTGTGACCCGACGGAGCGTCCGCCGGGTCACAATTTGTACTCCTGATTATATTATATACTCTCGCGCGGAAAAGTAAAGCCGCAATATTGCATAAAAGCTAATCCAAACACTTCTTCAAAAACTGACCGGTGTAGCTTTTTTCGCACGCGGCGACCTCCTCCGGCGTGCCACAGACCACAAGCTCGCCGCCCTTGTCGCCGCCCTCCGGCCCGAGGTCGATTATGTGGTCGGCGACCTTTATCACGTCCAGATTGTGCTCTATCACGACCACCGTGCTGCCCGAATCCACGAACCGCTGAAGCACCTCTATCAGACGGTGCACGTCCGCCATGTGCAGTCCGGTGGTCGGCTCGTCCAAAATGTACATCGTTTTTTCGGACGAGCGGCGGGACAGATAGGTCGCGAGCTTCACGCGCTGAGCCTCGCCGCCGGAGAGCGTGGTGGACGGCTGTCCCAGCTTGATGTAGCCGAGCCCGACCTCGTAAAGTGTCTGCACCTTCGCGCGGAGGCGGGGCAGGTTCTCAAAGAATCCGAGCGCCTCCTCCACCGTCATGTCCAGCACGTCGGCTATCGACTTGCCCTTGTACTTGACCTCCAGCGTCTCGCGGTTGTACCGTTTGCCGCCGCAGACCGAGCAGGGCACGAACACGTCGGGCAGGAAGTGCATCTCTATCTTGACAAGTCCGTCGCCCGAACACGCCTCGCAGCGCCCGCCGCGCGTGTTGAAGCTGAACCGTCCCGGGCCGTAGCCGCGCACCTTCGCGTCCTGGGTCGCCGCGAACAGGTTTCGGATGTCGTCGAACAGTCCGGTGTAGGTCGCGGGGTTGGAGCGCGGCGTGCGTCCTATCGGTGACTGGTCGACGTTTATCACCTTGTCCAGGTGCTCGAGACCCTCTATCCTGTCATGCCTGCCGAAGGTGGTGTGCGCGCCGTTGAGGTCGCGGGCGAGTCTCTTGTAGAGTATCTCGTTTATAAGCGAGCTCTTGCCGCTGCCGCTCACGCCGGTTATCGCGGTGAAGGTGCCGAGCGGTATCTCGACGTCGATGTCCTTCAGGTTGTTCTGCTTCGCGCCGCGGATGATGAGCTTCTTGCCGCTGCCCTTGCGCCGCTCGGTCGGAACGGGTATCTTCATCTTTCCGCTGAGATACTGACCGGTTATCGAGCGCGGGCAGGCGACGATGTCGTCTATCGACCCCTGCGCGATTATCTCGCCGCCGTGCACGCCCGCGCCCGGTCCTACGTCGACGATGTGGTCGGCGGCGCGCATGGTGTCCTCGTCGTGCTCAACGACTATCAGCGTGTTGCCGAGGTCGCGGAGGTCACGAAGGGTGGCGAGCAGCTTGTTGTTGTCCCGCTGGTGAAGTCCTATCGACGGCTCGTCGAGGACGTACAGCACGCCCGCGAGGCTCGAGCCTATCTGCGTAGCCAGTCGGATGCGCTGTGCCTCGCCACCGCTGAGCGTCGCGCTCGCGCGGGAGAGGGTGAGGTACTCGAGTCCGACCGAGCGCAAAAATCCGAGTCGCGCGCGTATCTCCTTCAATATCTCGCGCGCGATCGTCATCTCGTTTTCGGTGAACTCCAGCGAGTTTATAAAGTCGAGCGCGCTCACCACCGACTTGTCGCAGAAGTCGGCGATGGATATGCCGCCCACCGTGACCGCGAGCGTCTCCTTGCGAAGGCGCTTGCCCTGGCAGTCGGGGCATGGCGTCTCGCTCATGTACTGCTCAATATCGGCGCGCGACCAGTCGCTCTGCGTCTCGCGATAGCGGCGCTCGAGGTTGGGGATTATGCCCTCAAACGCGTGGAGGTACCGTCCCGCGCGGCCGTCCTTGCCGTAGAACATCTCAAGTTTCTTTGTGCCGGTGCCGTAGAGCAGGGCGTTGCGCGCCTCCTCCGATATGTCCTTCAGCGGGGTGTCCATCGTAAAGCCGTACTCGCGGCAGAGCGCGTTGTAGTTCATCTCCGCCATCGTGCCGGGGGTGGGCTTGCCCCACGCGCGGACCGCGCCCTCAGCGAGCGACATCGACCAGTCGGGGACTATCTTGTCCGGGTCAAGCTCGAGCTTGAAGCCGAGACCCGAGCAGGTCGGGCAGGCACCGTACGGCGTGTTGAACGAGAACATACGCGGCGACAGCTCCTCGATGGATATGCCGCAGTCCTCGCAGGCGTAGTTCTGGCTGAACATTATCTCGCCCTTATCCCCCGCGTCGACCAGCACCAGACCTCCCGCGAGCGCGGCTGCGGTCTCGACCGAGTCGTTGACGCGGCGGGCGGAATCCTCGCGAATGACCAGTCGGTCGACGACGATCTCGATGTTGTGCTTCTTCTGCTTGTCCAGCTTTATATCCTCGTCGAGCGAATAGGTCGCGCCGTCGACGCGCGCTCGGACATAGCCGTTCCGCCTCGCGTCCTCGAACACGTTCTTGTACTCGCCCTTGCGGCGGCGCACCACCGGCGCGAGCACCTGTATGCGGGTGTCATTGCCGAGCGCCTGTATCTGATCGACTATCTGGTCGACCGTCTGCTGGTGTATCTCCTTGCCGCACTTGGGGCAGTGGGGCACGCCGACACGCGCCCAGAGCAGACGCAGATAGTCGTATATTTCGGTGACCGTGCCCACCGTCGAGCGCGGGTTCTTCGACGTCGTCTTCTGGTCGATGGATATCGCGGGACTGAGGCCCTCGATGTAGTCCACGTCCGGCTTGTCCATCTGACCGAGGAACTGGCGCGCGTAGCTCGAAAGGCTCTCGACATAGCGGCGCTGTCCCTCCGCGTATATCGTGTCAAAGGCGAGCGAGCTTTTGCCGCTGCCCGACAGTCCGGTCATGACCACCAGCTTGTTTCGCGGCAGCTCGAGCGACACGTTCTTGAGGTTGTTCACCCGCGCGCCCTGTATGATAAGTTTGTCCTGCATCTCTCTTAAACCCCTTTTCTCTTCGACGAGCTTTTCTTCGGCTTCTTCGGTTCGCCCGCGTCGTCCGACTTTCCTCCGCGCAGCTTGATTATACGGTCGCGCAGCACCGCCGCGTACTCGAACTCGAGCATACGGCTTGCCTCGCGCATCTGCTTTTCAAGCTGTGCGATAAGCTGCATACGCTCGTTCTGCGTCATGCGCATCTCTTTTTCGTCCCGCTCGGCTTCGACCGACTTGGTTATCTCGATAAGCTCGCGGATGTCCTTGCGTATCGTCTTCGGTACTATGCCGTGCTCCTCGTTGAACTTCATCTGTATCGCGCGGCGTCGGTTGGTCTCGTCTATCGACCGCCGCATCGAGTCGGTTATCGTGTCGGCGTACATTATGACCTTGCCCTCCGAGTTTCGCGCGGCGCGGCCTATCGTCTGTATCAGCGAGGTCTCGTTCCGCAGGAAGCCCTCCTTGTCCGCGTCGAGTATCGCCACAAGCGACACCTCCGGGATGTCCAGACCCTCGCGCAGCAGGTTTATGCCCACCAGCACGTCGAACTCGCCCGCGCGCAGGTCGCGGATTATCTCCATTCGCTCCATCGTGTCCACGCCGTGGTGCATATATCGCACCTTGATGCCCACGCCGCGCAGATAGCTCGTCAGATCCTCCGCCATCTTCTTGGTCAGCGTCGTGACCAGAACGCGTTCGTTTTTCGGTATCCGCTCGTTTATCTCGCCTATCAGGTCGTCTATCTGACCCTCCACCTTGCGGACCTCGACCTCCGGGTCGACAAGTCCGGTCGGGCGAATCACCTGCTCCACGATCTGTCCCGACCGCTCGCGCTCATACTTGCCGGGCGTCGCCGAGACATAGATCACCTGGTTCAGCTTGCTCTCAAACTCCTCAAAGTTCAGCGGTCGGTTGTCCAGGGCGCTTGGCAGACGGAAGCCGTAGTCGACAAGCGACGTCTTGCGCGCGCGGTCGCCGTTGAACATTCCGTGCACCTGCGGCAGCGTGACATGGCTCTCGTCGATGAACATCAGGAAATCCTTGGGAAAGTAGTCGAGCAGCGTCCACGGCGTCGACCCGGGCGCGCGCCTCGCGAGCACCCGCGAGTAGTTCTCCACTCCGGTGCAGAATCCAAGCTCGCGCAGCATCTCGACGTCGTACTCGGTGCGCTGCCTTATGCGCTGCGCCTCGAGCAGCTTGCCCTCGCTCTCAAAGAACGCGATGCGCTCGTCCATCTCCTTTTCGATGTCGCGTATCGACTCCATCAACTTCTCGTTTGAGGTTATATAGTGCGAGTTCGGGTAGAACACGATGTGGCTCATGTCGCTCACCCGCTCGCCGGTCACTATCTTAATCTCGCTTATCCGCTCGACCTCGTCGCCGAAGAACTCGATGCGGTAAGAGCGATCGTTGAAGTTCGGCGGTATTACCTCCACCGTGTCCCCCCGCACGCGGAAGGTGCCGCGGTCCATTGCCACATCGTTGCGCGAGTAGTGGTTGGCGACCAGCTTTCGGAGCAGCTCGTCGCGCTCGAACATCTGACCCCTTCGCACCGATATGACCTGCGACTGATACTCCGCCGGGTCGCCGAGCGTGTATATACAGCTGACCGACGCGACGATTATCACGTCCCGCCGCTCGAAAAGCGCGCTCGTCGCCGAGTGGCGGAGCCGCTCTATCTCGGCGTTTATCGACATATCCTTCTCGATGTATGTGTCGGTGTGCGCGATGTACGCCTCCGGTTGGTAGTAGTCGTAATAGCTGACGAAATACTCCACCGCGTTTTCGGGGAAGAACTCGCGAAACTCGCTGCAAAGCTGCGCCGCGAGCGTCTTGTTGTGCGCGAGCACCAGCGTCGGCCGCTGCACCTTTTCAATGACCTTTGCCATCGTGAAGGTCTTGCCCGAGCCGGTGACGCCGAGCAGCGTCTGCTCGGAAAGCCCGTTCTCAACGCCGCTTGCCAGTCCCTCTATCGCTTCCGGCTGGTCGCCCGCCGGCTTGTATTCGCTGTGTACCTTGAATTCGCCCACCGAAAGCCCTCCTTCAGACCGTCGCCGCATCGAGACAGCGCTCGAGTTTTCATCTCATTATAGACGAACATACGTTTTTTGTCAAGGGGGAAAACATACGTCATTTCGCCAAAAATCCGTGGGTTTCCCCAAATAATTTCGGCGCGGCTCTTGACATATTTCCCACAAACCGCTAATATATAAATCGGGTAAGGGAAGGTTGGAAAATTTGTTTCAGGGGGATTTTATCATGGATTACAACCAGAACAACCAGAATCAGAATAATCAGAACAACCAGAACAATCAGAACCAGTATCCGAACCAGAACCAGAACCAGTATCAGACGCCGAATCAGTATCCGAATAACCAGTACGGCGGCTACAATCCGCCTCCGGTAGTTCCGGGTAAGAGCCAGGCTGTCACCTCGCTGGTGCTCGGCATCATCTCGATCGTCTTCTGCTGGCTGGGTCTGGCAACATGGGTCGTCGGCTCGGTCATCGCGCTGGTGCTCGGCATAGTCGGCGCTGTCATGGCTGTCAAGGCAAAGAAGCTCATGCCGCCGCAGCAGTCGGGAATGGCTACCGGCGGTCTCATCTGCTCGATAATCGGCATCGTGCTCGCGGCGATATTCACCATCTGCTCGATAGTCGCGTACGCCGCCGCCTGCGCTGTCATCAACGAGTACGGCAGGTACAGCAACTACTTTGGCAGCTTCGACTGGTAATCAACCCCAACCACCCCAAAAGGACCGCCTTCCGGCGGTTCTTTTGCTGTAAGGAGGTCGTATGCACCCCTATTTTCACCTGTTTGGTCTGAACATACCCGCTTACGGCACGCTGGCGGGGATCGGCTTTCTTGTCGCGGGGATATACGCCGTGCTGCTCAGCCGAGGCGACAGACGTGTCAGCCGCGCCGATCTCGGCTACGCCGCGGTCATCGCCGGCTGCGGGATGCTCATTGGGGCAAAGCTGCTCGCGCTCATCACCGAGATACCGTTCATCGTCGAGTACCACGAGCAGATATTTTCGTCGGTCGAAAGCTTTTCGCTGTTTTTCATCGGCGGATGGGTATTCTACGGAGGGCTTATCGGCGGACTTGTAGGCGCGTGGATGTTCTGCCGTCGTTGGAAGGTGGACTTCGGCGCGGTCTGCGACATCGCCGCGCCCGCGATACCGCTGTTTCACGCGTTCGGGCGGGTCGGCTGCTTCCTGTCCGGATGCTGCCACGGCGTTAGATGGGAGCACGGCATCGCGTTTACCGAGGCCATCGCCGCGCCGAACGGCGTACCGCTCTTTCCGGTGCAGCTGGTCGAGGCGGGCTGCAACCTGCTGCTCTGCGTCGTGCTCACGCTGCTTCGCAGACGGTTCCGCCGGCCGGGGACGCTGCTCTGCGTCTATCTCATCGGCTACTCGGTCGTTCGATTCGCGCTCGAGTTCCTGCGCGGCGACGCGATACGCGGGGTGTTCATCCTGTCCACCAGTCAGTGGATAAGCGTCGCGCTGTTTGTCGGCGCAGTCATATGGATAGTCAAAAACTTCAGGCAAAGGAGAGAGAACGATATGACCTATGTTACCGAAGGCCGCGAACCCTCAAAGGCGCTGCGCTTCTTCGAGGAGCTGTGCGCGATACCCCGTCCCTCCGGCGGCGAGGCGAAGGTCGCCGACTGGCTGTGCGAGTTTGCGAAGGCCCGCGGGCTTGAGCACCATCGCGACGAGCTGGGCGACGTGGTGATAAAGCGTCCGGGTGTCGGCGAGCCGCTTATGCTCCAGGGACACACCGACATGGTGTCCGCCGTCGCGCCGGAGAAGGGCGCAAGCGACGCGATAGCCTACCTCGCCGAGCACGGCGTCACGCCGATACTCGACGGCGACCTGCTCCACGCCGACGGCACTACGCTCGGCGCGGACAACGGCATCGCGGTGGCGATGATGCTCGCCATACTCGACTCGCCCGAGCTGAAAACTCCGCCGCTCGAGTGCGTCTTTACCGTGCAGGAGGAGACCGGACTGTTCGGCGCGAAGGCGGTGGACGGCTCGCTGATATCCGCCCGCCGCATGATAAATCTGGACAGCGAAAAGGACGGCATGCTCACCGTCAGCTGTGCCGGCGGATGCCGCATCGCCATCGAGCGCGAGTTTTCGGCAAGCGAGGGCGGCGAGTGCGCGCTGCGGCTGGACGTGAGCGGACTGCTCGGCGGTCACTCGGGCGAGCAGATACACCTTCCGCGCGAGAACGCGATACACCTCTGCGCGCGCCTCGCGGGACTGCTCCGCATCGGCGGACGGCTCGCCTGGATACGCGGCGGCGAGGCGGACAACGCCATCCCGCGCAGCTGCTCGGCGCTCATCGTCTATTCGTCGGCGGAGCGGATGGAGAACGCCAAAGCCCGCTTTGCCGAGCTGAAGTTTGACTATCCGCACGAGCCGGAGCTGAAGATATCGCTCACCGAGGCGAAGCCCGAACCCGCGCTCGCCGACGGCGAGGATCTGTTCGAGATGCTCGCGGCGCTTCCCAACGGCGTGCAGGCTCGCGACGAGAAGAACGGATTCGTTCTCACCTCGCTCAACTGCGGCGTGATAAGCACCGACGGCGGCAAGGTCCGCGCCACGCTGTCGCTGCGGTCGTCGGTCGCGGAAAACATGGTTGCGCTGAAAAACACGGTCATTGCCGCCGCCGAGAAGTTCGGCTTTGACGCCATCGTCGGCGCAGAGTACCCCGGGTGGGCGTTCCGCGAGGTGTCCCCCCTCCGCGACACGCTCTGCGCGGCGTGGAAAAAGGTCACCGGCGAGGAGATGGCGATACACGCGATACACGCGGGGCTTGAGTGCGGGCTGTTCTCGGCGAAGCTGCCCGACCTGGACGCGGTGGCGCTCGGTCCTACGATAAACGACTGCCACACCCCGCAGGAATCGCTCGACCTCACCAGCCTTGAGCGCACATGGGACACGCTCGTCGCGGCGCTTGAGATGCTCGCCGAGTAATTCGCAAAACAAAAGAGAGGGTCGGTGACCCTCTCTTTTTTCATCCCTTTTTGACCGCGTCGCCCGCGGCTTTGGCGTTCTCCTCCAGCCGCTTGAACAGCTCGTGCGCCGCCTTCAGCTCGTCGTCGTTCAGATCCTTTGTCAGCAGATCGCCCCACTCGCCGAGATAGCCGCTGATTATCGGCATCAGCTCCTCGCCGCGCTCGGTCAGGAACAGCCGGTTCTGCCGTCTGTCCTCCGGATCGGCTTCACGGCGCAGATAGCCCATGTCCTCCAGCTTTTTGACCGCGCGCGCGACGTTTCCCTTGTCGGCGCAGAAACGGCAGACCAGAAAATCCTGGCTCGCGCCCTCGTTGTTCCCTATCGCGAGCATATACATGTACAGCGCGCCGCCCAGCCCGTACTCCGCGAGCCGCTCCGCCATGTAGCGCTTGCGGATGCGGTTTATGTGCGTTATCGCCCGTCCCAGGTCGCGGGAGAATTCACTCTTCATCCTACTCTTCCTTCACTTAGGTTTGATATAAATATATCAGGAAAAGTTGTAATTGTCAAGAAAGAATATTCGGCGCTAAAACATTGCGCCGGCGCAGAGCAGCACTCCAAGGCCGGGCACTCCCAGCAGCGCGCAGGTCGCCACGCTGTACACTCCGACCGACAGGCTGACCCCGGTGTACGGCGCGGCAAGGTTTATCAGCACCAGCGCGACAGCCCATACCGCCGCGCGCGCCGCGAATCGAATTATCGCCGCCAGGACATCCGCACCGGTGGGCGCTTTTAGCTTTCCGACAGACCGCCGCTTATTCTCCATCGCGTCCACCTCCCTACCTCAGCGTCTTGAACACCGAAAAGCTGTCGCAGCCCTCCTCGCGCGCGACGCGGAGGAGATAGCTGTATCGGGCCTCCAGCGACTTTATCTGGAACGCCGCCGCGTCGACCAGCTCCGGCTCGCTCGCGTTTTGAAAGCCGTTGCGCGCGACGTCCAGCTCGCGGCGCACCTCGACTATCGCCTCCTGAAGCTCCGCGCGGCGAAGCTCGTCCTGTGTAAGTTCGCGTGTCTTGAAAATTCCCATGGATGCACCTCCTGCTTTTTGGTACAGCATATGCACGACTGTGCGGCAATAGAATTTTTACCGCATATGGAAATTTTTAACCGCGATATTTGGTCGGATACGGGACAAGATAGACTCGGACGGTGAAAGAGCAGGCAATCAGACCGGTGGGAAGATGGCTTTAGAGTATCCGACAGGAAGCTTTGTCAAAACCCGAATGGTCACCTGTTGCGAAAAATCGCAAAAAACATCGTCAAGTGTGTCTGCTTCGCCAAGTGACGAAGCGTAGGCGCGAAACAGTCGTGCTCTGGTGGCATGACAGGCAGAAAAAAGGCGGAGGTCTGGAGCCTCCGCCTTTCCTGCGTGTTTTTTGCTTACCCAGCGCGACTTTTATGTCACGCTTCGGTTGGACACATTACGTCTACCTCAGCGCTTCCGCTACCGCTTTGTTCGCCATCTCCTCGACCGCCTTGTCGCCGGACATATCCTCCGCCGCGATGGTCTTTTCGTTCAGGTGCATCGTCATCGGATGCTCGGGGGTGTAGCTGTCCCACCGCGGCAGTCCCGCGCCGTTCGGATCGCCGGTACGCGCGAAGTTTGCCCAGTAGTCGGTCATCCGCTCGGACAGGATGTAGTCGCCCGCCTCGAATCCGGGGTCGGTCGAACGCCAGCAGCGGTTCAGCGTGCCGAAGATGTACCACAGCTCGCACGAGTGGAACGCCACGTCCTTGAAGCCGTCCACGCCGTCGCCGCCGGGCAGCTTGCGGTCGAAGTAGTAGATATGGAGCGGCTTGCGGCCGTTCATTGTCTCCGCCTTTGCCCACGCGCGCGGAGTGACCATGCTTGCGGCGCGCTGTGCCTCCGGGTCGTTCGAGCGGGAGAACAGTCCGCCGTCGCCGCCGACCGAGCCGGTCATGATGTCCACGTTGTGATGCTTGCCCTCGGCAATGACTCTGCCCGGCGCGCCGTTCAGCAGCACGCCGTCGACGCAGGGCACCATCCGCATGAACATCCTGTTCTCGAACATGACCTTCTCCACGCCGACGGTCAGCTCGTAGGCGTCCATCTCGATAAGCTCGTCTATCGTCTTGCCCATCTTTTCGCAGACGAGCGCGCCGATGTCCTCCATGTCCTTCAGCGTGACCTCCGGGCCGAGCGTCGATATTCCGCCCGCCGACTGCACAATCGCGTGCGCGAACAGGCCCTCCGCCTCGGGGCTTGCGAGCATTGCCTGGGTCATGCCGCCGCCCGCCGACTGACCGAACACGGTCACGTTCGACGGATCGCCGCCAAACGCCGCGATGTTCTTCTGTATCCACCTGAGCGCCTCGAGGCAGTCGCTGACCGCCATATTTCCGCTGATACCGCGCGGGCAGCGGCGGCTGAGCTCGGGATGCGCCATGAATCCGAGCGCGCCGAGGCGGTAGGTCATGGTGACAAGTATCACCCCACGGCGGCTGAACGCCTCGCCGTCCATCTCCATCTCATAGCCGTATCCCGCGACATACGCGCCGCCGTGTATCCACAGCATGACCGGCAGCTTCGCGTCGGTCGACACGTCCGGCGTCCAGATGTTGAGATACAGGCAGTCCTCGCTCATCGGCACCACCGCGGGGAAAAACTCCTTGTTGTGGCAGCCCGCGTCGCGGTCGGCGTTCTGCATGGCTATCGGCGGGAAGGTGTCGCACTTCAGCACGCCCTCAAACGGCTCGGCGGGCTGAGCGTGACGGAACCGCCACTCGCCGACAGGCGGCTTTGCGTAGGGAACGCCCTTGAACACGGTATAGGCGAGGTTGCCCTGCGGGATACCCTCAAACCTGCCCTGCGCGGTCTCGGCAATTCGGTTGATCTTCTTCGGCATCGTAGACATAGACAAGCACCTCCAAAAATTAGTTTTTTGATTCAAAAGTGGTCATAGACCACAAGCTCTTCGTTTGGGCGATACTTCGCGTGCATCGGCGACGGCGACACGTCGTCTGCGGGATAGCCCATCACCAGCAGCGCGACCGGCTCGATGTTGTCGGGCAGCTCGAACTCGCAGCGCACCGCCTCGGGGATGAAGTGCATCACCCAGGTGGTGCCTATGCCAAGCTCCGCCGCCTCAAGCATCATGTGCGTCGCAACGATGCTCGCGTCGACCTCCCCGCTCGGTTTGCCGTCATAGTCGCGCACCCAGCACTCGGTCTTATCATAGCAGACGAGCAGTCCGGCGGGCGCGCCGAAGTGGCTGCCGGTACACATCCGCATCTTTGCAACGCTCGACGGACTGTCTATCACGACAACGCGCTGCGGTTGCTTGTTGCAGGCTGTCGGGGCAACGCGTCCCGCCTCGAGTATCCTTTCGAGCTTCTCCCTCTCTATCGGGCGGTCGGAAAATTTCCGCACCGAATAGCGGTCGGTCGCGAGCTTCAGAAAATCCATGCTATGCCTCCTTCTGCGCCGCCAGCTCGTCGCTCTCGCGGGTCAGCGTCTTAATCCATTTGAAGCGGTTGGTCTTTATCACCGCCACCGCGCACTTGTATATCTGGTCGCCCTTGAGCAGCGCGAACACCACCACCGGCTCGGCGTGGAACACGAACGCCGCGACGGCCGCCGACGGTATCACCACGCACCACACCCAGAACAGGTCGTTTCGGAACACAAAGCTGGTCGCGCCGCCCGCGCGCACGATTCCGGTCAGCGTACACGCCTGGTAGCTCGAGCCGATGCTCGTGACCGACAGCACAAGCAGGAACTGCTTGACCATCGCTATCGTCTCGGCGTCCAGCTTGTTCCAGATGTACCCGACGACATATCGCGAGCAGAATATCAGGCTGCCGGACACCAGTCCGAACAGGAAGAATATCATCTGAAGCGTCTTTGCGTACTGCTTGACAAGCTCCACCTTGCCCTCGCCGACCGTCTTGCCGATGATTATCGCCGCTGCGGCGCTGGTGCCGTAGACGAGCACGGTGAGTATCGAGAACACGGTGTTCGCAATGGTTATCGAGCTTGTTGCGGCGATGCTGTCCAGATGTCCGATTATCACCGCCTGGACGTTCATGTTCAGTCCCCACACAACGCCGCCCATTATCACCGGTATGCCGTAGCGCAGGAAGTCCTTAAACAGCACGCCCGCGCGGCTGAATATCAGCTCGCGGAACTTCATCCGCAGCTTTTTGTCCACCACGCGTACATACACCGAGATGAGGATGAACTCGGCTATGCGGGCGGTCAGCGTCGCTATCGCCGCGCCGCGTATGCCCATCGGCTCAAAGCCGAGCTTGCCGAAGATAAGTATGTAGTTCAGACCTATGTTTATCACAAAGGTCGAGCAGCTGAGCACCAGCCCTATCCGCACGCTCTCGACGCACCGCATAGACGCGACGAGCGTCTCGGTGGCGCAGAAGAACAGATATCCCACGCTGATTATCTTCAGATACTTCGCGCCCTCGGCGATTATCGCCGCGTCGGGAGTGTACAGCCTGAGCGTCGTCTCGGTGAAGAAAAATCCCATCGTGAACGCCGCTATCGCGAGCAGCATGGATATCTTGAATCCGACGCCGACTATCCTTTTTATCGGCTCGGTCTCGCGCTTTCCCCAATACTGCGTCGCAAGTATCGTCATCGCGGTCGCGACGTCGGCGACCACCGTCTGGAGCAGGTTGGTCGGCTGATTTGCCATGTACGCGCCGGATATCGCGGCTTCGCCGAGGCTGCCCACCATCACGTTGTCCGCAAGTCCGACCGACAGCGTTATCAGATTTTTCAGCGCTATCGGCACCGCAAGCCGCGCGAGAGTTCTGTAAAAGCTCTTGTCGCGAATGAATATCGCCATGTTTCCCCTCCCCGTGGTGAAATCACTTGATATGCGTGTGATCCAGGATGTGCTCCGAACAGTAGCAGGCATAGCCCTTGCACTGCGAGCAGTAGCGGAACTCCTCGTCCGGGTGGGTCACGTCGGTCTTGCCGCAGACCACGCAGCGATGGGTGTATCCGCGCTTCTTGACCTCACGCTCGTGCTCGCGCGCCTTCTTCTGGAAGTCGATGCGGTTGGAGGCCTCGAACTTGCTGCGGCGCAGCATACGAAACGCCCGCGGCGCAAAGAACAGCGCGCAGTTAAGCAGTGCCACCAGCGGGAACATATTTACCGGGAACGGATTGAGCACCACGCCGACCAGGATGTACGCGAGGTCTATCAGCGCCAGCCACTTCATCTTTATCGGGATGATGAGATACATCCGCACCATGCCGTCCGGATTCAATATGGCGTAGGCGAGGAACAGCGACATATTGAGATAGTGCGCGCCGCTCAGCGTGTACACCGCCACATCGTCGCCGTACCAGACGCTCATTATTCCCGCGAACGCCGCCTGTAACAGCACTCCCGCGAGGTAGTAGATGGTAAATTTCAGCCGTCCCCACTCGTTTTCAAGTACCCTGCCGACAAAGAAGTAGAACATCGACGACAGCGCGAGCGAGAATATGTCACCCACGCTTGGGATGAGGATGAAGGTCAAAACGCGCCAGACCTGACCATGCGCTATCTTTGACGGCACAAACAGCAGCCAGTCGACGATGAACTTCGCGCCGTACTGCGTCGAGCCGAGAATGAACAGCGCGACGTTTGCGATGATGACATAGAGTATGAGGTTTCGCACACCCCATCGCTCGTGGCGCGCGCAGAATCGTTCAAATCGGTTGTATTCCATCTACTGCCTCCGTGGTGTTTTGCGGAAAATTCGGCTTAGACCTTGCGCGCCGAGCCGGCATACGCGTCGGTGCGCGGCAGCCACTTGAGCGCCTTCTCAAGCTCGAGATCCCAGAAGCGCCACTCGTGTCCATGCTCCTCGGTCTCGTCCCAGGTCACGTCCGCGCCCAACGCTATCAGCTTGTCGCGGAACTTCACGTTCGCGTCGTACAGGAAGTCCTGCTTGCCGCAGGCGATGTAGAGCTTCGGGAACTTCTTTCCGCTCTTGGCGATACCCTCGGCGAGCGACTCGGGGTCGGTGGTCGGGTCGAAATCCTCTCCGTCCCGTCTGCCCATGCTGACGGCGGCGCTGAGCGGACACATCGCGGCAAAGCGCTCGGGATGGCTGAATCCGTGCAGGAAGGTGCCGTAGCCGCCCATCGACAGTCCCGCAATGTAGGTGTCCTGCGGACGGTCGGACACCGGGAAGTAGCCCTTGATAAACTCGGGCAGCTCCTCGGACACAAAGTCGAAGTAGCGGTCGCCGCCGTTCGGCTGGTTGCGATATGCCTTGTTCTCGGCGGACAGCATGACCACCGCCATCTGATGCTCCTCCGCAAACAGCTCGACGCGGGCATAGCCGCCCCAGGTCGCGTGGTTGTTCGCAAATCCGTGCAGCAGGTAGAGCACCGGATACTTCGCTTTCGGCGTGTGCGAGGGCTTTACGCCGTCGCGGGTCATGCACTCGGGGCAGGTGGTGGAGGGTACGATGACCGTTATGTCCACCGCGCGGACGAGGGTGTACGAGATGAAGTTCACATTAAAGCGTGCCATAGAAAATGCCTCCTGTTTTTGAATTTTTCCACGTTCACGCTCCTATGATACACCAAAATTTGTAAGTAGTCAAATTGCATTTCGTCGACATATCTGGTATACTTGTGCTACAACTTCCAAAAGGAGGCGGCTATGCGCAAGACACTGCTTTTCGACTTTGACGGCACGCTGTTCGACTCGCTTCCCGCAGTCGGCGGCGCGATAATCGAGATGCTGAAAGATATGGGGCGCACCGAACAGTACTCGCTTGAGGATATGCGAAAGTGCATCGGGCCTCCGCTTGAGCACTCGTTTTCGGTGTTTTTCGGCTTTGAGGGTGACGAAATACAGACCTGCATCGACATCTACCGCAGGCATCACTCATGTATGCTCGACCGCTACACTCCCTACGACGGAATTGCAGAAGCACTGAAAGCCTTGCGGCAGAGCGGTTACCGCCTGGTCGTCGCGACAAGCAAGTGGGAGTCGAACGCCCGACAGATGCTGGTCGAGCGCGGCATGGACGACTGCTTCGACCTCATCGCCGGAGCGGCGGACGGGCGTACCGCCGGAAAAGCGGAGGTCATCGCGTACATAATGGACACACTGCGGCTCGACCCGTCCGACGCGCTGATGATCGGCGACCGTCTGTACGACGTGGAGGGCGCGGCGGCGTTCGGCATACCCACGCTCGGCGTGCTGTGGGGCTTCGGTACGCGCGAGGAACTCACCGGCGCGGGCGCGATAGCCTGTGTCGAAACGCCGCAGGAGCTGGTCGACCTGGTGACTCGCACCGACGGGGACTGCCTCGAATAATCCACATAAAAACAGCCGGAGGTTTGATGCCTCCGGCTGTTTTCACATCTTCATGTCGCGGCTTATCGAGCGGAAGAAATTCGCGTGCTCGCTGTCCCGTCGATAGAACGCGGCGGGGAATCCGGGCAGCGCCTCAACGCGATGGCGTCCCCCGGTGTAGTCGCTGCCGTCGAGCAGGCGTACCCACGCGCCTTCGGGCAGCGTGACCTCCGCCGTGTTCGACTCGGTCGATCCGACCGGCGCCACCGTCAGGTCATCGCCGACGAAAAACTGCGTGCTCCGCGCGACGGAGAGCGGTCGTATCGGCGGCAGACCGCCCGCGAGATACCGCTGTACCAGCACCGCGATGTACGGCGCGAGCTTTGCGTGCAGCTTTGCCATGTTCGCCACGAGCTGGATGTCCGACGGGTCGAGCGTGTCCATGCCCGCCGTCGGGAAGCGGAAGTGCGGCAGAAACGCGCTCAGCTCGGCAAATCGCACGAACTGATGCGGTCGCAGCTGCGGCGGAGAGGCAAGCAATCCCGCGCGCGCGTCGGCGTAGACAACTCCGACTCCCGCGGCAGCCTGTCCCAGCACCGCCGACGCCGCCGACGCTACGCCCTCGCCGAGCTGCCACGCCGTAGGCGAACCAAAGACCTCGCCCATTGTCGCAAACCCGGGCGCGTTAGTTCCGAATACCGTCGCGCCGGTACGCTTTGCCGCCTCGACGCACACGTCCAGCCAGAGCCGCGCCCATCGGTTGTGCAGACGCGCCGTATTTCCCGACGCGCACACAGCGTCCGGCGGAGCGAACGACGCACCTTCGGCACTGAGCGCCGAAAATCCGAGCGACAGCACCTTTTCCTCAAGGATGTCGACCGCCCAGGCGCGGGCGTCCGGGTTGGTCAGGTCGAGCTGGGCGCACATTCCGTTAATGTCGCATAGCTGCGGCGACCCGCGTCCGTCGCGGAGCAGCAGTCCCAGCCGCGCCGCCTCGTGATAGGCGGTCGAGCTTGGGTCAAGCTGCGGCGTGACCCGCGCGATGGCGCGTATTCCGCGTGAGCGCAGTCGCGCGATAAGCTCGCCGAGGTGCGGATAGAGCGTGGACGACGGCGCGTAGTCGCGGAACGGCTCGCCGTTCTGTGCGCTGCCGCTCCAGTCGCGGATGTACACCGCCGTGGGGCGAAGTCCCGCGCGGGCGACGCTGTCCACCCGACGTAGCAGCTCCTCCTCGCCGCCCTCCGTGCCGATGCTCACTCCCTCGAGCGCCCAGCGGGGCGGCGTTCTGCGATTTGCACCGATGTATGCCGCGCCAAGGAGCGCGTCCTCCCTCGATTCGGCGCGGCCGATGACTATCTCGTCCGGCATTCCCCACAGCTCAAAGCGACGGCGCGCGCGGTGCGTAAAGTCCGCGACGATACCGCCGGGATGCCGGAACGCGACGAAGTTTCCCCCGTCGTCATAGAAAAATCCGAGCGGCGCGCAGGACAGGTCGTCTGCGCGGCCCATCGCCTCGCGGATAGCGGCTGTTGCGGCTGAGCTGCGCTCGCTCTCCCACAGCGTTATCTTGCGTCCGCGAAGGTCGCCGCTTATCCCGCCGCCGTAGACCGCAGCGTCCGGTGCGGCGGGCAGCATGAGCGTGATGCGCTCAAAGCGACGGCTCGAGCCGTCCAGCTTCAGCGCCACCGCTCCCTCGCGCTCCTCCACCGCAAGGCTTATCCAGCGTCGCGGCGAACCAAAGCGCAAAAGCCCGTGCGCCTCGTCCGCAGAAAATCGCGTAAGCGGCTTTTCGGGCAGCGACCTTCCCGCTATCGACCACGAGCCGTCGGAGAGCTTTATCTCCGGCGCGGCGTCGCTTGTCGCGAACAGCGGCAGCGTGCCGCTGTGCGATATCAGCAGCTTGCCGTCGAGCGATATGCGCAGCGACCGCGCGTCCGATTCAAATTTAAGCATCTTATCCTCCCACCGCGAGCATACTTATGACCAGCCACACAACAAATCCGAGCACCGCCGCCACTCCGACAAGCGCGAGCACCCGCTTCCATATCGGAGTTTTCGCGGGCGTGCCGTTTGGTGTATTATCCATCGTTATCCCCTCATTTTGTGTAGCAAAAGAACCCGAGCGTCTATTCTCGGGTTCTCTCAATCGCCTGAAAATTACTCAGCCGCTGCGGCACTACGACGATTGGTCGTCTCCGCCTTCGGCAGCTCATAGCTGACGAGTTCGACTATCGCCATCTCGGCATTGTCGCCGCGACGCGGTCCGATGCGCAGCACGCGGGTGTATCCGCCGTTGCGATCGGCGAACGAAGGCGCTATCTCGCCAAACAGCTTGGTGACAACGTCCTCCTTAGTGATGAAGCTGAGTGCGCGGCGGCGCGACGCCAGCGTGTTCTGCTTGCCGACGGTTATCATGCGCTCGCAGAGCGGAGCGACCTCCTTGGCACGAGCAAAGGTCGTCTGGATGCGGCCATGCTCGAGGAGGCTCGTGACCATTCCGCGCAGATCGGCGCGACGGTGGGCGGTAGGACGCCCGAGCTTTCTTGCCATACTCTAAAACCTCCAGTCAGAGTCAGTTGTCTTCGTGCGCGAGCGAGAGACCCATGTTCTCAAGCTTCTGGATGACCTCGTCAAGCGACTTGCGGCCGAGGTTGCGGACTTTCATCATGTCCGCCTCGGTGCGGCTTATAAGGTCCTGCACGGTGTTTATCCCTGCGCGCTTGAGGCAGTTGAACGAACGCACCGAGAGATCCAGCTCTTCGATGGTCATTTCAAGCACCTTGTCCTTGTGCGCCTCGGTCTTTTCCACAACGGTGGAAGCCGAACCGATAGACTCGCTGAGGTCGGTAAAGAGGCTCAGCAG
This sequence comes from uncultured Oscillospiraceae bacterium, assembly GCA_964493515.1. GTDB lineage: Bacteria > Bacillota > Clostridia > Oscillospirales > JAAYOS01 > CANRIN01. The sequence goes on along the minus strand of CAZBNJ010000011.1, from coordinate 21,897 downwards.
GTCGCAGATTATCTTAGCGCCCAGCGACACGGCGTCGCGCGGGCATATCGTTCCGTTCGTCCATACCTCGAGGGTGAGCTTGTCATAGTCGGTCATGCCGCCAACGCGGGTATTCTCGACCGTGTAGTTCACCTTCTTGACCGGCGAATAGAAGCTGTCCATCGGAATGTCTCCGATTATCGTCTGTGCGCCCTTGTTCTGCTCGGACGGAACGTATCCGCGTCCCTGACCCAGCGTCATCTCAAGCGACAGCGTGGCATCCTCGCCCAGCGTGGCGATGTGGCAATCCGGATTGAGGATATCCACTTCGCCGTCGGTCTTTATCGAACCGGCGGTTATCTCGCACGGACCGGTTGCCTCGATGTAGACCTTCTTCGCCTCGGGCGCGTGAAGCCGAGCGATTATGCTCTTGATGTTGAGGACGATCTCGGTCACGTCCTCCTTCACACCAGGTATGGTGGAAAACTCATGCTGCACGCCGGCGATCTTGATGCTTGTGACCGCCGTTCCGGGCAGAGAGCTGAGCAACACACGTCGAAGCGAGTTTCCGAGTGTCGTGCCGTAGCCACGCTCGAGAGGCTCGATGACAAACTTTCCGTAGGACTGATCCTGCTCGTCCGAAACACATTCGATACGCGGCTTTTCGATTTCTACCATTCGATACCCTCCTTGTAGTCTGCGGGTCAATGCCCGCCCGTGAAGCAATTTCCGTCGAGGGCCAAGCGCTATTACTTGGAGTACAACTCGACGATGAAGTGCTCTTCGATCGGGAGGTCGATGTCCTCACGCGCCGGCAGGTTGATAACGGTGCCGCGCAGCGAGTCCTGATTCCTATCCAGCCACTGGGGGGTCGTAACAAGGATAGCGTCCTCGCCAACAAAGCGCTTGAACTTCGGCGACTGGCGGCTGCCCTCGCAAACCTCTATGACATCTCCGACCTTTACGAGATACGACGGGATGTTCACGCGGCGGCCGTTGACGGTGAAATGACCGTGGGTGACCGCCTGACGGGCCTCGCGGCGGGTGAGCGCGAATCCGAGGCGATAGATGACGTTGTCGAGGCGACGCTCGATCATCGTCAGAAGAAGCTCTCCGGTGTTGCCCTTGGCACGGGCTGCCTTCTCGTAGTAGGAGCGGAACTGCTTCTCGAGAATGCCGTACACGAACTTGACCTTCTGCTTCTCCGCCATCTGCATCGCGTACTCGCTCTGCTTGCGGCGAACCTGACCCTTCGGCTCGCGCTTGGTGGTCTTCTTCGAATAGCCCATCGTTGTGGGCGATATGCCGAGCGCCTTGCACCGCTTGGCGACAGGCTGCATATTCTTAGCCATAATCCTATATACCTCCTATATCAGACGCGGCGGCGCTTCGGCGGACGGCAGCCGTTGTGCGGGATCGGGGTGACATCCTTTATCATGTTCACCTCAAGTCCTGCCGACTGCAGTGCGCGGATAGCTGCCTCGCGACCGGCGCCCGGTCCCTTGACGTAGACCTCAACTGTCTTCAGTCCGTGCTCCATGGCTGCCTTTGCGGCGGTCTCGGCGGCGGACTGAGCGGCAAACGGGGTGGACTTGCGGTTTCCGCGGAAGCCGAGTCCTCCGGCGCTTGCCCACGAGAGAGTGTTTCCCTCGAGGTCGGTTATCGTGACCATGGTGTTGTTGAAAGAGGAGCGGATATGCACCGCGCCCTTTTCAATATTCTTGCGCTCGCGACGGCGCTTGATAACTGTTCTTCCCTTGCGTGCTCCGGCCATGCTTATCCCTCCTTACTTCTTCTTACCGGCGACCGTGCGCTTCGGACCCTTGCGGGTGCGGGCGTTGGTCTTGGTACGCTGACCGCGGACCGGCAGACCGCGGCGATGACGCAGACCGCGATAGCATCCGATCTCGGTGAGGCGCTTGATGTTCATCGCAACATCGCGGCGAAGGTCGCCTTCGACGTGATAGTTGTGCTCGATGAACTCACGAAGCTGCGAAGCCTCTTCTTCGGTGAGGTCCTTTACGCGGGTGTCCGGATTGATTCCGGTAGCCGCCAGAGCGTCCTTTGCGAGCTTCGGTCCGATACCGTAGATGTAGGTAAGGCCGATCTCAATGCGCTTGTCGCGCGGAAGGTCTACGCCTGCTATACGTGCCATTTAACTCTGCACCTCCATTAACCTTGTCTCTGCTTGTGCTTGGGATTCTCGCAGATAACCATTACCTTGCCCTTGCGGCGAATGATCTTGCACTTTTCGCACATGGGCTTTACCGACGGTCTTACTTTCATGGTAAAAACCTCCTGTTATTTCGACCTCCAAGTGATTCGACCCTTGGTGAGGTCGTAGGGCGACATTTGAACTGTGACCTTGTCTCCGGGCAGTATGCGTATGAAATTCATCCGCAGCTTTCCCGAGATGTGGGCGAGTATCTGATGTCCGTTACCGATGTCTACTTTGAAAGTGGCGTTGGGCAGCGCCTCCACGACGGTGCCCTCCAGTTCGATCATATCCTCTTTTGCCAAGAACGACCCTCCTCCTATTCCTCTTGACCGGCTATCTCCGCAAGTCCCTTTCGGAGCTCGCTCGAGTGGACTTTCTCGCCCGCCCGGAGCTTCTCCGCGACCTTGCAGTCGGGATGTGCGGCGATGCTAAGGTGTTTGAGCTTCTTACGCTTGGGGGCGTCCGCACGTCTCATGCGTCCGTCCGCTATCAGCGCGTATCCGTCCTCGAGCGCGAGCACGAAAAACATTCGTCCTTCGTCCCTGCCCGCGAGGGATACCACTAAGTCGCCTACTTCAGGTTTCATAGCTCTTCGTCACCTACCGTGAGTAATTCCGGCTCTCCTTCGGTGATGAGTATCGTGTTTTCATAGTGCGCTGCGGGAAGTCCGTCTTCGGTTATCACCGTCCATCCGTCGCTTAGCTGTCGGATGTGGTGCGTTCCCATGTTCACCATCGGCTCTACGCAGATGGTCATTCCCGGCTCGAGCCTCGGTCCGTGACCTGGCCTGCCGAAGTTCGGGACTTCCGGATCCTCGTGCATGTCGTGTCCGATGCCGTGTCCGACAAACGGTCGCACGACCGAGAAGCCGTTCTTCTCAACGTATTCCTGCACCGCGTGTGAAATATCCGATATGCGATAGCCCACTCGGCAGAACTTCAGTCCCTCGTAGAAGGACTGACGGGTGACTGCGATGAGGCGTTTGTTCGCCTCCGCGTCCTTCTCGCGTCCGCCCTCGACCAGGAAGGTCGCGGCGTTGTCGCCGTGGAAGCCCTTGTAGAACGCCCCCACGTCGAGCGAGACCACGTCGCCCGGCTCGATCTTTCGCGGACCGGGTATCCCGTGGATGACCTCGTCGTTTACCGAGATGCATGCCGCAGCCGGAAAGCCTTGGTAGCCTTTGAAGGAAGGGGTCGCGCCGTGCGAAGTGATGTATCGCTCCACAACGGCATTGACCTCTGCGGTCGTCGCGCCGGCGCGTATCGCGTGTCCTCCCGCGATGAGGGCGTTTTTGGAAATACGCCCCGCCTCACGCATAAGCGCAATCTCGTGATCGTTCTTTATTGTGATCATTTTACGCTCCTCAGCACAGCGGATATCTCCGCCGCCGCCACATCCAGCTCGAGCGTTCCGTCCACGACCTTCAGGATGCCGCGCCCTTTGTAGAAGTCTACCAAAGGCTCCGTCTGGTCATGGTATACGCGAAGGCGTGCCCTGACGGTTTCGGGGCTGTCGTCGTCGCGCTGCACAAGCTCTGCGCCGCAGCCGTCGCATATTCCGGCGACCTTCGGCGGGATGTTTTTGACGTGGTAGGACCGCCCGCACTTGGGACAGACGCGGCGTCCGGTCATGCGCTCTTCGATAAACTCATCGGGTGTATCGATAAGCAGCGCACAGTCGAGTGCCGCAACCTTTTCGAGAGCCTCCGCCTGCGGGATCGTGCGCGGGAATCCGTCAAACAGGAATCCGTTCGCACAGTCCGGCTGCTTCAGCCGCTCGCCTACCATCTCGAGGATTATATCGTCCGGGACGAGGTTGCCCTCGTCCATGAACGCCTTAGCTTTTCGCCCGAGCTCGGTGCTTTCACGCAGGTGCTCACGCAGCATATCGCCGGTGGAGATGGCGGGGATACCGAACTCTTCGGTTATCCGCACCGCCTGCGTGCCCTTGCCCGCGCCGGGCGCTCCGAGAAGTACGATTTTCATTAAACCGCTCCTTACTCGAGGAAGCCCTTGTAGTGACGCATCATCATCTGCGACTCCATCTGCTGCACCGTCTCAAGCGCAACGCCGACAACTATCAGAAGCGACGTGCCGCCGAGCTGAAGTCCGTTTATCGAAACGAACTTGTTGACGATGATCGGCAGTATTGCGATGACGCCGAGGAAGAACGCGCCAAACAGGGTTATCTTGTTGAGCACCTTCGCGATGAAGTCGGCGGTCGGCTTGCCCGCGCGGAAGCCCGGGATGAATCCGCCGTTCTTGCGGAGGTTGTTGGCTATCTCGATGGGGCTGAACTGTATCGCCGCGTAGAAATAGCTGAACGCAACGATGAGCACCAGCAGGATTATCGCGTAGGCGATCGACTCGTTCGAGATGCCGTTCAGGAAGTTTGCCCAGAAAGTACCCTCCGCCGGCGTGGGGAAGAAAGCCGCTATCGTTGCCGGGAAGGAGGCTATCGACTGTGCGAAGATTATCGGCATGACGCCGGACATATTGACCTTTATCGGAATGTGCGACGACTGTCCGCCGTACATCTTGCGTCCGACAACGCGCTTGGAATACTGCACCGGGATGCGGCGCTCCGCCTTGGTCATGAACACGACGAAGGCTATCATCAGCACCATTCCGATGAGGATGATCGCTATCCACCACGGGCCGAATGCCTGCACGCCCTGCTTTTTGAGCTCGGCAGTGACCTCAACGCCGTTTGCCCAGTTGGATATGCCCGAAACGAACGAGCTTATCGCGGAGGGCAGGCGGGAGACTATCGACGCGAACAGGATTATCGAGATTCCGTTGCCGATGCCGAACTCGGTTATCTGCTCGCCCAGCCACATCACGAACGCGGAGCCCGCGGTGAAGCTGAGGATGATGACTATCGCGGTCCAGACGCCCTCGTCAGCGAGCGCTCCGGCGTTGCGGATCATCATATAGTAGGCGAAGCCCAGAAGCAGTCCGAGCGCGACGGTGACATAGCGGGTCATCGAAGCGATCTTCTTGCGGCCTTCCTCGCCCTCGTCCTTCTGCATACGCTCCAGCGCCGGAATGGCGATGGTCAGCAGCTGCATGATTATCGAGCTGTTGATGTACGGCTGAATGCCGAGCGCAAACAGTGTCGCGAGAGAGAAGGCGCCGCCGCTCATCATGTTCATCATGCCGAACAGCGTGTTCTCATAGCGCGAGAACGTCGAGTTCAGCACGTCGGTGTGGATGTTCGGCACCGGTATCGCCGAACCCAGACGGTAGATGAGCAGGATAAAGAAGGTGAACAGTATCTTCTTGCGAAGGTCAGCCACCTTCCAGGCGTTCCGCATGGTAGTAAACACTTAGACCACCTCTGCCTTTCCTCCGGCAGCCTCTATCTTCTGGCGAGCCGAGCCGGAGAAGGCAGCCGCGTTGACGGTGAGCTTCTTTGTGAGCGCGCCGTCCCCGAGAATTTTGACGCCATAGCGGCACTTGCTGATTATACCGCGCTCGAGAAGCGCGTTCGCGTCGACGGTCGCACCGTTGTCAAAGACTTCGAGCGACGAGACGTTTACGCTCTCGAGGGGTTTTGCGAAGATGTTGTTGAATCCGCGCTTAGGCAGACGGCGGGCAAGCGGAAGCTGTCCACCCTCGAAACCACGGCGCACGCCGCCGCCGCTTCGAGCCCACTGACCCTTGTGACCACGGCCCGCGGTCTTTCCGTTTCCGGTTCCGATGCCGCGACCCTTGCGGTTGCGCTCGGAAGTCGAGCCGGGGGCGGGGGCAAGATCGTGAAGTTTCATAGTTGCTTGCTCCTCCTTACTTGCTTACTTCTTCGACCTCGAGCATATAGCGGATAAGCGCTATCTTGCCCTGGGTCGCTGCATTGTTCGGCTGGGTCACAACGTCACCGATGTGCTTGAGACCGAGCGACGTCGCGGTCGCCTGATGGTTCTTGAGACGACCGGCGGTGCTCTTTACCAGCTTGATCTTAAGAAGCGTTTCCTTAGCCATTTTCGCGCTCCTCCTTAACCGAGTATGGCGCCGGCGGACTTGCCGCGTGTCTGCGCGACTTCCTCGACGCTCTTGAGGTTCTTCAATCCCTCGATGCACGCCGAGACGACGTTCTGGGGATTGTTGGAGCGCAGGCTCTTGGTACGGATGTCACGGATGCCGACAGCCTCGACGATGGCGCGGACCGCGCCGCCGGCGATTATGCCGGTTCCTTCCGGCGCCGGCTTGAGAAGCACCGCGCCTGCACCAAACTTGCCTACGATCTCGTGCGGAATTGTGGTGTTGTACAGATTGACGCGAACGAGGTTCTTCTTCGCGTCCTCAATGCCCTTGCGGATGGCGTCCGGAACTTCCGCCGCCTTGCCGAGACCGAATCCGACCAGTCCGTTGCCATCGCCCACGACCACGAGAGCCGAGAACTTGATGACACGACCGCCCTTAACGGTCTTGCTGACGCGGTTGAGCGAGACGACCTTCTCGCTCAGTTCGAGAGCATCCGGGTCAAGCCCGAGCAGCCTGTTATAAGCCATTTTAGTCGTCCCTCCCTTAGAAATTGAGTCCGCCCTCGCGGGCGCCTTCTGCCAGTTCCTGAACGCGGCCGTGGTAGATATAGCCGCCGCGGTCGAAAACGACCGTCTCGATGCCCGCCTTCTTAGCGCGCTCTGCCACCAGCTTGCCCACGGCACGGGCGACGTCCTTCTTCGCACCCTCGACCGACTTTATCTCCTTGTCGAGGCTGGAAGCCGACGCGAGCGTCTTGCCCGCAACGTCGTCTATCACCTGGGCGTAGATGTTTGAAAGGCTGCGGAACACGCAAAGCCTCGGTGTCTCGGGCGTACCCGAGATCTTACCGCGGATGCGCTTGTGCCTATTAAGGCGCGCAGCATTAGTATCCGGTCTCTTAATCATCTAGGCACACCCCCTTACTTCTTCTTGCCGCCGGCCTTACCCGCGAGTCTACGGACATACTCGCCGGCATAGCGGATACCCTTGCCCTTGTACGGCTCGGGCGGACGCTTCTCGCGGACTTCCGCCGCGAACTGACCGACCTTCTGCTTGTCAATGCCGCTGATTATCACGCGGTTGGGCGCAGGCACGTCGATGGTTATCTCGTCGGTGTCCTCAAAGAACACCTGATGCGAGAAGCCAAGGTTCATGACGAGCTTCTTGCCCTCCTTCGCCGCACGATAGCCGGTGCCCTCGATCTGAAGCTCCTTCGAGTAGCCCTCGGTCACGCCGACGACCATGTTGTGGATGAGCGTGCGCGTGAGGCCGTGCAGCGAGCGGTTCTCCTTCTCATCGTCGGGGCGCGTGACGTGTATCTCGCTGCCCTCGAACGATATGGTCATGTTCGGGTTAAAGCTCTGGGTGAGCGTACCCTTCGGGCCCTTGACCGATACGGTGGTGCCGTCGATCTTCACCTCGACGCCGGCCGGCACGGTAATGGGCGCTCTGCCAATTCTCGACATAATATACCCTCCTTACCAGACGAAAGCAAGGACTTCGCCGCCAACGTGCTCGGTGCGTGCCTGCTTATCGGTCATAATGCCCTTAGACGTCGAAATGATCGCCGTGCCGAGACCGCGAAGGACCTTCGGCAGTTCCTCGGTGCCGGCGTAGATGCGCAGACCCGGCTTGGATATACGGCGGATGCCGGTTATCGCGTGGGTCTTGCCGTTGTACTTGAGCGTGATGCGGATAACGCCCTGACCGCCGTCCTCGATGAGCTGGTAGGCGGAGATATAGCCCTCGTTTGCGAGTATATCAGCTATCGCCTTCTTCATCTTCGAGGCGGGGACGTCAACCGTCGCGTGTTTCGCCGTTCCGGCGTTGCGGATGCGAGTGAGCATATCCGCAATCGGGTCGGTAATATGCATATTCCTCTGCCTCCTTTACCAGCTTGCTTTACGGACGCCCGGGATCTGACCCTTGTAGGCCAGCTCACGGAAACAAATGCGGCAGATGCCATAGTCGCGCAGATACGCGTGCGGGCGGCCGCAGAGCTTGCAGCGATTGTAGTTGCGGGTGGAGAACTTGCCACCGCGCTGCTGCTTAAGAACCATAGATTTCTTTGCCATGATGCTTCCTCCCTTACGCGCGGGCGAACGGAGCGCCGATGAGCGTGAGCAGCTCGCGAGCCTCTTCGTCCGTCTTGGCGGTGGTGCATATCACTATGTCCATGCCACGAATCTTGTCGATCTTGTCGTACTCGATCTCCGGGAAGATGAGCTGCTCGGTCAGACCGAAAGCGTAGTTCCCGCGACCATCGAACGAGTTCGGATTGATGCCGCGGAAGTCGCGAACGCGCGGAAGAGCGACGTTCATCAGTCGATCAAGGAACTCCCACATGCGCTCGTGGCGCAGCGTGACCTTGACGCCGACCGGCATTCCCTCGCGGAGCTTGAAGTTTGCGACCGACTTCTTGGCGCGGGTGACGACCGCCTTCTGGCCGGCTATCGCGCTGATGTCGTTTACGACCGCCTCGAGAGCCTTGGCGTTATCGCGGCAGTCGCCGCAGCCGACGTTGATGACGACCTTCTCGATCTTCGGGATCATCATGACGTTCGGATACTCGAACTTCTTCTGAAGGGCGGGGACTGCTTCAGCCTTGTACTTATCCAGCAAACGTGCCATAGCTTAAATCCTCCTCCCTTAGTCCTCCGCGCCGCACTTCTTGCAGACGCGGGTCTTGGTGCCGTCCGCCGCTATCTTGTGAGCGTTGCGGGTGGGCTTGTTGCACTTCGGGCAAACGCGCATGACCTTCGACGCGTTGATGTAGCCCTCGCGCTCGATTATGCCGCCTGCCTCGCCCTGCTGACGGGGCTTGGTGTGACGGTGGACGATGTTCACGCCCTCAACAAGGACCATGCCGGTCTTAGGCTCGGTAGCGAGCACCTTGCCCTGCTTGCCGACGTCCTTGCCGGAGAGCACAACCACCGTATCTTCCTTACGGATATGCAGATTGTTCATTTCTCGCGCCCTCCTTATATAACTTCCGGGGCAAGCGAGAGTATCTTCATGAAGTCGCGCTCGCGAAGCTCACGAGCGATAGGTCCAAAGATACGGGTGCCCCTCGGGTTCTTATCCTCGCGGATGAGAACCGCTGCGTTATCGTCAAAGCGCACATAGCTGCCGTCGGCGCGGCGGATGGGCTTCGCGGTGCGGACAATGACCGCACGGACGACGTCGCCCTTCTTGACCTGGCCGCCCGGAGTTACCTTGCGCACCGAGCAAACTATCGTGTCGCCTACGCTGCCGTACTTGCGGCCGGAACCGCCGAGTACGCGTATGCACTTGAGCTCCTTTGCGCCGCTGTTATCCGCGACACGAAGGCGTGTTTCCTGCTGTATCACTTCGGTTCCCTCCCTTACTTAGCCTTTTCGATGATCTCGACCAGACGCCAGCGCTTGTCCTTCGACAGCGGGCGGGTCTCCATCACGCGCACGCGATCGCCGATGCCGCACTCGTTGTTCTCATCGTGCGCCTTGAGCTTGTAGGTGCGCTTGATTATCTTGCTGTAGAGCGGGTGCTTGACCCTGTCCTCTATCGCAACGACTATCGTCTTGTCCATCTTATCGGACACGACCATGCCAACCATGGTCTTACGGAAAGCTCTTTCGCTCATCTGTTATCCTCCTTACGCGCCGCGCTGCTCGCTGATGACCGTCTGGACGCGTGCTATGTCCTTCTTGACGGCAGCGATACGCTGCGGATTGTCGAGTTGGTTCGTGGCGTGCTGGAGCCGGAGCTGAAAGAGATCCTTCTTGAGGCTGCCGAGCTTTTCCTCGAGCTGCGCCGCAGACATTGACCTTAACTCTTTAGCCTTCATTTTCGTCACCACCAGTCGTATCTTCCCGCGAAACGATCTTGCACTTGAGCGGGAGCTTGTGCGACGCAAGACGGAGCGCCTCGCGCGCGGTCTCCTCCGGAACGCCTGCTATCTCGAACATCACGCGGCCGGGCTTAACGACCGCCACCCAATACTCGGGCGAGCCCTTACCGGAGCCCATCCGGGTCTCGGCAGGCTTCTGCGTGACCGGCTTATCCGGGAATATCTTTATCCAAACATTACCGCCACGGCGGATGTAACGCGTCATCGCGATACGCGCCGCCTCTATCTGGCGGGAGGTAACCCACGCGGGCTCGGTAGCAGCCAGACCGAACTCGCCGTAGGTCACTTTCGTGCCGCGAGTGGCTTTGCCGGTCATTCTGCCGCGATGCACGCGACGGTATTTTACGCGCTTAGGGAGCAGCATCAGCGTTCTCCTCCTTCCCTGTTACCGCCCGTTGCCGGACGCTGTCCGCCCTGGCGATTGTTGTAACCGCCCTGACGGTTCTGGTTGTTGCCCTGACGGCGGTCGCCGCCCTGACGATTGTTGTAGCCGCCGCGGTCGCCGTTGCGGCGATCACCCCTGCGGTTGTCGCGACGGTCGCCGTCACGGCGGTCACGACGCGGGGGACGCGGAGCCTCCAGCGAGCGGGAGAGCTTGCGACCGGTGGTCTGAAGCACTTCGCCCTTGTATATCCAAACCTTGATGCCGATACGTCCGGTCGCCTTCGCCTCGGCAAAGCCGTAGTCGATGTCGGCGCGGATGGTCTGCAGCGGAATGGTACCCTCGTGATAGTGCTCGAAGCGGGCGATTTCGGCGCCGCCCAGACGGCCGGAAGCCGAGATCTTGATGCCGCGAGCGCCCATACGCATGGCGCGGCCGATGGCCTGCTTCATGGCGCGGCGATAGCTGACGCGCTTCTCGATCTGCGCCGCGACGTTCTCCGCCACCAGCTGGGCGTTGAGGTCGGGGTTGCGTATCTCGATGATGTTCAGCGCGACCGGCTTCTTGATGAGATCCTCGATCTTCTTGCGAAGAACCTCGATCTCGGTGCCGCCCTTGCCTATGACCATGCCCGGGCGAGCGCAGTGCAGGAACACGCGGACGCGGGCGCTGTCACGCTCTATCTCCACCTTCGGGATTCCGGCGGCATAGAGACTGTTCTTCAGATAGTTGCGGATCAACTGATCCTCGACGAGCAGGTCTCCGACCTTCTCGTTACTGGCATACCAGCGGCTGTCCCAATCCTTGATGACGCCAACTCGCAGGCCGTGCGGATTTACTTTCTGTCCCATACCCTTACTCCTTCTCCGAAAGCGTGATGGATATATGCGAGGTGCGCTTGTTTATGCGATACGCACGTCCGTGGCTGACCGGCTGGATACGCTTCAGTATCGGGCCGGGGCCGACGTGGATATAGCTGACAAACAGCTTCTCCTTATCCATATCGTGGTTGTTTTCGGCATTTGCGACGGCGCTGTCCAGCAGCTTTATGATGTCCTCGCTCGCAGCCTTGGGGGTCTGCATGAGGATAGCACGGGCAGTGGAGGCGTCCTTTCCGCGGATGAGGTCGCAGACTATCTGCGCCTTACGCGGGGAGATTCGCAAATATTTAAGCGTTGCTTTTGCTTCCATATTATCCTCCCTTACTTCGAGGTCTTGCTGCCCGCATGTCCACGGAAGGTGCGGGTCGGAGCAAATTCGCCCAGCTTGTGGCCGACCATGTCCTCGGTAACGTAGACCGGGACGTGCTTGCGCCCGTCGTGGACGGCTATCGTGTGTCCGACGAACTGCGGGAATATCGTCGAGGCACGCGACCAAGTCTTAACGACCTTCTTGTCGCCCGACTCGTTCATCGCAACGATACGCTTCATAAGCTCGGGTGCAACAAAAGGTCCTTTCTTAACGCTTCTGCTCATAGCTTTTCAGTTACCTCCCTCACTTGGCGTTGCGGCGGCGCACGATAAACTTATCGGTGCGGTTCTTCTTCTTGCGCGTCTTGTAACCCAGCGTGGGCTTGCCCCACGGAGTGACCGGTCCGGGACGACCGACGGGGCTCTTGCCCTCGCCGCCGCCGTGCGGGTGGTCGTTCGGGTTCATGACCGAACCGCGGACGGTCGGACGCCAACCCATGTGACGCTTGCGTCCCGCCTTACCGACCTGCACGTTCTCGTGGTCGATGTTTCCGACCTGACCGATGCACGCGCGGCAGTTCATCGGGATCATGCGAACTTCGCCGGAGGGCAGACGGACCTGAGCCATCTTGCCTTCCTTTGCCATCAGCTGAGCTGCGGTGCCGGCGGTGCGGACGAGCTGTGCGCCCTTGCCGGGATACATCTCAACGTTGTGGATGAAGGTTCCGAGCGGGATGTTCTCTATCGGCAGGCAGTTGCCCGGCTTGATGTCGGCTGCCGGCGAGCTGAGAACGGTGTCTCCGATGTTGAGACCGAGCGGCGCGAGGATGTACGCGAGCGTGCCGTCCTCATACTTGATTTTCGCGATGTGCGCCGAACGGTTCGGATCGTACTCCAGCGTCTGAACAACGGCGGGCATATCCACCTTGTTGCGCTTGAAGTCGATGATGCGGTACTTGCGCTTCTCGCCGCCGCCGTGGTGACGGACGGTGATGCGGCCGTAGCTGTTGCGGCCGGCCGTCTTTTTGATCGTCGCGAGCAGGCTCTTTTCCGGCTTGACCTTGGACAGTCCGGAGAAGTCGAGCACTGTCATGTGACGGCGCGACGGCGTAGTCGGCTTAAAACTCTTTATCGCCATTTTAACTCCTCCCTCCTATTAATACATGCCTTCAAAGAACTCGATCGACTTGCTGTCCGGCGTGAGGGTGACGACTGCCTTCTTCCAGCTCGGACGACGGCCCTGCGTCATGCCCTGGCGCTTGAGCTTGCCGGTATAGTTCATGGTGTTCACTTTCGCGACCTTGACTTCGAATATCTCCTCGACGGCCTTCTTGATCTCGATCTTTCCGGCGGTCTTGGCGACCTCGAACACATAGCGCTTGTTCTCGACCGACTCCATCGACTGCTCGGTGACGATCGGGCGCTTGATTATGTCGTAAGCGGTTTTAATCATGCGTAGACCTCCTCTATGCGTGCGACCGCCGCGCGGTCGACGATGAGCTTGTCGCCGTCGAGCACGTCGTAGACATTCAGCACCGGAGCGATGGTGGTGCGCACTCCGGGGATGTTGCGGGCGCTCTTTATGACGTTTGTCTTCGGCTCGGCGGTCACTACCAGCGCGCCGTTGTCAGCGCCGACCGCTCCGAGGAAGCTTGCGAAGCTCTTGGTCTTGATCTCGTCCATCTTCAGATCGTCGATGACGATGAGCTCGCCCGCCGCGCACTTGGCGCTCAGCGCGCTCTTGAGAGCGAGACGGCGAAGCTTCTTGTTGATGGTGTAGCGATAGCTGCGCGGCTTGGGTCCGAGCGCTATGCCGCCGTGCGTCCACTGGGGAGCGCGGGTGCTGCCCTGACGGGCGCGGCCGGTGCCCTTCTGGCGCCACGGCTTGCGACCGCCGCCGCGCACCTCGGTGCGGGTCAGCGTCGACTGCGTGCCCTGACGACGGTTCGCGAGGTGGTTGACCACCGCCGCGTGCATCGCCGGCGTGTTCGGCTCTATGCCGAATATCGACTCGGAAAGCTCGATCTCGCCGACCTGCTTACCGGCCATATCAAAAACTGTTGCCTTAGGCATTTCCTAAACTCTCCTTTCCTCAGCGGCGCGCCGAAGCCTTCTGCGGGTTGAGGCGGGTCGGTGCATTCGAGACGGTCTTTTCGCGATGCGTCTTGACCGTGTTCTTGATATACACAAGTCCGCCCTTCGGACCGGGGACTGCGCCGCGAACCGCGATGAGGTTCAGCTCCGCGTCCACCTTGACCACCGTGAGATTCTGCACGGTCACCTGCTCGGCTCCCATGTGTCCCGGCATCTTCTTGCCCTTCATGATGCGCGACGGGGTGGAGTTAGCGCCCATCGAGCCCGCGTGACGGTGAACAGGACCGCCACCGTGCGAGGTCGGGGTACGCTGTCCGTTCCAACGCTTTATCGTACCCTGGAATCCCTTACCTTTGCTCACGCCGGTGACGTCAACGAACTCGCCCGCCGCGAACATGTCGACCTTGAGGATATCGCCGACATCGACCTGCGAAACATCCTCGATGCGGAACTCGTGAAGGTGACGCTTCATCGGAAGGTCCTCCTTCTTGAGGTGTCCCGCTTCCGGCTTGGTCAGCTTGCGCTCGGCAACGTCCTCGAAACCGAGCTGCATCGACTCATAGCCGTCCTTTTCCATCGTGCGCTTCTGGGTGACCACGCACGGACCGGCCTCGATAACGGTGACGGGTATGACCTTACCGCTCTCGTCGAAGATCTGCGTCATGCCGACCTTCTTGCCGATGATGGCTTTCTGCATCTGCATTCGAACTTTCCTCCTATATAAAAGGTTATTGGTTGACGGACCCTATATCCGCCAACTTGACCCGCCCGAACCGCAAGAATCCGGGCAAGGGACAAACAAATTTGCGGGGCTTCATTGTCACGTTCGCGTTGGTCGCGTTACGGCGTCTTAACGCTTACCGACAATCCCCTGTGGGGCAAGCGGGGCTTGCCTCCTCGTGGCGTTAGCCTGTTTGGCGTTAATCCGCCTACGCGACTACGCTCACGCTTCGCTTACAGCTTAATCTCTATCGCGACGCCCGCCGGAAGCTCCAGCGAGGTCAGCGCCTCGAGCGTCTTCTGCGACGGATTGAGTATGTCGATGAGACGCTTGTGGGTGCGGCGCTCAAACTGCTCGCGGCTGTCCTTGTTGACGTGCGGCGAGCGCAGTATCGTGATTATCTCGGTCTTGGTGGGCAGCGGTACCGGGCCGCTTACGCGCGCGCCGGTGCGGGTCGCGGTCTCGATGATGCGCTCCGCCGCCTGGTCGATGAGCTGATGGTCGTAGGCCTTGAGCCTGATACGAATGAGTTCCTTTGCCATTACTGTCTTTCCTCCATAAATGCAGAATGTTTTGTTCGGTCTGGCGATATGCACAAACCATGTCCGCATTCGGATGCGAGAATCTGTACACTTTGCCGCGCGTTTCAACTTCGAGCCATAAATAAAGCCGGCCCGGTGAGCCGACAACGCAGCATAGCCACATCTCCGCTCCGCCCGATTATCGGACATACTCCACGAAAGTGACCCGCCCGCCGATTTTCGACGACACCGCCGAAGTATCGGTTTTTGCGGCAATCTCCCGCTTCATCGCATAGCACGCCCTTTGACGCGCTTAAACAGTATAGCACACCCTTCCGGGCGTGTCAAGGGAGAATTTGCTCTTTTTTTGAAAATTTTTCACTCTTGCTTTTGTATACCATTGGTGGTAGAATATAATCTGCTTGTGTATTATATAATGTATTTTCACAGATTGCAAGTGTATCGCGTTCCAGATTGAAAAGTTGAGGAGTTAGGGGAAAAGTGGTCTTTTCGAGTTTTACGTTTCTGTTTTTGTTCCTGCCGATAGCGCTGGGACTGTATTTTGTACTGCCCGGGATGCGGCTGAAGAACATCGTGCTGACCGTGATGTCGCTCGTGTTCTATGCCTGGGGTGAGCCGATATGGGTCGTGCTGCTGCTTATCAGCGCGGCGGTCGACTACTGCAACGGCCGCGTCATAGACAAATATCGCGGAAAAACTCCCGCGAAGGTCTGCATGGTGCTATCGGTGGTGATAAACCTCGGGATGCTCGCCGCCTTCAAATATCTGAATTTCTTCATCGGCAACCTGAACTCGCTGTTCGGGCTTGCGATACCGACAAGCTCGCTGACTCTGCCGATAGGCATATCTTTCTATACGTTCCAGACGATGAGCTACTCCATCGACGTCTATCGCGGCAAGGTGGAGGTGCAGAAGTCGTTCGGACGGTTCCTGCTGTTCGTGTCCCTCTTCCCGCAGCTCATCGCCGGACCTATTGTGCGCTACGCGGAGGTCGAGCCGCAGCTGAGCGATCGCAGCACCACGCCGCGCGGCTTTGTCCTCGGCGCGACCCGCTTTATGTGCGGACTCGGCAAAAAGGTGCTGATAGCAAACTATGCGGGCGCGGCGGCGACCTCCCTGCTCGACGGAGGCATAACCGGCGGCACGGTGGTGAGCGCGTGGCTCGGCATCCTGCTCTACGCGTTCCAGATATACTTCGACTTCTCCGGCTACTCGGACATGGCTATCGGCCTCGGCCGCATATTCGGCTTCAGGTACGCCGAAAACTTTGACTATCCGTACATCTCAAAGTCGATAACCGAGTTTTGGCGGCGGTGGCACATGACGCTCGGCGCCTTCTTCCGCGACTATGTCTACTTCCCGCTCGGCGGCAATCGCAAGGGGCTTCCCCGCCAGCTTCTGAATATGCTCATCGTCTGGGCGCTGACCGGCTTCTGGCACGGCGCAAGCTGGAACTTCGTGCTGTGGGGACTGTGGTTCTTCCTGTTCCTCGCGGCGGAGAAGCTCATCGGACTTGAAAGGCTGGAGAAGATACCCTCGCCGATACGGCTTGTGGGGACCTTCTTCCTGGTGCTCGTCGGCTGGGTGTTCTTCTACTACACCGACCTGCAGAGCGGTATCGGCTGCCTGCAAAGGATGTTCGGCGCGGGCGGACTGATAAACGACGAGGCAAAGCTGTCGCTCGTCCAAAACCTGCCGTTGCTCATCATCTGCTTCATCGGCGCAACACCGCTGCTCGGCTATTTCGGCAAGGTGCTCGTCGGCATGAGCGACCGCGGGGTCATACCGCCGCCGGCGCTCGCGATACCCGCTGTCGCCTACAACGCCGCAATGCTGCTGCTCTGCGTAATCTCGCTTGCGGGTTCGAGCTACAATCCGTTCCTTTACTTCAGATTCTAACGCGTTTTGGAGGATAACATGGGAAAACATTCTTATGACGGCCGCGCTCGCAACGGCTGGTTCTATGTGGTCATTGCCGCTTTCGTCATCCCGCTCGTCGTGTTCGGGATATGGAGCCTTGTCGACCGCGACCCGACCGGCAGCGAGACCGAAAAGCGCGATTTTCAGTCGCCCCCTCCGCTGACCGCCGCGAGCTGGTTCGACGGCACCTGGCAGCGCGCGTTTGACACCTACTACGCCGACACCTTCCCCCGCCGCGAGAGTCTGCTTGCCAAGAACCGCGAGCTGAATCGGCTGTACTACTTCGCTCCGGGCGGAAGCGACGAGGATCCGAACAACAACGACGTCATACTCGTCATACCCGGCATCGACCACTCGGGCGACACCGGCGAGGGAGTGACCCCGCCGCCGTCCGACGAACCGAGCGCCGCGCCGACCACGACCGTTCCGAGTGTGGCCCCCAGCGTGGAGCCGAGCGCGGAGCCAAGTGTCGAGCCGTCGCCCACCCCGACGCCCACCCCTGAGCAGCTTCCCGAGCTTGACAACAACGAGCTTGCCGTCAAGACTTCGCAGGGCATAATCATCGCCGGCGGACGCGCGATGGAGATATACTCGAACTCCCCAAGCATAACCGAGAAGTACGCGGCGGCGGTCAATCTCTACGCCGACACCTTCACCGATTCGCGCGTGATAAACATCGTCGTGCCGAACGCCGGAGGCTTCTACGCGCCCGAGCAGTACCGCACCGGCAATCTCGACCAGCAGGCGGCGATCGCGGATATGCAGGAGCATCTGAACGAGAACGTCGTCGCGATAAACGGCTACGACGCGCTGCGTCCGCACACCGACGAATACATCTACTTCCGCAGCGACCACCACTGGACACAGCTCGGCGCCTACTACGCCTATCGCGCGGTGATGGACGCCATCGGCGAGACGCCGTATGAGCTGGACGAGCTGGAGGCGGGCGAGGTGGACGGCGACTTCCTCGGCACGCTGTACAACTGGTCGGCGAACTATCCGCAGTCGTCGGTGATAAAGCAGAACCCGGACAAGGTGCATTTCTGGCGGCCGATACGCGACTTCACCACCCGCATCTACTCCGACCTCAAGATGAACGAATCCACCGCCTGGAACGGCTATGTGATAAGCTCCACCGTCAAGGGTATAGGCAACAAGTACATGGCGTTCATGTCCGGTGACCAGCCGCTGATAAAGGTGTCCACCGACGTCGGTAACGGCAAGTCGGTGCTCGTGCTCAAGGAGAGCTACGGCAACGCGTTCGTGCCCTATCTCGTCAATCACTACGAGACGGTGTATGTCGTCGACCCGCGCAAGTTCAACGGCAGCGGCACGCCGTCCGGCGATCTGGTCAGCTTCATCGAGGAAAACCCGATCGACGACATCATAATCATCGACAACCCCTTCCCGATGGCGAACACGACCTATATCAAGCAGCTCCGCGATCTGGTGGAGTAAGAGAGCAAGCAAAAAGAGTCTCCCGACACGGGAGGCTCTTTTTTAGAATATAAAAGCCGTGATAAGCCACGCGATGCCCACGCTCGCCGCGCCGACGGCTGCGCTTATCACCGCCGGCAGCAGCCGTATCCGACTTTTGCGTCCGTTCGATCCGGCGATGCTGCACGCCTCGCGCAGTATGTCCTCCGCGGAACGTCCCTCACTCGGACCGTCGCGCACGATGAATATTGCCTGCTCAAACATATCGCCCTTCTGCGGTCGGACGACCACCACCCGCCGCGAAACGCCCTTTACCACCGCGCGTCCCCCCTTCCATAGCGTTATGCTACCCTTCACGGAGGGATTTTATACCGAAAGTGGAAGCCTATCTCTCAAGCGCAAACACGACCGCGGTCATGTCGTCGGTCTCGCCGGTGCGGCGCGCGGCATCGGCAACTATCGCGCGCGCAAGCTCCTCGGCGCTGCCATCCGACCGCGCTATCAGCTCGCGGAGCCAGCCGTCCTCCTCGTCCGCCACGCCGTCGGTCACCAGCACCACGCGGTCGCAGTCGGCGAGATTTATCAACACGCGCTTCGGTCGCGCGTCGTCTATCGCGCAGGACTCGGCTCCGTTTGCCTTGACCACCCTGCCGTCGACGCGGACATAGGTTGGCGCCGCGCCTAGCTTCACAAGCTCGCCCTTTGCCGTCCAGTCGTCCACCACCAACAGGTCGAGCGTCGAGAAGGACGCGCTCTCCCGCTCTGCGGCAAGGTCCATCACCGCC
This sequence comes from uncultured Oscillospiraceae bacterium, assembly GCA_964493515.1. Taxonomy (GTDB): domain Bacteria; phylum Bacillota; class Clostridia; order Oscillospirales; family JAAYOS01; genus CANRIN01. Next base: position 2,757 of record CAZBNJ010000011.1, on the reverse strand, counting down.
TCTGCGGCGTGCGCGGCGTCAAATCCGGCGCTGAGAAGGCTCTCCGCCGTGCGCACCGCCTGCATCGACTCGTCCGCCGCCTCCTCGCCCGAGCCCATGCCGTCGGCGAGCGCGCAGGCAAACCGACCGCGCGGCACGGCAAAATAGCTGCCGCAGTCGCCGTTCTTCGCCGAACCGCGCTTGCGTCGGGTGGCGGCTGCGGCGGTCACGTCGAACCGACCGCGCTCATACAGCAGGATGTGCCCGTCCTCGGTCGCGCGTCCCTCGCACAGCTCGCAGCCCAGCGCCCGTCCCACCGCGTCGCGCACGCCGGAGGACAGCCGCGCCGTGAACACCTCGACGCACCGCCGTCCGTTAGGCAGTCGGTATGCCGACAGCTCCGCCGCGCAGTTTTCCGACCGCAGCGCCCTGCGCGCGAGCCGCTGCGTCTCTCCGTCAAAATCAAGCCCCTGCGCCACCTCGTCCGCCGTGTCCGCAAAGTATCCGGCGGCGTCGGACATCCTCGCCGCGACACCCCTTCTCCTGCGTATGTCCTCAGCTTGACGGCGGCGCTCCATCTGCGAAACGCGGTACTCCTCGCCCAGAGCCGCGCGGAATTCGTCCAACCGAAGGCATCGCGCGCGGAAGGTCGGCGCGAGATCCTCCTCCTCAACTCCGCCGCGCGCCGATATCTTTCCCGACGACGACCGCAGCTGGGCAAATGTCTCCTCACGCTCGCGCTCCCAGCACACCGCACGCAGCGCGCAGCCTCGGCAGACCCGCGCGGCGGTGCGGACTATCGTGCGGTCGGGCGACGGCGGCGATGGCATATTCGGCACGAGCGACCGCGCGGTCTCGCTGAGCAGTTCGCCCACCGCCCGATGGCGCGCCGCAAGCTCTCGGCGTTCGACCGCCACCGTCGAGCCGGTCTCCTCCGGCGCGAGAAAGTCGACTATGCCGAGCTTGTCGGCAGGTATCAGCACAAACAACACCGACGCGACGAACGTCTCGTACAGCGCGGAGAAGTGTGCGCCGTCGGCAAGCGCAGTGACCGCCGCCGCGAGCACATACGCTATCGCCGCGTACAGCCGGCTTCCCCCGCCCGCAATGCCCGCGAGCAGTCCCGCCGCGCCGTAGCAGGTCGCGTAGAACCCGCCGCCTCCGCCGATGTCGAACACCGCGCCGAGTGCCACGCCGGTCGCGGCGCCCGTGCCCATCCCGCCGCTCGCCGCAGCCGACAGCACCAGCACCGTCGCGGCTATCCTGCCCACCGCCATCCCCGCGAAGAATGGCACGCCGGACAGTCCGAGCAGCAGCAGCGCGGTGAACAGCAGCCGCGACGCCGCCCTCAGCCCGCGCTCACGCGGCGTCTGCTCTCCCTTTTTGCCGTCCAGCGCCAAGGGTATGATAAGCGCGCATCCCGCCGCCAGCGCGACTTCACATATGTAGACAAGCGTCGCGTTCATCCTGAAGCCGTCCGACGCCACAAACACAAATCCCACCACCGCAAGGCTTCCCGCGGCGACCGCCGAGCCGAAGAACCGCGTTCCCGCGAGCATCGTGCCCGCAAACGCCTTTGCAGCGACCAGCGCAAGTATGCACGCCGCCAGATATTTGAATCCGTCGCCGAGCCGCCATGCGACAAGCGTGCCGATCGCCGCTCCCGCCGCGCCGCACAGTCCCTCCGCGCCGTCCTCTCCGCTCGCCGCGATGAACGCCACGCCAAACGGCGTCGCCTCGCCGAATACGCGTCCCTGCGACAGCACGAACCCCGCCGCGAACCGCAGCGCGCATCTTATTCCTCTGCCGACCATTTGCCTGTCCAGGCGTCTCGCGCCCGTCTTTTCCATCACCTTCAAAACTTCACCACTTCCCCGTCTCAAACGACGAAATTTTTGACGTCACATCGCGATTATATCGCTTGTCCGCGGCAAAATTCGTCGAGCTTGCGAGGAAGTTAAAAAAGAAGTGGAATTTTTTCTGTTTTCGGTGTATAATCTCGGTAGTGACAGCATAACGAAGCAGCAAGGAGGGCTTATGATGCCGCTTGAGATAGAGGCAAAGCTCCGTATTCCGACCGACGACGGCGCCGAAGGCGTATTTGCGAACAATTCGGAGTCGCCTCATGTTCGCTCCACGCTTGAGCCGACGCAGATGGTCTCGCACTACTACGACACGCCGGACGGCGATATAACCGCGCGGCGGTGGTCGCTGCGGCTGCGTCAGGAGGGCAAGAGCACGGTCGCCACGCTCAAGACCAATGCCGAGGACTCGGGCAACGGACTGTTCGCGCGCGGCGAGTGGCAGGTCCACGCAAACGACATAAATGAGGGCGTCGAGCTGCTCATCGAGGACGGCGCACCCGGCGAGCTGCGCGACATCATCGGCGGAAAGCCGCTGGTCGAGCAGTGCCGCGTCGAGTTTGTCCGCCACGGAATGGTCGTTGAGCTTCATAACGGACTGTTGGTGGACATCACCGAGGACAAGGGCTTCCTCGTTGCCGGCGACCGACGCGAACCGCTGCACGAGCTGGAGGTCGAGCTGCTGTTTGGCGAACCGACCGGACTGGAGCCGTATGTCGAGCACCTCATCCATGAGTACGGATTCGAGCGCGAGCGGCTGTCCAAGTACGAACGCGCGCTGCGGCTCGTCCGAAGCCGATCGTCCCGCGACGCTTGACAAGACCGTCTCGGCGTGATAGTATCAAGAGCAGTCGCGCGAAGGCACGGCTGCGCATACGCGGGTATGGTGGAATTGGCAGACACGCCAGATTTAGGT
>CAZBNJ010000010.1:0-47308 GCA_964493515.1 uncultured Oscillospiraceae bacterium | reverse complement strand
ACCCACGGGTTGGCCTCCCAGCCATAGAGGGCGCGGTCTGCGGGCTTGATGGTGTTTTCCCACGTCGATATAAAATCGCAGCCGTAGGTGCAGCCCTCACGGACGACCTGATTGTTTGGCCCCGGTGGATCATTAAGAATATCCTGCAACCGCTCCACCCGCACATCCGTCACCCTCAGAAAGATCCGCGCAGCTTTCTTGGGCATATGGATGGAGGGTCGCCACTTATACCCAAGTTCCTGTCTAATTTTCTCGCTCCGAGCGTTTGACTCTGCTTTATACGCATATCCGCCGCCGTCAAACCGAAAGAACGTCTCCCGCACATACAGGATGTCTCCGGGACGGTATGGTGCTTTGACAAGGGGGAAAACGTCTGTATCAGATGCAAAGCAAGCGTACAAACCTTTTATCTCTTTTGGGTATTCTGTCCCATGCTTGTCTGAGGCAATAACGGATGGGTTTTCTTCAAGTTCGATAAATCTTGTGGTATTGTCTATATTCTTTATCGCCCGCCGCGTCACCGTCTTATGTCCGTCCAGCAGCGCGCGCACCATCTCGCCGTTAAATAGTATTGGTCTATTTTTCATTGCACGCCTCCTGAATCAGTAAGGCGATATCCTCATACGCAACGCTAAACATCAAGCCCTTATGCTCAAGAGACAGGGTCATCCCACGCTGATCTCGTGTGCATCTTGCCGTCACGACATCCTTTCGCCTCCCCATCGGAGAGACTATAATCCCCTCCAAATCCTTAACCTTCGTCACCTTGCATCCTCCTCTCGACTCTCGAGAACGCGGACTGCTATGTCCAGTGCCTCGATGTCCTTCTTCCAGACGCTGTCCAAATCTTCATCATCGAATGCGAGGCAGTGGTTTCGTAGGCTCTTTAGCTGCATAATTGTTTTCTGTAGCTTATCCTTCGTGCAGATATCCGACCCTTCGCTCTCATCCACGCCCACAAATACAAGGGTATCGGACTTGAGGTATAGGGCAGGGCGTGGTGCGATACCGAAGAAATCAACGTACTTGCTACGCACTACCCCATCATAATCAACGGCATACACAGCGTCGCTGCAAGTGGATGGAGAACGCCCAGTAGTTGTTCCAGTTGCTGTCCACCAGCTTTGTGATGTAGGAGGTATGTACCTGCGATACCGCTGGTACTCCATCACCGTCAGTGCACGGACATTCACCACCGGCATGCCGTAATCGGTCATGCCGTCCAATGTGGTCAAGTCTATCGGACGTGGTTCTAATTCCTTGTACAGTGAAGGTGGGCACCACTTGCTACTCTCCCGGTTGACGCGGCTGCCATTGTAGTTGTTACGCTCCCCGCTCTCGTCATTGCAGAATGGGATGGTACATGGCAGCACATCCTCGCGAATAACAAGTATCGCGCCGGCTGCATTCTCGGACAGTCGTACAAATCTCTCGCCGTAGCACTCAAAGGCTTGGCCTTGGCGTACTTCTGTCAGTGAAATAAGCTTTTTCATTTTTGTCACTCCTCTTTTGCGTCTGATTTAGGCTCACATTTACAAGGTTCTGTGCCGATACGCTGCAAAACAATCCTGTGCCCATCTTTTTCTTCATTCCACCAATCAACTGCCTCATCACAGGTCATCACAAGACCAGTAACCGAAGCACCGCACTCCTTGCACTCCAGACGCTTTAAAAGAATATATTTTTCATCAGGGTCATCCATGGCACCGGGAATACAATAGTGAACATACTGCGGTTCGCCTCCGCAAATCGGGCATCTTTTAGCTATTTTCATCTTCGTTAAGCTCCTCCAGCTCTGAGATTCTGTACCCACGAGACATGATATCTCCGTATACAGCAAATACGTTATTGATCGCTTCTACAATGTCGTCTGCATAAATCGTAGCCTTATATTCCTCTGTGTAGCCTCTGCGAAATGTAGCTTTGTACCTTCGTATGCGACAGGACTTTTCTTTTATCCCCTGTTCCAGTGTCTTAATCATCTACCTTTGCCTCCGTTCGCTTTCCTGCCCACCGAAAATGCTAATCTGATTTTCGAGCAGTTCCCGCTCCGCTTCTTCGCGGCGCATTTTCATCTTGCAGATGCGACCGTATCCGTCTTCAATCGCGTCCTTGCTGGTTAGCAGACCACCACAGCGCTTACAGCGTCGAGCCTTAACCTGGAATATCTCGTTATCGCTCATTGTTGCATCTCCTAGTCTTCTCTGACCAATTCGAGTACCGCATTGTAATTGTCGTTCAACGCCCTCATCGCCTCATCGCTACCACTTTCGGTGTCGGGGTGCATGATTTTTGCCATGCGGCGATACTGCTCTTTGACCTCCTCAACGCTCTCGGGACGATGGTCGAACCCCATCGCCAACATACACGGTTCAAGCTGTACTGCTTCGGGCAACGCCGGTACTCCGGCGAGGAGCATATCGAGGCTAAAAATACCCTGCTCAACCGCACGGGCAAGCCCCTCAAGCGACAGTACGATCGCAGCAAAGAGGTCGCTAACCCACACAAGTCCACGCCCGCTATCGGCACTCTTGACCGCGCTGTTGTCGAACCGATATGTCCTCCCGCCGTATCGCATCTCCACAAAGCAGCTTGCACCACCTCGGGTCTGCGCCCAGTCATATTGATAGAACTCCACCCCCATGCGAGCCATCACTCGCTCGAGCTTCGCCGCGTATTCTTCGGTATTACCGCTGTAATGCTTTTTACTTCCCATTGTCCAATACCTCCTCCGGCATTTCCGGTGCATTTGTCTTGTCAATGTTCATGTTCATCACCATCCAGCGGCATGACCACCGCCCAAATCCCTGTCAGGTCGTCTTTGGGCTTGATAACCAACAGCGCAATATCTCTGCCGTCACTATACTTAGTTGGCTTAAGACTCAACACTGCGGGTGTTTCCCCTGCCACCTTGCGGATGGTTCGCCGGACAAACTGCTCTCTGTACACTGCGTGGATAACCGAGCCGTCAGGCATGGTCGCGCTTATCCGATATTTTTTGCTCCAGTCCGACGATAGCTTACGAGCTTTTGTCTCTATCGCAGATTTCTCCATCGCGTGAAGCACATCAGTCGGCATCGGGTCAAAGACCATTCTCCTTGCGCTTATATTTTTTATTTCCTCTGCCTTCTCATTGGGATACATATTGGACGGCATAATAATTGCCGATACTCCATCAGAAAGTACAACGGAATCTCCGTATTTCCATGTAACACTGCTCATCTTTTACCTCATTTCGCTTTCGGTGTTCTCGAGGAACTTTTTCATCGCCTCGAATCGTTTGTTTGCTGTGGTTTTACGCCACGACTGCCCAGTGAACCGCACCGGATAGCACATCTCCAGTATGCGGTCGTATATGCGGTCATAGCGCACATCGCTCGTACTCATCAGCTCATTAAGGTCAAGGTTGGTCGTCAAAATCATCGGCAATCGCACACGGGATCGCTCATCCACGACGCGATAGACCTTTTCGAGCGCATAGTCTGTACTCCGTTCGGCACCAAGGTCGTCGATGATGAGCAGCTTCGCGGCGTTCATTTTGTCGAGCAGTTCGCGTTCTGCGTCGTCAAACCGCTGCAGCCGTTCGAGAACCCTCACAAACGAGGTCATAACCACCGATATGCCGCGCTCCAACAGCTCGTTCGCGATACACGCCGCCGCGAAAGTCTTACCTGTCCCGACCCCTCCGTATAGCAGTAAGCCCTGGTTCTTTGCAAGCATATCGTCGAATCGTGCCGCATAGCTCCGGCACAAGCGCATAGCCCGGTCGTTAGTGGGGTTGGGTTGTGCCGTCTCAAACGTAGACGTCAGCAAACGGGAGTCCATCATGCTGCGACGGTATCGTTCCGCCCGTTCCTGCTCCACCTTCAGTTCGCGGATGTACTGCAACTTATCCATCAGCCGCTACCCCCTGTTTCTGATCAAACTGCTCGAACGGATTGCGGTCGCCGTAGTCGGTGTACTCTTGGCGCTCCGGCTGTAAAGGCTCGATACCATCGTCGAGCCAACGCTGCTCAGAGAGCCATCTCACGGGATTCGGTATGTACCGACCGCCGTCATCATGCCACCGCTTGGACCTTTTCGCTTTATCGAGCGCAGCAAGCATCACCTCGAGTAGCCCGTCGTCCGGGTCGACGCGAAAGAACTCCCTTTTTGCTGCGCCGTATGCGGTCTGGTTCGGGTATGCCGCCCAGAACTTCTCAAAACGGTCATATCGAGCCGTGACCACTTCACTTGGTTCTTCCCCTATGACCCTATCTCCATTTACAAGAGATTCATCTTCACTTTCACTTACATAATCACTTTCAATTTCATTTTCAGAGTTTGCTTGCGTTTTTGCTTGAGCAAAATCCGAAGCAAATTCTGAATTTTGCTTGTCATTTTGCTTACTCTCGGCAGATGTCGTATCGGAGTTTTTAGAACTATTCCCACCCTTAGACCCCGATTTTGAGCGAATATCGCTCAATTCTCCGTCTCTAACCATACGTTTTTGAAAAAGACGATCTCCGTCTACCGTAAGCACACCTTCGTCGACGAGTTCTTCTAACGCACGTTCGATTGTGTCGGTTGAGTAGGGCAATTGCCTCGCGAGCTTGCAAGCAAAATCCGAAAGTTTGCTTGCGTTTTTGCTTGAGCAAAATTCTGAATTTTGCTTGTCCTTTTGCTTGAGCAAAATTGAGCCATAGTCCTGAGATTTGTGCATCACGCACATGAGCATAATGTATACCCCTACGCTCTCCGCGCTGCACTCGCGCAACCGCTCATCCGTAAGGAAGTCGGCGACATAGAGCGGCAAATATGGTTGATCCCTTCGTGCCACGCCCATCACTCCTCTTAAAACGGCAGCTCGCCGTCATCGTAATCATCCGGCAAATCCTCAAATTCTGCCGAAGGCGGCAAGACCCCATCCGGCGCGTCGTCTTTTGCCCTATCCCCGCAAAAACTCAGCTTGTCCGCGACGAGCTCCGTCACATATCGGTTTTTGCCGTCATCGTCTGCGTAGCGGCGCGTCCGAATCGAACCGACCACGCAGATCATACGCCCCTTCTGGAACCACTTGCGGGTGAACTCCGCCGTCTGGCGCCACGCCACGCAGTTGATGAAATCCGCCTCTCTGTCGCCGTTGGCGTTTTTGAAATCGCGGTCGACCGCTACGGTAAAACTTGTCACCGCCGTACCCTGCTGCGTGTATCGTAGTTCTGGGTCGCGAACCAGTCGCCCCATAATCGTTGCATTATTCAGCACACATATACCTCCGCTCCGGTCAGCCGCGCTATCTCGTCGCGACACTGACCGCTATCTCCGTTATCGTCCGACATATGCAGCAGATAAATCTGCTGTACCCTGCTTAGGTCTGTAACCTCGAGCATACCTTTCAGGGTCTCGAGGCTCATGTGCGAGTGCATAAGTCTTGGCACTCTCTCAATCGGGGTGTATCGCCCCTCTACCGCTCGGCGTAGACTTTCTTCGGAGTAGTTGCACTCGACCATGATGTGCGTCAACCCCTTAAACCGATAGCGTACAAAGTATGTATCGGTGACGTAAAGCAGCTTCTCGCCCGTCTTGGATGCGCACAGATAGCCTAAAGGTTCGGCGGCGTCATGCTCTACCTCAAACGGCAAAATGCGAAATGTGCCTACGTCAAACGGCTGTCTTGCGGTCACCATATGGATTCGGTGACCGCTCAAGCCTCCCGCTGCGATTGTTCCTGCGCTGGCATATACATCCACGCCATACGCCGCGAGCTTCTGCGCCGCGAAAATGTGATCTTGGTGCTCGTGAGTTATTAGCGCCGCCGTCACCTCGCGTAGTCTGAAGCCCATACCCTCGCGTATACGTTGGAGCGATATCCCCGCGTCCAACAGCAGGGTCGTCTCACCGTCCGAGACGGTGTAGGCGTTGCCCTTGCTACCAGACGCCAGAATCTTTATATCCATCGTTAGAACGCCATCTGCGGGTCGTTCTTGGTTTTCTCGTCGTCGGTTTCTTCTGGCGCTACGACCTCTCCGGTGTCCTCATCCACGCCGATGTCCGCCGTGGGAAGCTCGGCGACGGAAGTCGTCGGCTCGTCGAGGTCACGGAAAGTAGCGTCTATCAGCTCGCCGTTGGCGTTCTCGACTATCTCCGCCTTTGCCTCAATCGCAGCGAACTCCGCCTCGCGGAGCTTGGCGTGACGATATGCGTCGTCTATCTTCGCAGGGTCACGCGGGATGTTCTTCTCGCTGTAAACCTCTCGGACAAGGGTCTTGTAGCACATCTCGTCGTACCAACCCTCGGTTTCTACTGTGATCTGCTTGCCGTTTTCCCAGATCTTCTGTTCGCCGCCCCAGAAGTTTGCTGACGCGTACTGCGGCTTGCGCTTCTCAATATCCTTGCGGCTCATAAATACCAATCTGTTCTTTGTCGGATTACCGAACTCTATGTAGCCAAAGCCACCCTTGAGCTCTCCACGGTCAAACGGCTCTGTGACCTCGAACTCATAGCTGTCATATGGCACGTCCCTGCCCTTTTTCAAAACACGGAACTTATCAGTGCTATAGACCAGCTCGACGGTGACGCTTGTCGGGACATCCAGTGCGTACTTCATCGCCTCGTAGGCGATGCCGTTATACCCCTTCATCAGAACGATGTCGTACTTCTCCGCCTTGTTGTTCTTGTAGGGGATCGGCGACAGATGATTCTTCTGCATCATGTCCAGGCCGATTCGCGCCATCTGCACAAGGTCGCGGGCAAGGTCACTCATGTTGACATTTGCCCAGGTCACGGGCAGGTCATTGTCGTACTTGTGATCCTTGTTGTTCTTGTTCTTACGGAGACGCTCTTCTTCCGCTTTGGCAAGAGCGCGGTCGATGCCGATGAAGTAGCCCTGGATAAGCTGACGCTGAAAGTCGCTCAGTTGCAGATTGCCAACCCCGCCGCTGAACTCCGCGACAATCTTTTCCTCGAACCGCTTGCTTGCCGAAAGCTTCCCCGGCTGCTTGGATTCCTGTTCTTTGTTAGCTTCCATAAGTTCTGTTGTTACTGCCATTGTCTTGTACCTCCTGATTTAATTTATAGCCACGCGTAGCGTCTTATCAGCCGCTGACACGATGAGCTTCACTACTTGCAGTCCCTCGCAGTTGAGGGCTGTCACCGATTCGGCGTTGTCTACCACCACCGGCATTCGGACGCCGTAGTGGTCGCCGAGGACGCGGATAATCTCCATGCCCGCGTTTATTCGCGCCGCATTGTTTGCAAAGGCGTATGGAACCATCCTTCCGGTGCTGTCCGGTATCATCACCTCGCAGTCCTCTTTGAGACCGCCGTTTATCTGCTCGTTGAACAGCCGGAAGCGCACCGACTTGAACCGTCCGTTGATGCGGTCGGTAAGCTTTCCAACCTTTGCGCGTATAAACTGGTCACAGAGGTAAATCCCGCGTTCGAGTTCCTCGTAGGTCGCAGCGAGCTGCTTTTCCTCCGCCTCGAGCTCGGCTATGCGTTCTTCCGTGGACGCCCGCTGCATAACCCGCGCCTTTTCCTGCATCATATCGGCGATAGTGTCTCGACACTGCTTGATTTTCGTGTCAAGCTCTACGATGCGCGGGTTCTCGCCGGAGGATATAGCCTCTAACTCTGCCGTCAGACGGTCAATGTCGGCTTGCAGCTCTTCGCCTCTCGGCGTGGATGCAAAGCCTGGTACGCCATATTGCACTTTTTCCGCGCCATAAACTCTGTTCTCGCACTCTAACACTGTCGTCTTGGCTCTCGCGAGTTCCGCCTCAAGAGTCGTGATACTACCCTCGGCATCCGCTATCATCTGCTGACTGCATTCGCTTTTTCCGCGCTCATTGAGTGCCGTCAGGCGCTCCGAGCGTCGGAGATTGAACTCCTGCTTCAGCTTCACTATTTCGTCCTCCGGCAGCGGTCGGTGGCAGGTCGGACAGATTCCGCGACCGTCGTCCCACTGCTCGTGCTGTATCGCCGAATAGTCGGCTACCAGTGCCTCGCGCTTAGCCTTCATCTCGGCGACGTTTTTCTTCATCTCGGCGATTTTCGCTGAGACTTCCGACTCATGCCTGCGAGCTATGGCGAGGTTGTCGGTCAGTTCCCGCGACCGCTCGCGGATAGCTTCAAGCTCTTCGTTCTGCTTCTTCTCGTGCTCGGACTTTGCCGTCGCAAACGCAAGCTGTGCTTCTACGAGGCGGCGCTTCGCCTCCGCTTTCTCGGTGTCGGCATCTGCGGCGGCGCTGCGCTCATCCATCAGACTGTTCAGCTCGCGGTTTCCGCTCTCTATCATGGCGTCGATTGAGGGAATGTCCTTGCCGCCCAGTACTGTATCGAGCTGACTGAGTGCACGTCCCGCCTCGTCTATTCGCTCCGGGATTGCCTTCAGCTTCGCGTTAATCTCGGACTTCTTTGCAGCGGCAATCTTGCGATACTCTTCGACCGTGTACCGTCTCGATGAGCTGCCGGGGATCTCAAGCACGGCAGGCAAATCCGTAAGTTCCGGCTGTGCGGCGATGATGTCGTCGTCCGAGACGTCGCCGCATATCTCAAGCAGAATACGGCGGCGCTGCTCCCACGGCAGCCGCTCGGCAAAGCCGTCCGGCATGGTGAGCAGCTTCATCTGCTCGATTCCGCCTCCGGCAGCGCTAAGGTGGTTGAGATACTCCGATTCTTTAACCGGAACGCCGTCTATGTAGTAGTCGACGGTGTGTCCGCTGAATTCCTCGGAAGCCGCACCTCGCTTGCGTTTCCAAACTTCGTGGAACACTTTCTTCATCGTGATGATGCGTCCATCCTCAAGCTCGAAGGTCGCCTCGGCGGAGTGCTCGAGGTTATGAGCATCGCCATCCGCCGTCTTGGTCTTGGGCGTGAACCCCTTAGCCCCGGTGCTCGCGCAATCGAACAGAAGCCACGTTATGGCGTTGTAAAGCGTGGTCTTGCCGGTGGCATTGTCGCCGAACACGTCGGTAACACCGTCTCCGAACTCGAAATGGGCATCTTTCATTCCTTGAAAGTTATTGAGCGTGAGATTCAAAATTTTCACTTTTGTGTACCTCCTGATTTTCTTTTTGCGCGGGCGGTTGTGCAATCTTTTGATAACCCGCACTTTTTCGGGTCATTCAAGCAACGGTTTGAACACCCTTTTTCGCACGTTGCGCAGCAGTAGTTGCCGCGTCTGTGATCGCAGTAAAATCTTGCGCACTTCATCATTTCGCGTCCGGGTTATTATCCGGTTCAGTCTTCTGCTCGGTCTCCGTGTGTGTGGCCTCCAAGCGTATCTGTGGTTTGCGTATACAAATAATTGTCTGGAATCGCCAGATTGAACCGTCGTCCATTTCGACATCGAGCCACATCGGCATGTTTTTATTCGGTGAGTACCTCACCACGATTGGCACATTCATGTTGATGAAGGCGTGCCCTTTCTCACAACAGATTGCCTGGTCCTCATCGTCGAACACCTTGCCGCAAAGTGAGCACGCGTGTTTAGTTATCAGTTTCAGCGTCATTTCAATCTTCCTTTCGCTGTGGTATTGTGGTTCTGCTCGTGTGGTATGCTTCGCGGCGGCGCACGACCGTCGACGATGGCAACGTCCTGTTCTCACCGCCCTCATGTATTTCGCAATCGCAGCGTTCACCCGGGTCGAGCAGCGCGCCGCAATTGGGGCAAGCACTGTAGTATGACCGCTCACTCATTTCGCATTATCCTTTCCGGGGCTTGACGCGCCCCTCAGCATTTGGTATAATAAGTTTGTTGATGTAGTAATGTTTGTTTCTGCCGCCACTCTTGCAGTGGCGGCTCTTTTTTGTGTACCGCGTCGTGCCGTAATATCCGACCGCCATCGCAACCACGCCGCCGAACATCCCAGCGATTTGTCCCCAAACACTTATCATACATTCGGGAGCAGGATCTCCCGCGAAGCCTATCGCCGCGATAAATCCAAGCCAACCGAGCGCCGCAAACGCGATTTTAAAAGTTCTCATGCTTTTGCCCTCCTGACGGTTACGGTAAAAGAACCGCTCGCCTCGACTACTTCTGATTCGCACAGCCTAAACGGGACGTCTCGCACGGAATACTCAAGTTCGTCACCACTCAAGCTGTCAATGACTGTAATCTGCTCATCGAGGCTAAATGCTTTCATCAATTCGCCGAGTTTCATCTGCTCACACCTCCATCCGTTACAAGAATCCTGATGCCATTCTCGCCTTCGATATTCTCAGGGATAATATTGCGGATGCGGCTGCCTGCAAACATACCTGAAGCCGTCAAGTCCGACGCGTAGCCCGTACAGAGGGGCTTATCTCTAAGTGACGTAGCCACCGCCACGCACGTACCGCTGAACAGCGTCGGTAAGAGCTCACAAACTCTCATTGCCACACCTCCTTACCACGGAGCAACTTAAGAACTCGTGATGCATGAGCAATGAGACCCTTTATCTGCTTGATGTCTCCGTCATCAAGCCCAACGATGTCCGGCTCACCATTAATATAGCCATCTTTCATTACGACCACATTGCCCAGGATATTGATACCGTGGATGGAGACACCGTACCAGTAGCTTGCTATCCAGTTGGTATTGCGGTCTGGATTAAATCGAGCATTCTCATCGCAGACCAGCAGATACGGTTCCGGCAGCCCGCGAGGATGGACTGTTTCGATGTATCCGCCGACCGCTTCTCCGACTGTCTCGTGCAACGGCTCACCGAAGTTCTTAACCTCAACCTTGCCATTCTGACCGATTACAACACCTTTCATCTTCTCGATCTCCTTTCTACCCTACGAGGAATCTCGCAAGCGCGACTTTCGCGACACGGTAAGCTCCGCCGTATCGGCTGCGACCATCGCCGTACTTGACGACGGGGAATCCGGGCGTCTTGACCAACGTGCGGCGATCAACTCCGGTATACCTCGATGCCTCGTCTATCGACAGCGCCTCGCAGTCGGGAAACCGTTCATCCAGCCGAGCAAGCTGCTCGCGGAAGCCCTCTTTCTCTCGTGACATATGCTTTGCCCCTTTCGTATTCAAATTTTGGTCAATTAATATTCAATGTGCAATTTAACAGCAGATTGAAAACGTTTACGGCACAAGGATTTCACGGTCTTTGTCTGCTTTTTCTTCAATTAATTATTGCGCAATGAGTTGAAATCGGGGTAGCCTGATGAAAACTGGAGGTTTTCAATGTAGCATCATCATCTGACTTGAATGGATCGGTTAGTCGGTTGGACAGTAGGCTGATAGGCTACCCCGATTTCAACCCATTGCACGGTTCGGAATGCGCGTGTGAGAGGGCATCATTCGCGTTGGTGTGTCGTCACAAATGCATGGCCAGCATCCCGCCGCTGAACAGCAAACAGCAGCGCCACCTTCACGGGTTGTAGCATCATGCCCTCGCACACGCGCATTCCTATTGAGTTTACTGGGTCGTTTCCTCCGCAATCTCGCGTTTTGCACTTACCTCAATGTCAGCCGGAAGGATGAACGCAGCACGGGCATTCATGTCTACGAGGTTCACCGTCCACGAACAGATGTTGACTCCTCCGTCCTTGTAGACCATCGGGCTATCTGCCGAAAAGTCGTAGGGAGCAAGCTTCGCACCGCTGGGTGCGTGCCAAACCTGGGCAGCCCGAACCTTGCCTTGATCCACGTCGTGAATCGGAGTAGAGGTCCAACAAGACGCTTGAGGATTGTCACAGAATGTACGGATGAGATGCTGATAGCGCACAATCTCATTTGTCGACAGGATGCGGACCTTTACGACCTCCCACTGCGCGGGCTTGTACTCCGAAAACGCGTCGTACTCCGGCGCCGTCGCCACCGCTACACGATACAGCATCTGGTGGCAGTGTTGACACCACTCGCTGAGGGTGTTAGCCAGATAGCTACCGTAATAGCGGTTGTGCTCCCGCCTCAGATTTCTGATATTGTCGAATGGGATCCCATGTATCGTAATTCCCTTGGAAACCGCGAGCACGTTGTCGTCTTTGACATCCGCCAGTTTTATCATCGAAAGGTTGTCGTACTCGAACGCTCCGCCGACGTGGACATCCCCGAGTTTAGTTGTTTCAATCGTTACCATACTGCGCTCCTTCCTCATTCGTGGACGATTTTGCCCTTGTGCTTTTCAACCCAGAGCTTCAGCTCCGCAGCCGCCGCAGAAACCTTATCGAGATAGTCGGTTATCTGCTCCATACGAGGCAGCTCATCCGGCGTAATCTTGCCATCCGACACGATATCTAACAGCGAGTCCTTCACCTCGTCCCCTCTGGCGAGCGCGCCGAGGATCTTCAACGCCGTACGGTCAAGGCCGTCGTCGCATAGCTCCGGCACGCAATCCGCTCCGAGCGGACATTCCATGCGGCAGTAGTAATTCCTCAGCTCCGGCGCGTTGTACAGCTCCGCCATCCGCATTACTGCGTCAACCGGCATTACCTTTGTAAGTCCCAGTTCGTAGTCAGACAGTGTAGACGGATGTATGCCGAGCAGCTCCGCCGCGCCCTCGCGGCTTTTGAGTCGCTCATCGTACGATGCGGCTGCCATTCTCGCCTGATAGTAGCGATTTCCCGCCGCTTTCGTCGCTCTTGTTCCCATTGATATCACCTACCTCCCAGATTAAAATTGATATATCGGTCAAGCGCTTTGCGACTTTTCCTTGACAAGCTCATCCACCGCTGCCCTAAATCGATTTTCCGCACCCGAAGGATTCCTGTAACCATTCAGGATTTGGCTGATATAGCCCTTCGTCACACCCAACTTCTTGGCGAGCACGTCATAGGTGATACGGTTGACATGCATAATCGCAATTACCTCGCCAGTCCACTTCTCAGGCATTTTTTCACCTCCTCAAAAAAAATGTTGCAAATGTTTACACAATGGTGTATAATGTTAACGGCATCGAACGGATATTCTATTGAAAGGTCATGGTGTAGTGCAGACAACGCCGAGCCAAGCCGACTAACATCGGAAGGTGTAACGACTGGACACGGAGCATCTCGCCCACACGAGATGAAGGCACAGTCTGACCTTGCGGGTGACCGCAAGAAGCGAACGGAAACGATTCGCTCCCGCCTACGGCGGAGTAACAACGTGGATGCCTATCGACGAAACCGATATGAAGAACATAACCACTGAGCTGACCAATTTTGCAAAGTACGGCGGTGACTTCTTCAAGTCGCTTGCCCCTGACACAAGCTTCTTCGATCAGCTCTCAGACAAGTTCAGCACCGAAACAAACTTTACAAGCGAGGTGAACCATCGCCCTGCCGCCCGGCAACGGACGGTATGCACTCCGTAAATTCGGCGAACCTCTGCACTGCATCACGACCTTTCCCGTCAATCCTTGAACAGCTCCTCTACCGTGCTTCCGAGCGCTTCCGCTATCCGTATCGCCGTAGCAGCGCAAGGGTTCGATTTGCCGTACTCGTACCGTTGATAGGCTATCTCGGAGATCTTCGCCTCCTTGGCGACCTGCGCCTGTGTCTTGCCCAGTCTTTCACGAGCCGACCGTATTCTCATGTTCATTTCGTCCTCTCTTTCTGAGATTACACATCAAATTTGCTGTGTTATCGAGGCTATATTAGCACATCATTTTTGCTGTGTCAACCCTCAAATGGAAAAAATTTTGGAGGTGTTGCCATGAACAACCTCGCTCTTCAATTCAAAAAAGTCCGTTCAGAACGGGGTTTCACCCAAAAGCAAGCCGCGAATGGTATAGGCGTATCAGAACAGGCATACCAGAAATACGAATACGGAAAGGTTGTTCCTTCTGCGCTCGTTCTCATCGCGTTAGCCGACTACTTCGACGTGTCGCTGGACTACCTCGTCGGTCGCTCCGATGACCCTACTCGACGATGATATCTCCGATTTCAGTATTTGTTATGGTTATGCTCCTTCGTTATCATAGGTATCACCATATCGGCACGTTTGATGCTGTACAGATCCGTTTCAGCTGTAAGCCCCTCATTAGCGACTTTTGCCACATTTATGAGCGCGGCTGTGGAATCAAACGTCGGCAGATCATTCCAACGCTCCAGGATACAGTTAAGTGCATCTGTCGGATTTTCGGTGATATAGGTCAGCGGGTACTTGCCGTTTTTGATTTCTACAATGTACTTCATCCTCTGTTCCTCCGTTCAACGTTTGGCTGTTCTCGCCTTGCGTTATCATTGTAAACTTTAGTAACTGACTTGTCAAGTGATATTTGTAAACTTATTTATCTTTGGCTAAACTGTACAAATCAAGGTGGTGTAAATTGTGTTTTATGACGAATACATTAAGTGTTGCGCTCGACTGAACGAGTCCGCTTCTGCCGTCGCCGTTGCCGCAAAGATTAGCAAGCCAAGCGTCAACAGATGGAAAAAAGGCTCTGTCCCGAGTGATTTCACAAAGCGCAAACTCTATGATTACTTTTGTTCTCATGGTCTTAGCCCGTCTTTGTTGGGTTTTCTGATGCCGAATGAGTCAGACGACAACGCCCAAGTGACAACTCCCACAAGCACAAAAAAAGAGCCGCCCCGTGAGCGGCGGGACGGCTTTGATCCTCAGTTTACTCCGGTTGTTAAGTTTGCTTTGTTCGGGGATGCAGCCGCAGAGATAACCGAAGATGATCTCGATGATCTCCGTACAGCCATCGACGCGATAATCGCAAGTAAAGACAAAAACAAAGATTAGACGAAGTAAGGAATAGGCTATGAAAACTATAAAGCGGCTTCTGGCGGTCGCCGACGATGAAGGTATAGGTATAGTGCCCGTCACGTTAAAACAAAACGCTGCTATTGCCATCCAGTACAATGACGGAGACTATATTGTACTCGATCGGAGACGGACTCGCCCGCTGCGCCAACGTAAAGTCGCACTGGCGCATGAAATTGGTCACCACTTAACCGGCAGTCTATACTTTGCCAACTCGCCCTTTGAGACGCGCGAAAGATGTGAAAATCGAGCCAATCGTTGGGCTATCCGCGAGTTGTTGCCGCTGGACGAACTTCGCGCAGCGGCTCGACAAGGTATCACCGAGCCGTGGGAGCTCGCCGAACACTTCGAGGTCACCGAGGATTTCGTCCGTCGTGCTCTCGCCTACTACGACGCTTGCGGGATTATCTGCAAATTTCGGAGGAACTGACCATGAAGCGAATCCTGTCCCTACTGCTCATCTCTGCCCTGTTCCTGTCCCTCTGTGCCTGTGGCGACGGAGAAACTGCCGTCAGCTCCGCGCCAAGTGCCGAGCCTTCGCCGTCCACGGAGGCAACCGAAAGTGCCGAGCCTTCGCCATCCGAAGATGCAAACGCGAGTGCGAAACCGCTTTCGGTTGATGAAATTCTTGAGACCATCTCTACGCCTTACTCCACATCTGACATTATCACATTCAGGTACGCGGAAAGTGAGAACACCATTTCGCTCATTGAAACGCTTGAAGGTGTAAACGACATGGTCGACGCCGCCAAGAAGAGTGCTGCATATCGTGAAGAATTCATTGATTTCTGGGACGGTATAAAAGAGCACGCGCTGAATATGTATCAGTTGTCGCGCGATTACATGGACGAGCTCGGTGCTACCGATATATCTTTTGCGTATCTCGGCACCGATGCCGGATTACCGATTCTCGTTGTGCGCGACGGCGAAATAACCGTCGATACCCCCACCGCCAATTTGTCGTATCTTCTCGGCTAACAAATAAAAAATCTCCCCCGGTGCTGGAACACCAAGGGAGACGGAGCGGGATATATCATCAAGCTACCACAGCCGAAGCAATCCTCGCGCTTGTATTATATCACGTTGGGCGTGAGGATGCAACCAGAAAGGAGCACCTATGCCCAAAAAGAAGTATTATCAACGCCCAAGCGGGCTTTATGAAGCCTGCCGCACCGATTCCCGTACTGGGAAGCTCGTCCACTTCTACGGACGCACCATTCGCGAGGTGGACGAGAAAATCATGAACTATCGCGAGCAATCGGAGAAAGGCAGACCCTTCAACGTCGTCGCCGAGGAATGGTGGAATGAGATCTGTGACACCGTCGCGCCGTCGACGCTCAAGGGCTATAAGTCCATATACCGGGTTATCGTTGACGAATTTGGCGACGAACCGATTCGTGGCATCACCCCTCAGCAGATACGAAACTACCTCAAGCGTCTTGCAAGGACAGGTCTTACAACTAAGACCATCAAGTCGTATTTGCAGGTTATCCGGCAAATATGCGAGCACGGAGTAACTTGCGATAGCTACGACCTTGACTATAACCCTTGTGCTCGCGTCACCGCGCCTGAAGGAAGATCGTCGACTCGTCGACTCGCGGCAGATCCGGAGGTCGAGAAAAAGATTCGTGATAATCCCGATGTGTGGTTGCTCCCCTATCTGCTGCTCTATACTGGCTTGCGACGTGGCGAGGCTCTCGCGCTCACTTGGGCGGATATCGACCTCGATAACCTGGTCATACACGTTACCAAGAGCGCAGACTACGCAGACGGCAAGTACGCCCAAATCAAAAAGCCGAAATCCGCTGCGGGCGTGCGCGATGTTCCGATTCTCGCACCGCTACGTTCGGTTCTGCTGGACGGAGGTGCTCCAGACGAGTATATCTTCTCTGTTGACGGTGGACAGTCGCCGATGACAGAGACGCGATTCTTCCGGCGCTGGAAGAAGTATTGCGACGAGCTTTGTATAACGGCAACACCGCATCAGCTCCGGCACAGTTATGCGACCATGCTACACGAACGCGGCGTAGACCTCAAAATCGCGCAGTACTGGCTCGGTCACTCGACCGCCGCTATGACACAGGACGTATACACTCACGTTCGAGATTCACGGCTCAAGAGTGCGGCGGATGAGCTTGACGAGCAGTTCCGATAATCGCACAGCGTACGATATTTATACGATGGAATTAGTGCATTTTTGCGCTTTTGAATGTATTTCAATGTCAGGAGCAGAACTAACGAAAACCCTTGCAACAACTCGCTTTCCGAGCAATTGCAAGGGTTTCTTTTTTGGCGGAGAGGGCGGGATTCGAACCCGCGTGCGCTTTCACGCAAACTGATTTCGAGTCAGCCCCGTTATGACCACTTCGATACCTCTCCATATATGTGCGCTTCGCACGCACAATGTATTATACCAGTTTTTCGTTGATTGTCAAGCCCTTGTTTTGCAAATAATTTGTCGAAACCACTTGACTTAGAGTCTACTCAAGGGTCTATACTTATATCAACGACACGCGAAAAGAGGTACACCCGCAAATGACCATCGCAGAAGTTTCACGCAAATATGAGCTTTCCGCCGACACGCTTCGCTACTACGAGCGCATCGGCCTTATACCCGCGGTCGGACGCACCGACGGCGGCATCCGCAACTACACCGAAGGCGACTGTCGGTGGATAGAGCTTGCAAAGTGCATGCGAAGCGCCGGCGTCCAGATTGACGCGCTCGTGCGCTATGTCGCGCTGTTCCAGCAGGGCGACGGCACCTTTGAGGAGCGCAAACAGATACTTATCGACCAGCGCGAAAAGCTGAAGGAACACATCGCCGACATGAATTCGGCACTCGAGCGGCTCAACCATAAGATATCGCGCTACGACGCGGTCGAACCGGTCGAAAACGATTTGCATAACATATGCGACAAGTGCTGAAAACGGAGCTGTTCCCACGAACAGCTCCGTTTTTGTAATCTGTCGTTCAGCGCTTGCCGCCCTTTGCTCCCTTCGAGCCCTTGCTTCCGCCAAAGCTGGCGTTTGCCAGTATGTTGGAGTCGAACGAGAAGTTTATCGACTGCTCGCGGCGAGCGCGCGCGAGCGCAAGATCTATCATGCGGCTGAGCTGCTCTTTGTAGCTCATGCCGCCGGCCTCCCACAGATAGAACGCGAGCGAGCCGGGGATGGTGTTGAATTCGTTCAGGTAAAGCTCGCCGCTAGCATCGTCAATCATAAAGTCGATGCGTGCGACGCCGCTGCACCCAAGCGCGCCGAATGCCTGCACCGCAAGCGTTTGTATGCGGTCGCGCAGCTCGTCGGGAATGTTTGCGGGCAGCTCGCGGCCGAGCGTCGCCATGCCCTTCGACCCACCGGACGACTTTGTGCCCTTCGAGTTTCCGCCGACATATTTGTCCTCGTAGCTGAGTATCTCGTCCGAGCCGAGCGGGCGCTCACATACGCTTGCCTGCGCGCCGTATTCGTCGCCGAGCACCGCGCAGTTTATCTCGGTCAGCTCGGTTATCGCGTGCTCGACCAGGACGTGCTCGGAAAACTCAAACGCCAGCTCGAGCGAATCCTCCAGTCCCGCGCGGTCGTGCGCGACCGATATGCCAACCGATGAGCCGAGGTTTATCGGCTTTACGATAACCGGATATTCAAACTTCTCCTCTATTTTCTCGACCGCCGACGTGTCGTTTGCGGACAGGCGCAGCGCGTCGAGCACCGGAATACCGCTCTCCTTCAGCACGCACTTCTGAACGAACTTGTCCATACCGACCGCGCTCGAAAGGATGTCGCATCCGGCGTAGGGCAGTCCGACAAAGTTCAGGTATCCCTGCAGCGTGCCGTCCTCTACGTTCGTGCCGTGGACGGCGGGCAGAGCGACGTCCAGCTCGCCGAGTATGTTGTTGCCGAACTTCTTTGCGGGATGGCGCACCATGTACACGCGCCCGCCGTCATTTACGAGCGTCATGCGCGTCGAGCGGCTGAGCAGCGCCGGAATGTCGCGGTACGCCTCGATCTTGCCTATGTCCTCTCCCACATACAGCGCCGACTGCTTGGTAATGTATATCGGCGTGACCTCAAAGCGCTCGGTGTCCATGTTCGCGAGAGCCTGAAGTCCGGTTATCACCGACACCTCGTGCTCAACGCTCCGTCCGCCGAAAAACAGCCCTACCCTTATCTTCATCCGCAATCTCCTCCTAATAGTTGTCCGGCAGATCGTTCTCAAGAAGGATGACCTTCTCACCGCCGAGTGAATATACCCATTTCATCGCGTCGCCGAGCGTATCCGCGACAAAGATGTTCTCCCTGTCAAAGCCCGCGCCGACAAGCCCCTCGTATATCGGCTTGGTCTGTGCCTCGCCCACAAGCGCCACGGCATCGCAGTGTGCCGCTGCGTCCGCGCCGAACTCACGGTTCAGCTCCGCCTCGCGCGCGCCAAGCTCGACCATTCCCGGCGTGACAAGCACCCGCTTTATGTCGAACAGTCCGAGCGTCTCAAGCGCCGCATGCGCTCCAGCGGGATTCGAGTTGTACGCGTCGTCGATTATCGTCACAGAGCCGCGCTCGATGAGCTGCATACGGTGCTCCACCGGCTTCATCCGCATCAGCGGACGCCTCATATCCTCCAGCGGCACTCCAAGCTCATATGCGCACGCTATCGCGCCGACCAGGTTCTGCACGTTGTGCGCGCCGATGAGCGGCGTTGTGAATGTCGCGCTCTCGCCCGAAGGCGTCGTCACACGGAATTCGGTCCCCTTCCTGCTGACCGACAGCACCTCACCGCAGAAGTCGCGGCCGCCGTCCAGTCCGTATGTCATGTGGCTGTGCTTCGGAGGCTCGGAGGCTATGCCGTCGCTGTCCCCGTTTACGAACAGCTTGCCGTCGGACGGCAGCGCGTCCGCAAGCTCGTACTTCGTCTTTCGTATGTTCTCACGCGAACCGAAAGTCTCGAGATGCTGCTCGCCCACCGCTGTTATGATGCCGTGCTGCGGATGCACAAGCTCGCATATCTCGCGTATATCCCCCACCTGGCGCGCGCCCATCTCGCAGATGAACACCTCGTGCGTCGGTTTTAAATATTCCCGTATCGTGCGTACCGCGCCGAGCGTCGTGTTGTAGCTCTCCGGTGTGGCAAGCGTCATGTACTTCGCGCCGAGCAGTGCCGCGAGATAGTTTTTCACGCTCGTCTTGCCGTAGCTTCCGGTCACGCCGACGACGGTGAGGTTCGGCATCCCGCCGAGTATGCGCTTCGCGTCGTTGATATAGCCTCGATTTATCCCGCGCTCCATCGGCGTGTTTATCGCGCACGCGATGCTTATCGCCACCGGCATGAGCGCGCTCACACATCCGACGATGCAGAACACCTTACCGTTCCACGGCTCGCCTGCGCGGCGCGGCATAAAGATGGCGCATAACACGGCGGTCGCGGCGAGCAGTACCGCGGCGGTCGCGAATAACCGCTTTGCGCGCGCCGTCCAGACCAGCGGTTTCTTTGCCTGACGCTTCATCTTTGCAATGCCGACTATCGTCGCGCCGATGCTGAACACCCCAACTCCAAGATACCGCCACGGCGTGTCGTACATCCACCTGCCGATACCGGCAAACAGGATAAACGCCAGATACGGCAGCAGGTCGAGCGGCTTTGCGGCTATACGACGCGCGTACCGCACCGGTCGGTAGCCGCTCTGCTGGAACATATGCAGCTCGTGCCGCAGCGCGTTGAAGCTCGCAAGCACCCATATGACCGCCGCAAGCGTGTACAGAAGCACAACAGTTAAACTCATCGTCTCACCCGATCTTCAGAAATGATTTCATGACCCGCTCGTATGTGTAACGGTCGTCGATAAACGAGTAGTGCCCCGCGCCGCGAAGGGTCACAAGCCCCGCGTTCGGTATCAGACGCTCCATCGTCTTTGCGTCGGACAACGGCGTCGCGGTGTCGTTTTCGCCCCATATCAGCAGCGTAGGCACCGATATCCTCTCAAGCAGCGGCGTGAGGTCCTCGTTCACCGTCTTTACAAGCACCTGTCGCATGAGCGGCGACGCGGCGTTGTAGTCGGCGGAACCAACCCTTTTTCGCATATTTTCCACCGCATTAGGAAAGATATTTTTCATCGGCGGAGCGCCCATGACGCTGCGCCCGATCTTGTACAGCCTGCTTTTCAGCTTCGACTTGGCT
The DNA here is from genome assembly GCA_964493515.1 of uncultured Oscillospiraceae bacterium. Taxonomy (GTDB): domain Bacteria; phylum Bacillota; class Clostridia; order Oscillospirales; family JAAYOS01; genus CANRIN01. The sequence goes on along the minus strand of CAZBNJ010000010.1, from coordinate 26,468 downwards.
GACGGGGTCGGCTTTATGCCGGCGCTGTCGATAAGCACCGCCTTCTCAATGGCAAACGGAAGATCGCCGCGGCTCGCGAGCTTTATCGTCACACGACCGCCAAAGCTGTGTCCGACGAGTATCACCCGCTTCGCGCCCAGCATCTTCACAAACTCGACCGTCCAGTCGGCGTAGCGTCCGACGTCCCATGCCGCCGAAGGCTCGTCGCTGCCGCCAAATCCCGGAAAGTCGGGCGCGGCAACGCGATAGCTGCCCTTCAGCAGTTCTATCGTCGGGCGGTACAGTTCAAGGCTCGCGCCCCATCCGTGCAGCAGAAGAACGAGGGTCTCCCCCTCGCCCGCAAGTTCGTAATTTGTGGCTATCGAACCGACTTCCGCTCTCATCCGCCATACCTCCAAATACTGTCAACTGATATTTTATCACTTACGCGGCGGCGCGTCAATGCGAAAAACGCTCTTGCCATACTATGTACCCGACCCGCTTTTTGCGCGTCCGGACAAAACTTTTTCGCAAATTTTCAGAAAAGTTTTTGTGAGTCCGTTTTATCGGACTCTGCTTCTGATATCCTTAGACCATACAAAGGAGGTGTTCAAACAAATGAGACGCATAAGCGACCTCACACTCGGCGTAGCACTGCTGATTGGCTCGATACTCTACTGTCTGTTTGCAAGCGAGCCGGGACGCGAGGTGGACATAACGCCGCTGTTCCTCACCATCCCAATAGCACTCACCTTTATCGCAGGAGACATCAAACGCATTTTCGCAATGAGAAAGGAGCACAACATCATGTCAGTCGAGATCAAGAATGTTCGCGGACACTACGAGGCATATATCGGCGGTCGGTTCATATGCAGCGGCGATACCCGCAGCGAGTGCGCCGAGGCTGCCGAGGAGTTCTATTCGGGAGACGCGGCGTAAACCGATTCGCCAAGCTCGCCGACAAGCAGTCCGAGCGCGGCTATCGGCAGCGCACGCTCCGGCCCGAGCGACCAGTCGAGCGTAAGCTCCTGGATGACCACCCGCCTACCGTCCAGCGTGAAAAACTCCCGCTGCACCGACAGCGCAAGCCCGTCGAGCGTGACGCCGGACACGGTCAGCGTGTCCCGCGGCGACATCCCGTAGCTTATCGCGACCTCCGCCGCAACACTGCCCTGCGCGTCGCCGCGAACGACCGCTACCGGCGCGGCGGCAGGCTCGACCCATTCCCTGTCCAAAAGCAGCAGCGCATTCGCACCGTCCGAGGCTCGGCACAGCTCGACATATTCGAGCGCGAGCAGCCTCCGCGCCTCGTCGCAAAAGTTTGCGCTGTCCTCTCCCATCACCGCAATACGCATATCTTTTCGCCCCTAACGCGTTTTTGTTAGTTTACCGCAAAACGCGCCGGATGATACCAAAAAGCGGAGCTTCGCGCTCCGCTTTTGTCTGTTATTCGCACATTGACCTGTAACAGGAATAGTCCACCTCGCCGTGCATCCCGTCAAGCCCGCCGGGTATTAGCTCCACGACCATCAGGCACTCGGGCGCCGGCAGATGCACGCTCGGTCCGGCGACGATGCCGTAGTCCCTCGATGTCCTGAATCCGCGTGGGTTGTAGTTGCGCGGATCTCCCTCCACCAACACCGCCTTGAACCCAAGCTCCCTCGCCCGCTCAAATCCGAACTCTATCATGTCCTTCGATATGTGCTGACGCTGATGCTCGGTCTTGACCGCGACCGGTGCCAGTATAAGCAGCTCGTGTTCGTACCGTCCCTCGATGTGAAAGCGCGAAAACATCGCGTAGCCTATCACCTCGTCGAAGTCATCGACCGCTATTATCTCAAGCTCGGGCGTGTAGTATCTGCCCGCGCGTATCTCTCTTACCAGCTCGCGCTCGACCTTGCCGTCCCCCAAGAGCTGATACTCGGCAAATGCCATCTCAACCATTTCCTCCGCCGGCAGGAGATACTTCGGCTCTATCGGCTTTATCGTCCTGTTTGTCATTTCGCCTTCTCCGTCCACTCGTCGAGCGTGTCGCCGAGGTCGCGGTACACCTTGTCCTTGTCCCGCTCGTTGAGTATCTCGTGGCGCATACCCGGCCAGATGCGGACTTCGGGCAGGTCATATCCTCTGTCGCGCAGATGCCGCGCCGCGTCCTCCAGCTTTTGGTCGCTTATGCGGCAGACATCCTCGCCGCCGCTGACAAACAGTATCGGCAGCTCGGGATTTGCCATCGCCCAGCCGCGCTTCGAGTAGCACTCACGCATGAGCCACAGCAGCGATTTGTAGCCGTTCAGCGTGAACCAGAAGTTGCACAGTGGGTCGTCGACATACGCCTTGACCGACGCCGGGTCGCTGCTCGTCCAGGACGTGCCGTCGTTTACTTTCGCATACTGCTTGTTGAATCCGCCGTCCACCATCTTGTGGATGGTTTTCGAGTAGCCGCGCTCGCCCTTAAACTTCGCCATGACGCTCACAAGCGCATAGCCCATGCCGCTCATCGGATTTTCGGACGGGCATCCGCAGATGACAAGTCCGTCCAGCTCGCTGTCGTAGCGCTTGGTGTACGCGCGCACCGCAAGCGAGCCCATGCTGTGTCCGAACAGGAAGAAAGGCAGCTGCTCGTGCCCCTTCTTCAGCAGCTTCGTCAGCTCGTGCATATCCTCCACGAGCGCCTCGCCGCCGTTTTCGCCGAAGTATCCGAGCGAGTCCCTGCTCGTCTCGCCGTGACCGCGATGATCGTTTATGCAGCAGAGATATCCTCGCCCCGCCATGTACTCCATGAACGGAAGATATCGCTCCTTGTGCTCCATCATGCCGTGCGCAAGCTGGAGTATCGCCTTCGGCTCGCCGTCGGGCAGCACCGCCACCGCGTGTACGTCTATCCCGTCCGCCGGCGACTTGAATATTCCTCGTTCAATCCTCATCACTTTGCCTCCGTTGCGGGCGCGACCGACACCGGCAGCCGCACGCCCTCGCCGCCGTTGCGATAGTATATCGCGCCGTCGCGCGTGGTCATGACCGCCACTCCCTGTGGGACTGCGGTTATGCCCGTCACTCCCTCGCGGCGCTCGACCGACACACGCTCCGAGCCGTTCGCGCGGCAGAGCACCACGCCGTCGTACATGAAGTACAGGTCGCCGTCGCCGCCCATGCAGACCATGGACACGTCGGCGGAGACCATGTTCATCTTCTTGCCGCCGATGTGCCACAGCTCACCGCGCGAGTTCGTGAAGTAGATGTTGCCGAGCTTTTCGTCGGCATACAGCCCGGTCGCCAACGCCTCCGGCGCGTACTCGGATTCAGGCTCCGCGCCCTTGTCGTTCATCTTGTACACCGCAATACACGCCTGTCGCGCGGATATCGTCAACGGCATGTCTGCCACCGCTATCTTGCGGCCGTCCGCCGAGATCACCGCGTCGGAAAATTTGCCGGGGATGAACACCTGACCGTTTTCGTTCTCATAGCCCACGCCGCTCTGTCCCCACATGGCTGCGCCGAAAAAGCTCTTTATGCGCAGTATATTCACATAGTCAAAGCCGCCCTCGCCGAACACCGACAGCGGTTCGCCGTGCAGCATGCCCAGCCACTCGACCTCGTGCTCCTCGCCGTCCGCGAATATGCGCGGCGAATTGCTTGTCGCGTACTGATAGAGCATCTCGGTGCAGTCGGCGTTGAACATGGGATTTATCCCCGCGTCGATGTCGTCCAGCTCACATATGCGGACGCGCGAGCCGCTGTTCATCGCGTACACCCTGCCCTTGTTCACAAAGTACATACAGTTTCCGTCGTCGCTGACGGCAAGCACCCACTCGCAGTCGAGTATGCGCTCGCCCTTCTTCTGACTCTTGCTCATACGGATGTGGTCAGCGTCGCTCGCCGCGTCATAGACGGTGTAGCATATCGTCTCGCCGCTCGGCGACATGGCGATGCCAAGGCTGTCGTGGACGCTCGTGTCTATCGGCGTGCTCGTGCCCTTTGCGACGTTATAGACATACAGATCGCCGTAGGAGCCGTAGTTTTTCAGATATGCGACGCGGCTTCCGTCGGCGCACACCCATGCGGCATAGACCGAGTCGGACACCGCGCTTGCGCCCTTTTTCGTCGCAACGGTCAGGTTCCCCCTGTCGTCCACCAGCGCCGACGTGCCGTTCCAACTGCTCTCGTCATACGTCCACTCGCCGATAGCCGCGGCAAGGCACTCGCCCTCCGCCGAGTAGAGTGCAAACCGCTCACCGCTTCCCGCGACGCCTTCTGTCATCACGCCAAACGGGCGGTCGTCGTCCCGCTCCATCATCGTCGATCTGCCCATCTTTGCGAGCACGATGGTAAGAGCCACCGCCGCAACCGCGATGACTATGCCTATCAGCGCGATGGACAGGAGCTTTCCCCCGTTCGACGGCTTCTGCGGCCGCTTCGCCTCGGACTTGTCCTCCGTTCTTTTTTCGGTCGGGGCAGACTTTTTCTCCGCCGTATGTTTATTATCGACAGCCGGTTTCTTTTCGACCGCCGCGCTGTTCACGCGCGCGCCGCACACATGGCAGAAGGTCTCGCCCTTCGCGACTTCCGCACCGCACTGTTCACATCTCACCGTTTCGACTTCTCCCTTCCTTGTCCGTCGCGGCCTCGACTGACGAAAACAGCCAAAGCCCCGCTACCCATTATTATACACTACTGCCATAAAATATCAAGGAAAGCGTCGAAATTTTGCTGCGCATTCGGTGCCTTATTTACAATTCGTTCACAATTATATGTTATACTACACTACATCAAGACCAACGAAAGCGAGAGCATCCATGAGCTACATAAAACTTTCAAACGTGCAAAAGACCTACAAAATGGGCGAAGTTTCCATTTCCGCGCTTGAAAACGCGAGTTTTGAGATAGAAAAGGGCGAGTTTGCGGTGGTAGTCGGACCGTCCGGCGCGGGCAAGACCACCCTTCTCAACCTGCTTGGCGGGATGGACAGCTGCACCGGCGGCGAGATAGTCGTCGACGGCAGCTCGGTCAGCGCGTACAATCGCAGACAACTGACCGAATACCGCCGCCACGATATCGGCTTCGTGTTTCAGTTTTACAACCTTGTGCAGAATCTCACCGCGCTCGAAAATGTCGAGCTTGCCACCGAGATAGCGCGCGATCCTTTCTCTCCCGAGCAGGTGCTGCGCGATGTGGGTCTCGAGTCGCGCATGCAGAACTTTCCCGCGCAGCTGTCCGGAGGCGAACAGCAGCGCGTCGCGATAGCCCGCGCGCTCGCGAAAAATCCAAAGCTGCTTCTTTGCGACGAGCCGACCGGCGCGCTCGACTATGTCACCGGCAAGTCGATACTCGGACTGCTGCACTCCACCTGCCGCGAGCGCGGCATGACAGTGGTCGTCATAACCCACAACTCCGCCATTACGCCGATGGCGGACCGTATCATTCGCGTCCGCAGCGGCAAAATAGCATCGGTTGAACTCAACGCCAATCCCAAGCCGGTGGAGGAAATAGAATGGTAAAGCGCAGGCACCGCCTTCGCACCGACACGCTGCGCGAGATACGCGGCACGTTCGGGCGATTCCTTTCGATAACGCTTTTATGTATGCTCGCGACGTCCTTCTTCTCCGGGCTTCGCACCACCGCGCCGGATATGCGCCACACCGCGGACGTGTACTTCGACGATACGCGGCTCGGCGATGTGCGGGTGCTGTCCACCCTCGGTGTGACCGACGGCGACATCGACGCCCTGCGCGCGCTCGACGGCGTGGAGGCTGCCGAGGGCAACTGGTCGCTCGACGCGCTGGCAAGCTCTCCCTACTCCGACGCGATAGTCAAGCTGCACGCGCTCGGCGACGAAATAAACCTTGTACATCAGGTCGAGGGACGCCTTCCCGAAAATGACGGCGAGTGCGTGACCGAGCAGGCGCTGCTCGATATACTCGGGCTTGAACTCGGCGACACGTTCACCCTCGCGCCGTCCGACGACGATTCGCTCGCGGGGCGGGAATATACGATAGTCGGCACCGTGGACAGCTCGAGCTATCTGTCCATCGAGCGCGGCAGCGCGTCGATAGGCACCGGTCAGGTCAAGGCGTTTGTCTACCTGCCGCGCGGCGCGTTTGCGCTCGACTACTACACCGAAGCCCACCTGACGCTCGTCGGGGCGCGGGAGCTTCAGGCATACACCGACGAATACGACGCGCTGGTCGACGGATTCATCGACCGAAACGAGAGCTTTGCCGACGAGCGCGCAGCAATGCGGGCACAGGAGATACGCGACGAGGCGGAGGCCGAGTACAACGACGCGAAAGCCGAGGCGGACGAGGAGCTGTCCAAGGCGCAGGCCGAACTGGACGACGCTCGCAAGAAGTTGGACGACGGCTACGCCGAGCTTGCCGACGCAAAGGCGGAGCTTGAGGAGCAGACCGCCGACGCGCGCCGCGAGATAGAGGAAAACCGCAGGAAGCTGGACGACGCCGAAGCCGAGCTTATCCAGGGTCGGACAGACTTTGACGCGGCGGCGGAGGAGCTTGATATGCGCGAAAGCGAGTACCGCGTGGCACTCTATCAGCTTGGCGAAGGTCGCGCGCGGTATGACGCGGGGCTTGCCGAATACGAGTCGAACCTCGCGCAGTACACCGCCGGAGCGGAGGCTCTCGAGCAGGCGAAAGCTCAGCTCGCGGTGCTCGAGGCTTCCGGCGCGGATGACCCGGTGACGCTCGGCACCATCGCCGCTATCCGTTCTGAGATAGCGTCCAAAGAGCCGGAGTTTGCCGCCGCGAAGGAACAGTTGGATGCGGCAAAGCAGACCCTTGACGCCACCAAACAGCAGCTCGACGCGGTCGCGGAACAGCTCGCGGCGGCGGATGCCGAGCTTGCGGCGGGCCGCACACAGCTTGAGGAATCGCTCGCGAAGCTGACGAGCGGCGAGCGTGAGCTGCGGGACGGCCGCGCGCAGTTGTTCGACGCCGAGACCGAGCTTGAGGAGCAGACCGCCGACGCTCAGGCAAAGATCGACGACGCAGAAGCCGAGCTTGCGGACGGCGAGCGCGAGTACGCCGACGGACTTGCCGAATATCTCGACGCAAAGGCGGAGGCAGATGAGAAGCTCGCCGACGCGCGCCGCGAGATAGACAAGCTGGACGACTGCACATGGTATGTCCTCAGCCGCGACGCAAACGTCGGCTATGCCGCGTTCTCGCAGGACGCGGAGCGCGTGTCCAACCTCGCGAACATCTTCCCGGTCATCTTCTTTGTCGTGGCGGCACTGGTGTGTCTCACCACAATGACGCGCATGGTCGAGGAGCAGCGCACACAGATAGGCTCGCTCGGTTCGATCGGATACTCCCCGCTCGCTATATCGTCGAAGTATGTTGGCTACGGACTGCTGTCAAGCCTCATTGGCTCGATGCTCGGTGTAGCTATGGGCGAAACGGTGATACCGATGATAATCTTCGCCGCATGGCAGATACTCTACTCGGTGCCCGGCGACCTGCTCATACCGATGGACTGGGGCATCACGATAGCGTCGATAGCCGCCGCGGTGCTGTGTACCGTCGGCGCGAGCCTGTGGGCAAGCCTGTCGACGCTCACCGCCACCCCTGCGACCCTTCTTCGTCCGCGCGCGCCCAAACCGGGCAAGCGTGTGTTCATCGAGCGGATAAAACCGCTGTGGAACAGCCTGAACTTCATTGGAAAAGTTACCGGACGCAACCTTTTCCGCTACAAAAAGCGTTTCTTTATGACCGTCATCGGCATAGCGGGCTGCACCGCGCTGATGATCACCGGCTTCGGTCTGCACGACTCGATATACGACATCCTCGAGATACAGTTCGACGAGATCTTCGTCTACCAGAGCGCGATAGGTCTGGAGGACGACCTGACCGCCGAACAGCTCGCGCGCATCGACGAGCAGTTCGACGGGCTGGATATGCTTGAGGACAGGCTTGCGGCGCGCCAGCTTACGATAGACGTCGCAAGCGACGCTCGCACCGAAAGCGCGTACCTCTTCTGCGTCGAACCGACGCGCGTGGACAACTTCGTCAAGCTGCGGTATCGCTCCGACCACACCCCGGTCGCGCTCAGCGATGACGGCGTGCTGATAACCGAAAAGCTGTCCGAGCTGCTCGACCTCGGCGTGGGCGACTACATCACACTGAACGACGGCGAGCGGGTCGAGGCAAGGATAGCCGACATCGTCGAGAACTACGCCATGCACTATGTCTACATCTCCCCCGCCTACTATGAGCAGCTGTTCGGGCAGCAGCCGCAGCTCACCACCGTGCTTGCGAAATATTCCGCCACCGACGGCGCGGAGGACGAGCTGAGCCGCGCACTCCTCGAAATAGACGGCGTAGCAGGCGCGACCCGCGTGTCCGCGCTGCGCGACAACTTTGACGACCGCCTCGCAAGCGTGAACTACGCGGTGGTGGTCATAATCACCGCGGCGGCTGCGCTTGCGTTTGTGGTGCTCTATAACCTGACGAATATTAACATCACCGAGCGCGTGCGCGAGCTTGCGACGCTGAAGGTGCTCGGCTTCTTCGACGGCGAGGTGTCCGCCTATGTCTACCGCGAAAACATAATGCTTACGCTGTTCGGTCTCGCGGTCGGGCTGTTCGGCGGCTACTTCCTGCACCACTGGCTGGTCATGACGGTGGAGATCGATCTGGTCATGTTCGGACGGGTGCCGCACGCGATGAACTACGTCTGGGCGGGAGTGCTTACGGTGGTGTTCTCGGTGCTCGTAAACCTCGCCGCGCACCTCAAGATAAAGCGCATCGACATGGTCGAGTCGCTCAAGAGCATCGAATAGTTCGGAAATCAAAAAGAGGCACGCTCAGCGTGTCTCTTTTTTGTTGTATTTCTTCAAAAAATTCACCGCGAAACAGGCACTATCTCGCCCTTGTCGACCAAATATATCTCTCCGATATACGAGACGCCTTCATCGGTCACAAAAATGGCGCTGTTGTCTGTGGTGGCGTAGATGGGAAGCTCCGCCGAGACCCGGATCAAATCTGCAAGCACCTGCCGGTCATCAAGCTCAAAATGCGGTTTTATCGTGACATCCGCAAGCCCGATCCCGTCGTATGGGACAAGCGACTCCTTGGTGTCAAGCGAGCGCTTTGCCATGTTTATCGACCCCGCACTGACGCCGAGCACCACCGAATTTCCCTCGCGTATCGCACTGTCCAGGCCCAGCCTGCGTATCAGCTGAAACTGCAATCCGGGGTGTCCGCCCATCAGAAACACGCAGGACGCCTCGCGTATCAGCCGCGCCGCGTTTGCCACGTCCGTCCTGTCATCTATCACGCAGTGCCGCTCGAACCCAAGCCCGCACTCGACAAACATATCGTGCATACCGTCCGAATCGTCGTCGTTTCGCTCATGGTCGGACGGCCACGCGCTGACAAAGACGAGGCTTTTCCGGTCGTCGAGCGCCTCGCCGAGCCGATTCGCTATCTCATGCGGGAAGTGACGGTCGGGAAAACCGCTGAAAAATCCAAACGTGCGGTTACTCATATATCTCCTCTCGGCAAAAAGCCTGACACTACCTCAAATGTCGGACAGTCTCGCGACTATATCCCGCGTCACGTCCTCTATCGACTGCGCGCCGTCGATACGGATGAGCTTCAAATCCGGGAACATCGCGAACGCCCGCTCATAGTTTTCACGCACCTTCGCGATGCGCTCGGTCGTCTCAAATATCTCGGTGTGCGTGCGGCCGCTCGCTATCCGCGCCATGCAGCTCTCGGTCGGAAGGTCGATGTACACCACCGCGTCGGGCAGCAGCCGTTCGGTCGCGCGTCGGTTTATCTCGGCTACCCAATCGACATCCAGCTCAAGCCCCTGATACGCGATGGACGAGAACACATAGCGGTCACAGAACACGGTGTCCCCGCCTTCAAGCAGTGCCTCCATCTCGTGGACGTGCTCGCAGCGATCGGCGGCGAACAGCAGCGCGAGCGTCTCCGGCGTGCAATCTGTCTCACCGCCAAGCGCGCGGCGTATCTGCCTGCCTATCTCGCCGCCGGTCGGCTCGCACTCGCATTTGATGTGCCTGCCCGCCGATTCGAGCGCCGACGCGACCCTGCCAAGCTGCGTGGTCTTTCCCGAGCCGTCCGGTCCCTCAAACACAATGAACTTTCCGCGCATATCCTCACCCACCGAATTCATTTTCTTCCCCATTTTATCACACCTTGTCAAATCACGCAAGACGCCGCATATACTTTGACGACGGAGGTGATTTCATGGATATGACCAAAGAAGGTATGCGCTCGGCGGAGGTCGGGCTTATACAGCTTGCGCTCACGCGAGCGGGATTTCCGGTCGATGTCGACCTGCGATTCGGAGCGGACACCCGACGCGCGGTCGAGGAGTTTCAGCGTCACAAAGGGCTTGTGGCGGACGGCATAGTCGGCGCGAACACATGGATGGCTCTCATGCCGTATATCGTCGGCTACATCGAACACACGGTGCACGAGGGTGACAGCTTCTGGCGCATCGCGAATATGCACTCGACCAGCATAACCGCGCTGCGCATCGCGAACCCGACGCTCGACCCGCAGAATCTGCAGATAGGTTCTACGGTCATCGTGCCGCTCGACTTCCCCGTCGTGCCGACCAGCGTTCCCTACACATCGCTGCTCGTGCGGTTCGTCTGCCAGGGGCTCGCCGCTCGATACCCGACCATACGAAACGGTTCTGTCGGCAAGAGCGTACTTGGCCGTGACATACGCTCGCTTGAGTTCGGCATCGGCAAGCGGAAGGTCGGCTATAACGCGTCCCATCACGCAAACGAGTGGATAACCACCCCGCTGCTGCTCAAGTTCGTCGAGGACTACGCCCGCGCGTACAGCGAGAGCGGCCTCATCGGCGGCGAGAGCGCGCGACGGCTCTACCGCGAGACCACGCTGACCGTCGTGCCGCTGGTAAATCCCGACGGCGTCGACCTTGTGCAGGGCGTGATCGGCGGCGAGGCATACGCCCACGCGAAAGCCATTTCCGACGATTTTCCGCAGATACCCTTCCCGAGCGGCTGGAAGGCGAACATACGCGGCGTCGACCTAAATCTGAACTATCCCGCCGGCTGGGAGAACGCCCGCACAATTAAATTCGCACAGGGCTACGACAAGCCCGCGCCGCGCGACTATGTAGGGCTTGAGCCTCTCAGCGAACCGGAGAGCGCGGCGATGGCGGCACTCACCCGCTCGCAGGACTACGCGCTCATCCTCGCCTATCACACGCAGGGACGGGTCATCTACTGGAAATATCTCGACTATGAGCCGACTGGTTCGCGCGAGATTGCAGAGCGCATGGGCAAAGCGAGCGGCTACGACGTCGAGCTGACACCGTCGGAGAGCGGCTACGCGGGCTACAAGGACTGGTTCATCCAGGACTGGAACCGCCCGGGCTACACGATAGAGGTCGGCGAGGGAATAAATCCGCTGCCGCTAACTCAGTTTCCGACGATATATCGCGACAATCTCGGAATACTGCTGCTCGGACTCGACCCGGAGCTTTAAGCGCAAACAAAAAAGGACGTACCCGAGGGTACGTCCTTTTCTTTGCGTTCGTCCGAATTACTTGTGGTCGACGCTCGACATGTACTTGATGAGCTCGACGACCTTGTTCGAGTAACCCCACTCGTTGTCGTACCACGACACGACCTTGACGAAGGTGTCGGTCAGCGCGATGCCGGCCTTGGCGTCGAAGATCGAGGTGCGCGGATCGCCGTAGAAGTCGCTCGAAACGACCATCTCGTCGGTGTAGCCGAGGATGCCCTTCAGCTCGCCCTCCGAAGCCTTCTTCATCGCGGCGCAGATCTCGTCGTACTTCGCGGGCTTCGCGAGGTTGACGGTGAGGTCGACGACCGAGACGTCGAGGGTCGGGACGCGCATCGACATGCCGGTGAGCTTGCCGTTCAGGCTCGGGATGACCTTGCCGACAGCCTTGGCAGCGCCGGTCGAAGACGGGATTATGTTGCCCGCAGCCGCACGGCCGCCGCGCCAGTCCTTAGCGGACGGTCCGTCAACGGTCTTCTGGGTGGCGGTGGTGGCGTGAACGGTGGTCATAAGGCCATCGGTGATGCCCCAGTTGTCATGCAGGACCTTCGCGATAGGCGCGAGGCAGTTGGTGGTGCAGGACGCGTTGGAGACGAAGGTCATGTCCTTGGTGTAGGTGTTGTTGTTAACGCCCATAACGAACATCGGGGTGTCGTCCTTCGACGGAGCGCTCATAACGACCTTCTTCGCGCCGGCGTCGATGTGGCCCTGAGCCTTCTCCTTGGTCAGGAACAGGCCGGTCGACTCGACAACGTACTCAGCTCCGACCTTGCCCCACGGAAGATCAGCCGGGTTCTTCTCGCAGAAGACCGAGATCTCCTTGCCGTTGACAATGATCGAATGATCGGTGTAGTCAACGGTGCCATCGAAGCGGCCGTGAACGGTGTCGTACTTCAGCATGTATGCCATGTAATCCGGGCTGATGAGGTCGTTGATGCCGACAACCTCAACATCCTTGTGGTCGAGGCTCGCGCGGAACACGAGACGACCGATGCGGCCGAAGCCATTGATTCCGATTTTGATGCTCATTACTCTACTTCCTCCCGAAACAAAATTTCTGTTGTATGCGGATAGTCCGCCGCTGTACACACTATATTATATATCAACCTTTTCCAGTATACAAGAGCTTTTTTGAAGTTTGTGAAAGTTTTACCGCTAATTTTTCGGGCGCGCACCCCAAATCGTCGAAATGGGTTGAAATCTGTCGAAAAATTGCTATACTTATATAGAATAGTTCCCAACACACGCTCCGCAATCGGAGGAAATATGACTAACCTGAAAAAGCTGATAGCCCCCGCCTGCGCCGCCGCGCCCTTCCCCGTCCTCGTCATGACAGACGGCGGGTTCGTGCCGCTCAACTCCGCGGCGACCAACCTGTCCGATTACGACCTGAATTCCGGTCGGTTCAAGCGTCTCGACGACGATGTGGCGCTGTTCCTTCCCGACAGCGAGCCATACACGGACGATATGTTCCGCGCGCTCGAGTGGCTGTACGCGCTGTGCGAGATAGCCGATGCGGACGTCGCCGAGTGCGCGGCGGAACATCTGGGACATCCTATGCGCTCGATAGCGGACATCTCTCCCTCCGCCGCGCATCTGCTGCGATGCGTCTCGCAGACCGTCGTGCTGCTGCGTCTCATCGCTCGGCGGGACGAACCTCAAGACGAACAGTGCGGTGTAGAGCCGCTGTTTCGCAAGCTCGCCCTCGAGGCGCAAAACTCGCTTGCGGAAGCCGGCGCGCGGTTTGACCCGCACATCGACATAAGCGCGAACACCGCCTGCCTGACATCGCACGAGAATCTCGAGGCGGCGTTCCGTCACTCGCTGTCCGCCGCGCTCATCCTCGCGAAAGATATGCGGCTCCGTATCGAGATAGGCAGCGACAGTTTCGGACTGCGCGTGCTCTTCACCTTTTTCAGCGACGTGCGGGAGGTCGACTTCGACCGGCTCCGCGACATCCCTCGCCCCGGTGAGGGCGACCTCTCCTACGCGATACTCGGCGAGGTCATCCGCATATGCGGAGGCAGCTTCCGATACGCGAACACCGACGGCGTCGGCGAGCTGCTTCTAACCCTCTGTCCAATCATCCTGCTCGACGACAGCGTCTACTTCTTCAACGAGTTCACTCCGCTCGACGAATCACGCGTCTCCGTCTTCTGTCTCGAATACGCCGACGTGTTCAACAAAAAACGACCGAGAGCCTGACTCTCGGTCGTTTTTCTTATCGTCTCACGCTCGCGACTGTGGGGGCAAAGCGTCTCCACGCACCCACGCAGCGCAGCCACATACAGGTCATGCCCTCCGCCGTGGCGCAGTATTTGTCCATGAAGCTCACCAGATATGTCTCCGGGTGCTTGGGCACACCGTCGCAGGTCGGCCACATATGCCGAAGGATTATCTCCTCCTCGCACTCGGTGAGTTCGGTCACCTTGCGCGCGTTTGCCAGCGCCTCGACCGGGTGGATATAGATGTGTTCGCTTCCGAAGCCGCTCGCCGCGTAGTCATAGAAAAACAGGTCGTGCAGCAGTCCCGCACGCGCGCAGGCGTTGGGATTAAGCCCGAATATCCTCGCGGCGCGCCAGCTTGCGCGGCTCACGTTCAGGCAGTGCTCAAAGCGAGTGCTGTCTAGGTGGTGCAGGAATTTCTTGAGTTCAAGCACATACGGATTTTCCAGCAGATCTCCGACAATGCGATAGTATTCAGACTCTCGGTCAAGATAGCTCATTGTTGTCCCCCGGGGAATAGATTTACATTACAACCCACCGCGCGATGATGAAGTTCGGCAGCAGCCACAGCGCGGCGTAGAGCAGCAGGTTCAGCGGCGACGCCACAACGACCGCGCCGGTGAAGCACAGATAGGACATAAAGAACATCGCGAGCACCGCGCTCAGCAGCGTCAAAGCGGTGCTTATGCGCACGGCGCGGCGAAGGTTCCTCGCGCACACGACGCACTCGGCATAGTGCTTCAGGCCCTCGCGGCTTATCACCGCCGATATCTTGCCCTTGAACAGCCGGTACGGGTCGCTCAGCGCGAGCCGCTCCGCCTCCTTGGGAAAGTCCACCGTGTCGGTCGACAGCTTGAACTTGGTCTCGATCATCGCGGGCGATATGTTGAAATCGCGCGTCGCGAACACCGGCGTTATCTGCTGGTGCATGAGCATCGACAGTCCTCCGCGCACCGCACCCGATGCGCCGTAGCTGAGCGCGAACACTCCCGCAAGCTCGAGGTTTATCGCCAGGAATATCAGCGTCTTGCCGCCGACATCCTGCGGTATCCGTATTCCGTTTCGCATCATAAACGACGCGGTTCCCGCAAGCACGGTGTTTTTCTCTATCTCGCCGCCGATGCCCCCGTTTTCGTAGAACTTGAAGGCGTTCACTTTCAGCAGCTCACTCGCCTGCTCTCCAAGCTGATCGGCAAACGGACGCGATGTCGCCGCTCCCGACGCGTTTATCAGGCTCGCTGCGTATATCATGACCTTGTCCACCGGATTGCCGCCGTATACCTTCAGTCCGCTCAGCGCGATGTTTCCCGGCGGGAAGAGGTCGCCGTCGGTTATGACCACGCTTTTCGCGTCGCTCAGCGACTCCGCCGCGGCGTATCCCGCAAGCGCCTCGCCGATCGCGTACAGATGGCGCGCAGCCTTGGCAAAGCACAGGCAGTAGGGCAGCAGCAGTCCGAGCGGCGCGCCCGCGGCTGATATCGCGGCAAGGCACCAGAAGAATCGGTGTCCGTTGTCGTTTGCAAAGCTCGCTATCGCGGCAAGCGCGAGCGAACCGAATATCACTATCGGCGCGACGACCTTCCACACCTTGCGGGTGTAGTCCTCTCGGTTCAGCCGCGACACAAATCCCAGCGGTTTCTCGGCGCGGTACTTCACAAGCGCGGTCTCACCGTCGTATATATCCGGCTCGGCGACCACTATGTACGGACGTCCCATACCGGCGGCGGCGCGACAGCTCTTCAGCTTTGCCACCTCCAGCTTTCGCAGGTAGTACGCCGCGAACAGCATCGACAGCGTGCTCACCGCCGCATAGCCGTAGTAGCCCTCCCACTCCGGCTTGAACATTATCGTTATCATATGCAGAAGCGACGCGAAGTTCGCAAACACCACGACGCTCTCCATGTTCGGGCGCAGCGTCACCAGGTCACGCACCCCAACGACGGTCGTCTCAAAGCAAAGCCCCATCACCGCAAGCTCGAGCGCGCAGCACACGAACAGGTAGATGTACGGCATCTTTATGTAGCTCAGGAAAGCGGGCATCGGTATGCCCATGTGCGGCGCGAAGGTTATCAACAGCAGCGCCGCCGCGACGACCGCCGCTCCTATCAGCCGAAGCCTGCTGCGTCCGAGCCGTCTGACTATCTCGTCGGCTGCCTCGTCGGGCGGGATGTCCGGCTCCTCCGGCTCCTCCTCGACCTCCGCGTCGTCCTCGGTGAATATCTCCTGCTCCAGCTCCTCCTCGGTCTTTACCTTGCGGTTACGGCGAGGCCTTCTCTGCTCGCGCTCCCGCTCTATCTCCTGCTCAAACTCCTCCTCGCTCGTCTCGCCGACGCGGGTCCTGGGATTCGGCTTGCCCTCGGCGTCCTGTCCGAACCAGCCGTCGATAGACGATCCGAACAGCTTTGCGCCGTCCTTTTTCGGCTTCTCCTCGTCGTCCTTCTTGTGTCTGTGGAAGAAGCCGCGCTTTTTCGGTTCTTCCTCCGGCTCCTCCTCGAAGATATGTATCTTGCCGTTGTCGTCTATCTGATCCGGCTCTGCGGGGAACTCGTCGCCCGACGGCTCGGTCACCTTCTCTGCGGCGGAGGCGACGTGGCGCTCTATCTCGCGCAGCCGCTCCTCCTCCTTTTCGGTGCGCACCTCGGCGGCGACGCGTCCGAGCCGTTCGGTCAGCTCGTCCACCTCGTCCTCATCGTCATTATTCTTCGAATCGTCCTCAGCGGAGGGTTCGTCCGTCTCCGGTTCGCTCACCGGCTCGGGCTCCTCCTCGCGCTTTATGCCGTACTCGGCAAGTATGTCGTCTATTGAAAAGCTGTACTCGGCGACCGCCTCATCTATGCTCGAGATAAGCTCGGCGGTGCTTGACAGCTCCTTATGCTCCGGTTTTTTATCGGTCTCTACCGTCTCCTCCGCGTTCTTGCGGTTCTCCTCGTCCATTCTCTCACCAGCCTTAAACGAAAAGTTTCTCTGTTCTCTATCCCTTTTTCATGCGCTGACGCACCGCCTCGAAAAGAACCACCGCAGCGGCGGCAGACGCGTTGAGCGAGCTCATCTGTCCGAGCATCGGTATCGACACGGTGTAGTCGCAGCGCTCGAGCACCAGTCTGCTCACGCCGTCCCCCTCCGCGCCGACAACTATCGCCGCCGGACAGTCGAAATCGGTGTCGTAGAGCGATGTCGTACCCTCGCCCGCCGTGCCGAATATCCAAAATCCCTCTTTCTTTAGCCGCTCCACAAGCGACGCGATGTTCGCCACCCGCGCGACCGGTATGTGCTCGATAGCCCCCGCGCTCGCCTTTGCGACCATCGCCGTAAGCCCTGCCGCGCGGCGTTCGCGGGTTATCACCGCATCCGCGCCCGCAGCCTCCGCCGAGCGGATTATCGCGCCCAGGTTCTGCGGGTCGGTCACACCGTCGCAGACCACCAGCAGCGGTTTCAGTCCGTCCGACCGCGCCGCGCACTTTTCAAGCACGTCGTCGAGCTCGGCATACTCGCGCGCCGGCATACGGCCTATCACGCCCTGATGGTTGCGCGTGCGGCTCATCGCGTCCAGCTTGCGCCGGTCCACCTCGACCACCGCCGCACCGTGCTCACGCGCGACCGCAGCGATACGTCGAAGCGCGCTGTCCGGCTCGCGCGCGATATACAGCTTGTCTATCATTTTTCCGGCCTCGAGAGCCTCCAGAACCGGGTTTCGACCTTCTACAAGGTCCTCCGATTCGGCGTCGAATTCGCCGCGAGCGTTTTTCATCTGAGCCTCCGAAAACATTCGTTAGTCACGGGCGCATAAACTCGTACACCGTATTATAACACATTCCGACGATATGTGGAAGTCTTTTTTGAAAAACTGCGTCTTGTCTATTTGTCCCAATTCGTGTATAATACAGTTGCGTTGCAAAATCCTATAAAAATGGAGGTCATAAATATGTTTAAGGGATTTCATCACATCGGTCTTTATGTCAAGGATTCCGCCCGCAGCCTCAAGTTCTACGAGGAGGGCTTCGGCGGCAAGGTGAAAATGTCCTTCGGCGCCGAGGACAGCAAGATATACATGGTCGAGCTTGCGCCCGGCGCGGTCGTCGAGCTGATCCCCCACGACACGATAGAGGACACCAACTCCCCGTGGGCACACATCTGCCTGTGGTCGACCGACTGCAAGGCGGACTTTGACCGCGCGGTCGCGGCAGGCGCAAAGCCCGCAAGCGAGCCTCGCGAGGGCGGCATCGGCGGCTGGATGATGAACGCGTTTGTCATCGGCCCGGACGGCGAGAAGATAGAGTTCTTCCAGACCGAGAAATAATGACACAAAACCCCGTATCCAAACGCGCAGCGCTTGCGGTCAGCGGTATCGCAAGCGCTGCGTTCGTCTTAATATTTGCGCTTGGCAGCTACAAGGCAAGCTACAACTTCGCGGTCTACACGCTGTTCGGCGCGGCGATGTTCCTCGGGCTGTGGCTCGTCATCGAGGACGGGCTGCTCCCCACTCGCCGACGGCTCGCGATAGCGATTGTGGTCGTGCTCGGCGCGTTTGCCGTTCGTATGTGCTACATCGACGCACGCTCGGGCGACTACAACTCGTTTTTGCAGCACTGGGCGGAGTTCTTCCGTGAAAACGGCGGTCTGAAGGCCATCGGCGAACCGATAGGCGACTACAACCTGCCCTATCTCTATCTGCTCGCGCTTATCAGCTATCTGCCGTTCAGCGACCTGCACATGATAAAGCTGATATCGGTCGTGTGCGACGTGCTGCTCGCATTCTACGCGATGCGGCTGACAACGCTCGTCACCAAAAGCGACAAGGCTCCGCTCGCGAGCTTTCTTGTCGTGCTCTGTCTGCCAACGGTGTTACTGAACAGCGCGTGGTGGGCGCAGTGCGACAGCATCTACGCGATGTTCGCGCTCGCCGCGCTGTATTACGGGCTTAGGCATCGGCCGGTGCTTGCGGTGCTGATGGGCGCGCTGAGCTTCGCGTTTAAGCTGCAAGCCATCTTTATCCTGCCGATATTCGCCGTTCTGCTTATGCGCGGCGACCTCAAATGGAGGCATGTCCCGCTCTTCCCCGCTTTCTACGCGCTGCTCGTCCTGCCCGCGGTCATCGCCGGACGGCCGCCGCTCGACGCGCTGCTCATCTACGCGCAGCAGACCGGCGAATACTCGTCGCACATCACGCTCAATGCGCCAACGCTCGGCGTGATCTTCAAGCAGATGGAGGACACCTCCGGCGCGTCGGCACTAATGATAGTGCTCGCGTTCGTGTATCTCGCGGCGCTGCTGCTCATCGCGTGGACCAAGAACAGGCGCAGTTCGCTCGACGATCGCGGCATCCTGCTTCTGACGCTCGCGATGGCGGTCGGCATCCCCTTCCTGCTGCCGTCGATGCACGAGCGATACTTTTACCTTGCGGAGGTACTCAGCGTCGTCTGCGCAGCGGGAGGGCTTGTCAGCTTTGCGATTCCCGCGCTCGTGCAGGCGGCGAGCATGATATGCTACGACGCATATATCACCGGCTACTACCGCCTCCGACTGGGGCTTGCGACCTTCCTGATGGCGTGCGGCGCGGTGCTCATCGTCACCGTCTTCCTGCGGCACCCGCCCGAGTCCTCCGATGCCGTTCGGCAGAGATAGGAGGATCTTTATGGACTTTCGACCGACAAAACCACGCTGCGCGAGTATGGGTACGAGATAGCGCTGTAACGCATGGCATAACAAAAACGAGGGACGGCAAAACCGTCCCTCGTTTCTATTTGTCGATTTACTCTTCCTCGTGATGGTGATGACCGCAGTCGCAGTCGTCCTCGTCGCCGAAGTCAAGCTCGAGCTTGTCGCCACAGTGCGGGCACTTAAAGACGTGCGAGTGCCACATCTCGTCGGTTATCTCGATCTTTTCGCCGCAGACCGGGCAGTTGAGCACCAAACCGAGGTCCTCGTCGTTGTCATCGTGATGATGACCGCAGCAGCACTCGTGCTCATCGCCGTCGCCGTGGTGGTGGCCGCAGTGGCACTCGTGCTCATCGCCGTCGCCGTGATGGTGGCCGCAGTGGCCGTGTCCGTGACCGCCGCAGCCGCATCCCTCATCGTCATCATCATCGCCCGCGAGAATGTCGAACACATCGTCAAGCGAGTCGTCCATCATCTCGACGGTGTCCTCCGCCGTCGCAAGACGCTCCTCCAGCTCCTCGACCTTCGCCTCCAGCGCGCCGATGACATCGACAAGCGCCGCAACGACCTTGCGCTCGGGGTTGGAGTCGTCCAGCCCAAGCCCCTCAACGAGCCCGCGAACGTAGGAAATCTGCTTTTTAAGCTCCATGTTCCTCTCCAATCTTACTTGGCGCGCTCGAGATACTCGCCGGTGCGGGTGTCGATGCGGATCTTCTCGCCCACGTTGCAGAACAGCGGCACCTTTATCTCTGCACCGGTCTCAAGCGTGGCGAGCTTCATGACGTTGGTGGCGGTGTCGCCGCGCACGCCCGGCTCGCAGTCGGTTATCTCCAGCTCCACAAATGTCGGCGGCTCAACTGCGAATATCTTGCCCTTGTAGCTGAGCATCTTGACGTTTTCGTTCTCCTTGACAAACTTGAAGTTGTCGTCCAGCTGATCCTTGCTTATCGGGATCTGGTCATAGGTCTCGAGATCCATGAAGTAGCACAGGTCGTCCTCGGCGTACAGATACTGCATGTCCTTGCGCTCGATGAACGCGGTCGGGAAGCGCTCGGTCGGGCTGAAGCTGCGCTCGACCACACCGCCGTTTATGACGTTGCGGAACTTGGTGCGCACAAACGCCGCGCCCTTGCCCGGCTTGACGTGCTGGAACTCGATGACCTGCATCACCTGTCCGTCCAGTTCGAAAGTAACTCCGTTTTTGAAATCTCCGGCAGAAATCATACATTAAACCTCCACTCTAGTTTAGCCGTTCTATTTTACACTATCCGCGAAAAATTTGCAATACTTTTCCGCAAATTTACAGAATAATGAGCTGCTTGGGCGCCTTGGTTATGACCTCCGCCCCGTCCTTGCGCATCACGACGACGTCCTCGATACGCACGCCGAATCTTCCCGGCAGGTATATACCGGGTTCCGCGGAGACGACCGCGCCCTCCGGCATCGGCGTCTTGACGCCCTGCGCGGCGTTCGGTGCCTCGTGTATCTCAAGGCCGAGGCTGTGTCCGTAGCTGTGTCCAAAATACTCGCCGTAGCCCGCGTCGGTTATGACATTGCGCGCCGCCGAGTCTATCTCCTCGCCCGGAACGCCCGCCTTACTGACCGCAATGCCCGCGAGCTGCGCCGCAAGCACCGTCTCGTACACCTTCTTCATCTCGTCGGTGACGTGTCCGACAGCTATCGTGCGGGTCATGTCCGAGCAGTAGCCGTGATACTTGCAGCCGAAGTCCATCGTCACAAAGTCGCCGTCCTGCACCTTGCGCTCTCCCGGAACACCGTGCGGCATCGACGTGTTCGGACCGCTGACCGATATGGTGCTGAAGCTCTCGCCCGCCGCGCCGTACCTGCGCATACGGTATCCCAGCTCGGCGGCGATCTCCACCTCCGCGATGCCCGGCTTGATGATGCCCAGCATATCGTCGAGCGCGCGCTCGGCAATGCGCTGCGCCTTTATCATCGTCGCGATCTCCTCTTCGCTCTTTGCGGCGCGAAGCTCTCCGATGATGTTGCCCGCAGGCTTCATCTCATAGCCGAGCTTCGACTTCCAGTTCTCAAAGCTCGCGACGGTCATGTACTTATCTTCAAACGCGAGGCTCTGCGCACCGACCTTCTTCATCACCTCGCCGATAGCCTCGGGATAGCGGCGCGAGCGGTCGATTATCGACACCTCGTACCCTTCGGCGATGTCGCGCTCGGCGACCTCGATGTAGCGGCCGTCGGTGAAGAAGTACGCGCCCTCTTTGGTGATGAGCGCCGCGCCCTCCATCGAGCCGAGGCCGGTCACATACTGAAGGTTCACGCCGGAGGTGACGAGCAGCGCGTCCACCCCTATCGAACCAAGCTTTGCACGGATCTTTTCGACATTTGACATAGGTCATTCCTCCAAAAAATGAATTTCAAAGCGCGAAGCTCACTTCACGCGTTCAAGCTCCTCAAGGTATATCCTCTTCATCTCCGCCGCGTCCTCCGCCTGCGTGCCCGCCGATTCGCAGATGAATCTCGGGTGCAGTCCGCGTTCGGCTATCACCCTCGCCAGCGCTCGGAAGTCCGGGCCGAACGTGCCGTTGCCGAACACCAGATGCCGCTTCTCCCCGCCGCTCGAATACTCTATCTGCGAGAAGTGCGAGTGAAAGTTTTCGGTGCGCTCGCGGCCTATCGCGTTTTCCATCCTGTCCAGCAGCATCGACATCGCGTCGTATCCCTCAAGCTCGCCCTTCGTCCGCGCGTAGAGATGTCCGAAGTCGACACAGGGCAGGATCTGCTCGTCCAGCCCGCACAGCTCCATCACCTCGTCAAAGTCGCCGAGCTGATTTATCTTGCCCATCGTCTCGGGACAGAGCGCGATGCCGCCATACCCCTCCGCGTCGGCTGCCTTGATGCACTCAAGAAGGGTCGTCTTTGCGTCGGCGAGCGCCTCCTCGCGCGGTCGTCCGGTGGTGCTGCCCGAGTGTATGACTATACGGTCCGCGCCCATCGCCTTCGCCGCCGAGCAGGACTGCAAAACATAGCCTATGTTCTTGTCCATGTTCGCGAGATTGGTCAGACTGATGTAGTACGGCGAGTGCAGCGACAGCAGTATCCCGTGCTCGCGCGCGTTTTCGCCCAGTTTTTTCGCGGTATCGGTGCTTATGCGCACGCCGTTGCCGCACTGATACTCGTACGCGTCCACGCCCATGACCTCGCGCAGCCACTTCGGCGCGTCGAGCGAGCTTTTCGACACGGCGGCAAAGCTCTCCGAATTGCCCGCGGCACCGAATTTTGCGAAGTTTTCAGCCATTTTTACGCCTCTTTCGTTCTCTCCTTCCGCACGCCGCGATGAATGGCAGCTCAAAGAACCGCCGCACGCGGAAGAGAAAATTTTCGTCCATACCGCGCGGATAGACTATCGCGGCTTTTGCCCCTGCCCGATGCGCTCCGAGCACGTCGGTGAATATCTGGTCGCCTATCGACAGCATCTCGTGCGGCCTTACGCCGAGCGTCTCTGCAGCCCACAAAAATCCCTTTGCCGACGGCTTTGCACAGCGGTCGCGCCAGCTGATGCCAAGCTCGTCCGCTATCCGCTCGAGCCTCGCCGGATGGTGCGTGTTCGACACCAGCACGGCGCCGATACCTGCGTTGCGCAATCCGTCCATCCACGCCTTTACCTCAGGCGACGGCGCGCTCTCCGAGTATTTCGCAAGCGTGTTGTCGTTGTCCAGCGCGACCGCCCGTATGCCCATTTCGCGCAGCAGCTCGGGCGATATGTCGCAGACGCCGTGAAACTCGGCATCGGGTATGAGCTTTGAAAACACCGACATAACCCCACTTTCGCGAAGCATATACTCGTACATATATAGTATAGCAGACAAACGCGAAAAGCTCAAATACTTTTTGCAAAATTTGGGAAAGGATGCTTCGCATGGACAAAAGCGGTTTTGCCATAACCATCTGCACCAACCCCGCCGACGCGCTCGCCGCAAAGGACTCCGGCTTTCCGCTGTGCCACCTCGCGTACAGCGTCGGCTCGAACGGACGGCTCTATCGCGGCGCGCTCGGCGTGAACATCACCGGCGGACTGCTCGGCGTCAGTGACCGCGACATCGACGAGAACACGCCCTACTCCCCCGAGCTGATGCGCGAGCTGAAGCGTGAGTGCGACGCGCGCGCGTTTTCCGGCGTGCTGTGCGACTTTGAACGACCGCCCGCTGCCGCCAGCGTCAGGTTTGCATATGAGGCGGCGACATACTTCCGCTCGCTCGGCATGGACTTCTACCTGCCCGAGAGCTACGCTTACTCCGCTCCCGGCGCGAAGCTGCTGATAAGCTCGTCGGTCGTGGACAGCTCGTGCGGCGAGTTCTTCCGAAACGCGATATTCAAATACGGCGCGGACCGCGTCGCGCTTGTGTTCGAGCCGGTGTGCATCGACTTTGAGATGCCCTCTCCCCATGCCGACGGCTCCGACCGCGTGTCCCCCGTCGAGCTGGACGAGATAATGCGCCGCGAAAACGCCATCCCATACTTCTCGCACGAACTCACCGCAAACTACTTCACCTATCGTTCGGCGGACGGAAAGAGTCGGTTTGCGCTGTTCGACGACGCGCGCTCGATGATAAAAAAGCTGGACGCGGCGAGGCGCGCGGGCTTCCGCGAGGCGTTTGTGTGCTATCCCGACGCTTACGGGTCATACGAAGAACTTTCGGCGCTCGTGATATGACCTCTTCCATTTCCCCTTCGATTGTGGTACAATTACCGCAAACGGATGGAGGTGATCGGATGGCGCTCGAGCTTATAGATGTCATGCGTGAGCTGTATAACCTGTCCGGTTTTCGTATAACCGTCCACGACATAGATTTCAAGGAGATATACGCATACCCCGAGGAGCCGCAGCCCTACTGCCGACTCATCCGCTCGGACGAGGACGGATTTGCCCGCTGCAAGGAGTGCGACTACGCCGCGTTTGAGCAGGTCAAGGCGAGCGGCGAGGCGTGCGTCTATTGCTGCCACGCGGGGCTTAACGAGGCGGTCGTGCCGATATACACCTTCGGCATACTGTCCGGCTACATGATGATGGGACAGACGCTCGACCCTACGGCGAAAAACATCGATCGCGCGCGTGAGTCGCTGCAAAAGCTCGTCCCCGACCCCGAAAAACAGCGCGAGCTGCTGGATATGCTGCCAAAACGCAGCGAGGATCAGATGCGCAGCTGTATCGCGATAATGCAGGTCTGCGCCGAGTATATCACGCTGACAAACCAGCTTCGCAGCGGTGAGCGCGACCTCGCCACTCAGGCGCGCGAATTTCTCGACGAGAACTATTCGGCAAAGATAACCCTCGAGCTGCTCTGCGAGACGCTCTATTGCTCGCGCGCGACACTTACCGGAGCATTTCGCGCGGCGCACGGGTGCTCGGTCGGCGAATATCTGTCAAACGTCCGCGTAAAAGCCGCGCAGGAGCTGCTCGCGAACACCCACATATCGTTCGACGACGTGGCGGCGCGGTGCGGGTTTTCGGACAGAGGCTACTTCGCCAAGGTGTTCAAGCGCCGCTGCGGCGTGACTCCCGGCGAATATCGCGATAAAAACAAAAAATGACAAACAAAAACGAGACGGTAAAAACCGTCTCGTTTCATTTTTCCGTTTAGCGGAACTTGCGCTTATTCTTGCGAGCAGCCTCGCTCTTCTTGCGGCGCTTCACGCTCGGACTCTCGTAGTGCTCACGCTTACGCACCTCGGCGAGTACGCCGGCCTTAGCGCAGCTGCGCTTAAAGCGCTTCAGCGCGTTGTCAAGAGACTCGTTTTCCTTGACATGGATTTCCGACATTGATTATCCCTCCCCCCGGGTACGATTGAACTCGATTGTTCGTGCTCTATTATATCGCATAAATCGCGCCTTGTCAAGCGTTTTTACGGTGCCCCGAATTTTGTCACTTGACTATCAGATTCACCAGCTTGCCCTTGACAACGATGGTCTTGACGAGGTTCAGACCGTCGGTGTACTTCCTCACCTTCTCGTCGGCAAGCGCGGCGGCGACTATCTCATCATCCGACGCGTCGGCGGCAAGCTCGACCGTCGAACGGAGCTTTCCGTTCACCTGTACCGCAAATGTCGCGTGGGTCGCAACACACTTCGACTCGTCGTAGGTCGGCCACTCGGCAAGCGACAGCAGTCCCTTTCCGCCAAGCTGCTCCCACAGCTCCTCGGTGATGTGCGGCGCGAACGGATTGAGCAGGCTGAGCAGTATCCTCACCTCGCCCTTGGTCGCTCCGCTGTCGTATATCTCGTTGACAAGCGTCATCATCGCGGCTATCGCGGTGTTGAACTTGAGGTCTTCGATGTCCGACGTGACCTTCTTTATCGTGCGGTGGAAGCTCGCCTCGAATTTCTCGCGTATCTCATCGCCGTCGGTCGCGCGCTCGGCAAGGTTCCACACGCGGTCGAGAAAGCGCTTGCAGCCCTTGACCGCCTCGTCCGACCAGCTCGCAGCCTTCTCAAAGTCGCCGATGAACATGATGTACAGGCGCAGCGTGTCCGCGCCGTATTGCCTTATCGTATCGTCCGGATTTACGACATTTCCGCGCGATTTGGACATCTTTTCGCCGTCTTTGAGTATCATGCCGTGGCTGGTGCGCTTCTTGTACGGCTCCGCATGCGGCACCGCGCCGATGTCGTGCAGGAACTGGTTCCAGAAGCGGCTGTACAGCAGATGCAGCGTGGTGTGCTCCATGCCGCCGTTGTACCAGTCCACCTGACCCCAGTAGTCAAGCGCCTCCTTGGACGCCATGCCTCCGTCGAAGTGAGGATCCATGTAGCGCAGGAAGTACCAGCTCGAGCCCGCCCACTGAGGCATCGTATCCGTCTCACGCTCCGCCTTGGCGCCGCATATCGGGCAGGTGACCTCCACCCAGTCGCGCATGGCGGCTATCGGACTCTCGCCCGAGTCGGTCGGCTCGTAGCTCTCCACCTCGGGCAGGAGCAGCGGAAGCTCGCTCTCGTCAAGTGGCACATGACCGCAGTGCGGGCAGTTGATTATCGGAATCGGCTCGCCCCAGTAGCGCTGGCGGCTGAAAACCCAGTCGCGCAGCTTGTAGT
>CAZBNJ010000009.1:15863-48833 GCA_964493515.1 uncultured Oscillospiraceae bacterium | reverse complement strand
CTGCTTGACCAGCACATGGACGGCGGGCTCCGCCGCGACGATGAAGTAGCCCATCAGCATTCTTATGGGGATAAGCAGGAAGGGTTGGCTGCTCTCCGCCACGGTGGCTCCGATGAGCTGTCCCACTCCCATAAAGCCCACGTTGACACCTGTCAGGAACATCACCAGTCCGACATATGTATATATCAGACCGCTGACTATTCGCAGCAGCTGCGTCCGCTTAAACCGGCGGGTAATGACCTGGAACAGCAGGAACACGGCGCAGATCGGGACCATCGCCACAGCCACCTCTCCGGCATAGTGCGGAACGGCGGCTGTGAATTCGCGGAAGGCGTCGCGTGTGGTTGCGATATCCGACAGGGCGGAGGGCGTGTAGCTGGCGGAGTCCGGCGAGAAGCAGACACCTAAGACCAGCACCGACAGGATCGGCCCGATGCTGCACAGAGCGACCAGACCGAAGCTGTCGCTGGTGGAGTCCTTGTCGCTGCGCACCGATGCCATGCCCACGCCGAGCGCCATGATAAACGGCACCGTTATCGGCCCTGTTGTCACGCCGCCGGAGTCGAAGGACACGGGGATGAAGTCATTTGGCACGAATATGACAGCCATCGCGAACACGAGCAGATATGCCCCCACCAACAGCCTGGACAGCGGGATGTGCGCTATCATCCTCAGCAGCGCGATGACCAGAAACAATCCCACCCCCGCGGCCACTGTAAATATCAGCACCTGATTTGGGATGGCGGGCACCTGCTGCGCCAGCACCGTAAGATCCGGCTCCGCCACGGTGACAAGCATACCCAGCACGAATACGGCGATCAGAGGAATCACCATGTGTCTCTTCTGTATCATATAGACGCCGATGCCGCTGCCCATGGGCGTCATGGACATATCCACCCCCAGGGTGAACACGCCCACTCCCACGATAAGCATCGCCGATCCAAACAAAAACAGCACCATCGCCCCCGGAGTCAGTGGCACTATCGTGATGCTCAAAAGCAGCACTATGGCCGTGATGGGCAGGACGGAGGAGAGAGACTCCCGAATCTTTTCCAACAGCTGCGAATTGACGTGCACGGTGACTCCTTTCCCGCCCCGCGTGGGGCGAAGTGAATGATGGTCTTTTTTTATTATATAGGATTTTTCCCCCGGTGTCCAGTGAATTAAGAATTGATATTTCCGACACTGTACAACCCGCTCGGTTTGTGCTACAATAAATATATGTACCAAACACCCCGAAAGGAAGGTGCTCCCCATGAAATTTATTGACCTGCACTGCGACACGCTCAGCCGACTGCTGTCCAAGGGCGGAGAGCTTGCCGCAAGTGAGCTTCAGGTCGACATCGACAAGCTGAAGCGCGGCGACTGCGAGGCTCAGTTCTTTGCGATATTCATGCCGGTCGCGCGCGTCGAGGAGCCGTACAAGCGCTGCATCGAGATGCTCGAGCTGGGCGCGCGCGAGTTTGAGAAGAACTCGGACAGCATATCGCTCTGCCGCAGCTACGACGACCTTGTCGCGGCGCGGAACGCGGGCAAAATCGGCGCGTTTCTCACCATCGAGGACAGCGGCATCTTCGAGTGCGACATCGACAAGCTGCACGAGGTCTACGACCGCGGCGTGCGCCTGGTCACGATAACCTGGAACTTCAAAAACGCCGCCGGTTCGCCGAACAACACTCCCGAATTTTCGGAGGAGGGACTCAGCGCCCACGGCATCGAGATGGTCGCCGAGATGGAGCGTCTGGGCGTGATACCCGACGCGAGCCACCTCAGCGACGGCGGCTTCTGGTCGCTGGTCGAGCACTGCAAAAAGCCGTTCGTCTGCTCGCACTCCAACGCCCGCTCTGTCGCGTCGGTCACCCGAAACCTCACCGACGATATGCTGAAGGCGCTCGGCGAGTGCGGCGGCGTGACCGGACTGAACTTCTGCGACTACTTCGTCCGTCCGCGCTCGGGCGATATGTTCACCCGTCCGCAGGAGGGCGAGGACATGAGTTGCACGCTGGACGACCTCGCCGCGCATGCCGCGCACATCGTCAGGTTCGCGGGTGAGGACGCGTGCGCGCTTGGCAGCGACTTCGACGGCATCGGCGGCTGGCCGAATGGTCTGGACGACGCGAGCCGTATGCCGCTTATATCCGACGCGCTCTACCGCAAGGGACTTACCGAGCGCCAGATCGAGAAAATATTCCATCTCAATGCGGATCGTATTATTCACGACTGTCTAAACTGATAGTAATCCAAAAATTTAATTATATGGAGGAATTTCAACATGACCACTTACATACCCAAGGGAACCTGCTCGCGCCAGATAAACGTTGAGCTGGACGGCGACCGCATCGCAAACATCGAGGTCATCGGCGGCTGCAACGGCAACCTCAAGGGCGTCTGCGCTCTGCTCAAGGGCATGACCACCGGAGACGCGATAGCGCGCATTCGCGGCATAACCTGCGGTCCCAAGACCACCAGCTGCCCCGACCAGATAAGCTACGCCATCGAGCAGGCGGTCGCCGAAGCGCAAGCGTAGACACGCAGCGAAAATAATACCCGGCACACAATCGCGGAGCACCCTATGTTATTGCCGCTCACACTTGACGATTTCCACCGCTTCTACACCGAGCACGTCGCGCGGGACTTCCCGCCGGACGAGGTGCCGCCGGAGAAGGGGTTAAAAGAGTTGCTCGAAAACCGCGTCTACGACGGATATCTGCGCGTCGGCGAGGACGGCGAGCCGGAGGGCTACGCGCTTTTGCGTCGGCACAACGGCGCCGCGTTCCTGTTCCTCTACGCGGTCGAGCCGCAGCTTCGGGGACGCGGAGTGGGCAGCGCGTTCATGCGCGAGCTGTTCAACCTCTGCGCCGCCGACGACTTCCTTGTCCTGGAGGTCGAGCGCCCCGAGTGCGCCGAAAACGACGACGAACGCGCGCTGCGCGAGCGTCGCATCCGGTTCTACGAGCACCTCGGATACTCGCTCTGCCGCGCAGTAGACTACTCGATCTACCACGTCCCGATGTGGCTTATGAGCAAGCCGCTCGGACGGTCGGACTCGCCGTCGCCGGACGAGCTTGCGGCGGCGATGCGCGGGTTTTACGACCACGCTCCGGGGCTTCCGATTACCACCGACCTCATCTGAAAATGGAAATACCCGAAGATATTCCTCGGGTATTTTTATATCTGAATATTACTTATTGTTTACCGCTTCTCAAAGGCGATAGCGCCATCCTTCGCGACAGCTACCACGGTGTCTCCGGCTTTCAGCGAGCCGTCGAGCAGCCGTTCCGCCACCGCGTCCTCCACCTTCGAGCTTATCGCGCGGCGCAGCGGGCGTGCCCCGTAGGTCGGGTCAAAGCCCTCGTCGGCGATGAGATCGAGCGCCGAGTCATCCGCGGTGAGCGTCACGTCGCCCGCCTCCTTGATGCGCGCCGCGACCGCGTCGAACATCGACCGAGCTATCTCGCGGATGGTCGGCTTGTCGAGTCGCTTGAACACTATCGTCTCGTCGATGCGGTTGAGAAACTCGGGGCGGAACGTCGCTTTCAGCTTCTGCATCACCGTGTCGCGGACCTCGTTGTCGCTCGGCGTGTCGTCGGTCGATTCGCCGAAGCCCAGACGCTTGCGCTCGAGCAGGTCGTGCGCGCCGAGGTTGGAGGTCATGACGATTATCGTGTTCTTGAAATCGACCACGCGGCCCTGGCTGTCGGTCAAGCGGCCGTCCTCTAATATCTGCAAGAGCAGGTTGAACACGTCGGGGTGCGCCTTTTCTATCTCGTCGAACAGCAGTACCGAATAGGGATGGCGGCGTACCTTTTCGGTCAGCTGACCGCCCTCGTCAAAGCCGACATATCCCGGCGGCGAACCGATGAGCTTGGACACCGAGTGCTTCTCCATAAACTCGCTCATGTCCACGCGTATCATCGCGTTTTCGTCGCCAAACAGAGCCTCGGCAAGCGCGCGGCACAGCTCGGTCTTGCCCACGCCGGTCGGGCCGAGGAAGATGAAGCTGCCGGTCGGACGCTTCGGGTCCTTCAGTCCTACGCGCCCGCGGCGTATCGCGCGGGATACGGCGGAGACCGCCTCGTCCTGACCTATCACCCGCTTGTGCAGGATGTCCTCCATATGCAGCAGGCGCTGTGCCTCGCTCTCGGTCAGCCGCGTGACCGGAACTCCCGTCCAGCCCGCGACCACCGCCGCGACGTCCTCCTCGGTCACCTCGCCGCCTGTCCGATCGCTCGCTCCCTTCCACTCGGCGCGCAGCGACTCAAGCTCCGCCTGCTTCTTTTTCTCCTCGTCGCGAAGGCTCGCCGCGCGCTCAAATTCCTGCGACGCGACCGCCTGCTCCTTGTCGTCGGCTATCCTCTTCAGCTCGTTTTCAAGCTCCTTGATGTTGGTCGGCGCGGTGTTCGAGTCCATGCGAACGCGACTGCACGCCTCGTCTATCAGGTCTATCGCCTTGTCGGGCAGCCGACGGTCGCCGATGTAGCGCGCGGACAGCTCTACCGCCGCGACTATCGCCGAGTCGGGGATGGACAGCTTATGGTGCTGCTCGTAGCGCTCGCGCAGTCCCTTGAGTATCTCTATCGCCTCCGCCTCGCTCGGTTCGCCGACGGTCACCGGCTGGAAGCGTCGCTCGAGCGCGGCGTCCTTTTCAATGTGCTTGCGATACTCGTCGAGCGTTGTCGCGCCGATGACCTGTATCTCGCCGCGAGACAGCGCCGGCTTCAGGATGTTCGCCGCGTCGATGGCTCCCTCGGCGGCGCCCGCGCCTATCAGCGTGTGTATCTCGTCGATGAACAGGATGATGTTTCCGGCGTTCTTCACGTCCTCTATCGCGCCCTTTATCCGCTCCTCAAACTCGCCGCGGTACTTCGTGCCCGCGAGCATTCCGCCGAGGTCGAGCGAAAACAGGCGCTTGTTTTTCAGCGTCTCGGGAACATCTCCCGCGGCGATGCGCTCGGCAAGTCCCTCCGCAACGGCGGTCTTGCCAACGCCCGGTTCGCCTATCAGCACCGGATTGTTCTTGGTGCGGCGGGAGAGTATGCGTATCACCCGCGCGGTCTCCTCGTCCCTGCCGATTATCGGGTCGAGCGAGCCGGCGCGCGCCATGTCGGTCAGGTCGCGTCCGAACTTGTCCAGCGTCTTGGTCGCGGCGCCGTGGTGCCCGCGCGCCGAGGGCTGCGACCCTCCCGACGGCTGCTCCTCCCCGCTCGGGGGAGTGTCCGCGCTGCTGCCCGCCATATTCGCGAGCGTGCGATACAGGTCGTTTGCGTTCACTCCGGCGCGCGAAAGCAGCTGCGCCGCAACGCTGTCGCTCTCGCGCAGAACACCCATCAGCAGGTGCTCGGTGCCGATAAAGCTCTGTCCGCGACGCGCCGCCTCGCCAGCCGCGATCTGGATTATCCGTTCGCCGCGCGGGGTAAAGCTCTGCACCGGCGCGCCGCTCTGACCCTCGCCCATCGCCTCTATCACCGCTTCACGTATCGAGTCGTAGCTCACGTTCTGCTGACCGAGCGCGCTTGCCGCGATGCAGCCGTCCTCGCGCAGCAGTCCGAGCAGGATGTGCTCGCTTGCGACCTGGCTGTGACCCAGCTCCGCCGCTATCTCCTGCGACGCCTTGATCGCGCTCGCCGCGCGCGGTGTGAATTTTGCTCCATAGGAAAACATGATTTTTTGCCTCCTTTGCCGATTTATTTTATCCGAATATTCTCTTTGTTAGCCTACATCTCCTTCGCCGGCTCAACCGCGTCGCGCAGCAGCTCGGCGCGAAGTTTGTCCCGCTCGGACGGCTTCAGGTCGTCCCTGCCGCTGCGGGTGGCGATGCTCGACGGCCGCACCGCCCACAGCAGTCCGTTCAGCCTGCCGTAGTCTGCGGGTATCACGCCGAGCGACGCGCCGGCGCGCACCCTTCCGAGCAGCTCGAGCGCCTCGGCGGTATCCACCCTCCGCGCATACTTGAGCGTGCCCACTGCGCGCCACACGCTGTCCTCCAAGCCCTCGCGGTCGCGGGTTATCATCTGTCCGCGCAGCGACTTTTCGCGAAGGATTATCTGCTTTGCGAGGCTCAGCAGTCGGTTTGCCACGTCGCTCTCGTCATATCCCAGCGTTATGCGGTTGGAAAACTGGTAGAGCGACCCCTCCGCCGCGCTGCCCTCGCCGTATATCCCGCGCGCCGTAAAGCCCATGCCGCCCGCGCCGGAGATCATCCCGCCTATCTCGTGCGCCGCCTCCAACGCCGGAAGGTGCAGCATCACCGACACGCGCATACCCGTGCCCAGATTGGTCGGACAGCTCGTCAGATAGCCCAGCTTTTCGTCGAACGCGTA
Source organism: uncultured Oscillospiraceae bacterium (assembly GCA_964493515.1). Classification (GTDB taxonomy): domain Bacteria; phylum Bacillota; class Clostridia; order Oscillospirales; family JAAYOS01; genus CANRIN01. Next base: position 42,513 of record CAZBNJ010000009.1, on the reverse strand, counting down.
GCCGAGCGCCGCGTCGAACACCTCGTCCAGTTCCTTCGCCCTGTCCAGCGCTTTCTCCGGCGCGAGTCCCGCCTCCAGCACCTGTATGCGCAGATGGTCCTCCTCGTTTATCATCACGCTCATGCTCTCGTCGGAGGATATGAGCACCGCGCGCGGATGGCTGCCGTTCGCGAGATCGGGCGAGATTATGTGCCGCTCGACCAGGGCGTTTCGCTCCATCGCCGACGCCTGCTCCATGTCCACCAGACGGAAGTCGCCGCCTATCCTGCTTGCCGCAAGCACGCTTGCCGTCTCGCCGATGAGCGACCGCGCCTGCTCGTCGGTCATCTTCGCGGGAAAGGGAAAGCGGCTCAGGTTGCGCGCGAACCGCACCCGCGTCGACACGCAGATGTCGCCCTCCTCGCCGACCCGCTCGTACCACTTCTTGGTCTCGCTCATCGCTTGTCGCCTCCCTCAAGAGCCTTCAGCTCGTCGCGTATCTCCGCCGCGCGCTCGAACTCCTGCGCCGCTATCGCGTCCTGCATCGCCTTCTCCAGCGCCGCCCGACGCCGCGCCGGACTCTCCGCGACCTTTGCGGGCACGCGTCCGACGTGGGTCGCGTTGCCGTGTATCCGTCGGATGTGCGGCGTCAGGATGTTCGCAAATTCGCGGTAGCACTCGGCGCAGCCGACCCGCCCGGTCTTTATTATCTCCTCCTCGCTCGTGCCGCAAAACTTACAGACGTGCTCCCGTCTTGCCTGCGCCGCGCGTATCTCGGGCAGGAAGAAGTCCTCAAAAAACATCGACATATGCTACACTCCTCTCGTCTCTCCCTGCGCGTCCGCGCAGAGAAGAAGCATCTGCTTGAATATCGCCGCGCGGGTCGTCGATTTCTGCATCGGCTCAAGCCCGCCCAGCGCCCGCTCGCTCATCGCCGAAGCCATCAGCCGCGCCTGAAAATCGCTTATCGCGCCGGCAGCGCGAAGGTTGGTCAGCAGAGCCGCCGCGCTCTGGGCGTCCAGCCTGTCGCCGATGCTCGCCACCGCGTGCATCAGCATCATCTTCGGTCCGACGTCCACCCGCCGTATGCGGATGTATCCGCCGCCGCCGCGCCTCGATTCGACGATGTACCCCTGCTCGGGGCCAAACCGCGTCGAGATGACGTAGCTTATCTGGCTGGGCGCGCAGCCGAACCGCTCGGCGAGATCGCTGCGCCGCGTCTCCAGCGCATCCTCGCTCTCTATCGCCGCGCGGATGAAATCCGCCACCATATCCGCAAGACCCATCGTTCTGCCTCCTTGCTTTGTTTTTGTCCTTCTCTGACTATCATTATACCCATCTCCTTCCGTTTCGGCAAACCCGATTTTGACTTTCTTTTACCTTTTGTTCTTCTCTGATGTTTAACTATTGCGTCCATACTTTGATTTTCAAAAAGTTGCTTTGATTTTCTTCGATTTTCTCAAATTTGATTTTTCCGCAAAAAACCTGAATTTAGCGGTTGCATTTTTTCGAAAGTATGCTACAATGTAATTACTTTATAAAGGAGGTGGGTACATAATGCCTTATAAAATTTCTGATGAGTGCATCGCGTGCGGCGCTTGTGCCGCAGGTTGCCCGACGGAGGCCATAAGCGAGGGTGACATCTACAAGATCGATCCGGAGAAGTGCATCGATTGCGGCGCTTGCGCCGACACTTGCCCGGTGGGAGCACCCAAGGCTGAGTAATCTCCGACAGAGCAGCCACGGCGCGCAATGCGCCACGCGCACCACGAGCGGTTTCCTCACGAAACGGTAGATGTTTGCGGTTTGTGCCGCAGTTGTCTATTCCGCACGGGGTGTGCAATCTAAAGTGCATCAGAACAGGGGGGCGCAAGTCTTTGCGTCCCCCAAATCTTTGTTTGGACGCAAAAGGAGGCGGCATATGCGGGTTGAGACACTTCCGAACGGCACGCGGCTGCTGCAGGACGACCGCTTCCTCAAGCTCGGCACCGACGCGATATTGCTCGCCGCCGCCTGTCCCAACGCTTCGAGCGCGGTCGACCTCGGCTGCGGCGTGGGCAACGTGCTCCTGTCGATAGCCGACCGTCAGCCGAGCTGCTCGCTTGTCGGCGTGGAGCTTAACCCCGACGCGGCGGCGGTCTGCCGACAGTCGGTCGCGGAGAATTCGCTCGAGCACCGTGTGCGCGTGATCGACGGCGACCTTCGCGATATCGCAGGCATGACCCTCGACGCACGCGAATACGACCTGGTCGCGTGCAACCCGCCATATCTGCGCGCCGGAAGCGGCAAGCTCTCGCGGAATACCGCCCGCAATCTCGAACGCTTCGACACCACCGCGTCACCGCTCGACGTAACGACCGCCGCGGCGGCGCTCCTTCGACCGAACGGCACGCTGATGCTCGTTCTGCGACCCGACCGGCTGGACGATTATCTCGCGGCGGTCGAGGCGACAGACTTCGCCGCGCGGGCGATTTGCCATGTGTCGCACACCGCCGGAGCACAGCCGAGCATCGTGCTGCTGCAAGCCGAGTATCGCGGCGAAGCTGCCGCCGTCGAGCGCACCGAGCTTCTGCTCAGCGAAAAGTATCAGGCAATACTGGAGGGAAAATCGATATGTCTACGCTCTACCTCGTCGCGACCCCGATAGGCAACCTCGGCGACATGACCGTCCGCGCGCTGGACACCCTGCGCGAGTGCGACTTCATCGCGGCGGAGGACACCCGCGTGACGCTGAAGCTGCTCAATCACTTCGAGATAAAAAAGCCGCTCGTCAGCTACCACGAGCACAACTGCCGCGAGATGGGCGGCAGGATACTCGCGCGACTGATGGCGGGCGAGGCTTGCGCGCTGGTCACCGACGCGGGAATGCCCGCCATCAGCGACCCCGGGCGCGACCTGGTGGCGCTCTGCCACGACGCCGGTGTGCCGGTGCGGGTGATACCCGGCGCGAGCGCGGTCGTTTCCGCCGTAGCGCTGAGCGGGCTGGACGGCGCGCGTTTCTGCTTCGAGGGCTTCCTTCCGTCGACCTCAAAGGAGCGCCGCGCACGGCTTGGCGAGCTTGCGTCCGAGACACGCGCGACCGTTATCTACGAGGCGCCGCACCGACTGCTCAAGACCCTGCGCGACCTTGCGGACGCGCTCGGCGGCGATCGACCTATCGCTGTCTGCCGCGAGCTTACCAAGCTGCACGAGGAGACCTTCGTCACAACGCTTTCGGCGGCGGTCGAGCGGTACTCGCAGGACGCGCCGAAGGGCGAGTTCGCACTGGTCATAGAAGGCGCCGCCGCGCGGTCGGACGAGCTTTCGCCGCAGGACGCGATATCCGCCGCGCGCCGCTTTGTCGACGAGGGGATGTCGGCAAGCGAGGCGGCGAAGAGGGCGGCGGCGATGTCCGGCCTGTCCAAGGGAGAGATATATCGCGAGCTTATAAACGGATAGTCAAACAAAAATCGGCGTTTTCTGCCGATTTTTTGTTGCGTGCGCGACAGATTTGTGCTACAATAGATACTAAAGAATTATGCTTTAACGACTCTTACGAAAAGGGGCGATATTTTGAAATTCACCTGCGAAAAGGCAGTGCTCGCACAGGCGGTCAGCGCCGCGAGCCGCACGGTCACTTCGCGGACCTCCATCCCCGCGCTCGAGGGCGTGCTCTGCGAGGTCTCGAACACCACCGTCACGCTCACCGGCTTCAACCTCGCCACCGGCATCCGCGCGATAATCGGCATCGAGGGCGGCGAGCCCGGCTCGGTGGTCATAAACGCGCGTCTGCTCGGCGACATCGTGCGCAAGAGCTCGGACGACTTCATCACCGTCGAGGCGGACGAGCGGTTGACTGTGACGATAAAGAACGGCATGAGCGAGTTCAAGCTCATGGGTCTTGCCGCCACCGACTTCCCCGCGCTGCCCGAGCCGGAAAACGACCTGACCATCCGCATGGATCAGTCGCTGCTCAAGTCGATGATAAGCATGACCATCTTCGCCGTCAGCGACAACGAAAACAAGCTCATCCACACCGGCGAGCTGTTCGATTACAAAAACGGACGGCTGTCGGTCGTTGCGGTCGACGGCTACCGTCTCGCGGTTCGCCGCGAGGAGGTCGAAAGCTCGTCGGACAACTTCAAGTTCGTCGTTCCCGGCGCGGCGCTGCGCGAGTGCGAGCGTCTGTGCGAGGAGAGCGACGAGCAGGTGATAATCACCCTCGGCAACCGCCACATAACCTTCGACCTCGGCGATCGCGTGCTGATAAGCCGACTCATCGAGGGCGAGTTCCTCAACTACGAGGCGGCGATACCGAAGGATTCCAAGTTCAAGATCGTCGCAAAGGCGGACGAGCTTCGCGACTCGGTCGAGCGCGTGTCGCTGATAATCAGCGAGCGCCTCAAGAACCCGATACGCTGCCTGTTCGACGACGGACGGCTGAAGATATGGTGCCAGACCGCGCTCGGACGCGCAAACGACGAGCTGTTGGTCGAGGGCGACGGCGGCGAGACCGAGATAGGCTTTAACAACCGCTTCCTTCAGGACGCTCTGCGCGCGGTGCCCGACGAGTCGGTGCGCGTCGAGCTGTCCAGCGGACTGAGCCCCTGCCTGTTCACTCCGCTTGAGGGAGACAAGTACACCTTTATGGTGCTGCCGGTTCGCCTGAAATAGTGTTTATCCGTAACATTTCGCTTATAAACTGGCGAAATTATGCCGAGTGCTCGGTCGACTTTGACGCCGGACTGAACGTGATACGCGGCGAGAACGCCCAGGGCAAGACAAATCTGCTCGAGGCGGTGCACTATCTCGCCGTGGGACGCGGCTTTCGCGCGGGACGGGACGGCGACCTCATCGCCGACGACGCCGAAGCCGCGCTTGCGTCCGCGACCGTCGCGACCGACGAGCGCGATATCGAGCTTCGTGCCGAGCTTCGACGCGGCGCGCGCCGTAGACTGTTTGTGAACGGCTCGGCCGCGCGGACGGCGGGAGAATTCGCAGGGCGGCTTCGCGCCGTCCTTTTTGCGCCCGGAGACCTCGAGCTGGTCAGCGGCGCGCCCGCCGACCGACGCAAGTTTCTCGACGACGCGCTCTGTCAGCTTCGGCCGCGCTATGCCGAGGCGCTGGCGCAGTACACCCGCCTGCACAAGCACAAGACGCGCATCCTCCGCGACCACGAGGACGACCCGTCGCTGCTCGGCGCGCTCGACGCGTTCAACGAGCGGATAGCGCGGGTGGGCGCGGTGATGATAGGCTATCGCGCGCGGTTCGTGCGAGGGCTTGCGGCACACGCGCCGTCGCTGCAGTCGGATATGTCCGGCGGCCGCGAGACGCTCGGACTACGCTACGAGACAAGCTCGCGGATAAGCGACCCGTTCGCGGCGGAGAGCGCCATCGGCGAGGAGCTGTACGAGCATCTCTGCGAGCGAAAGCAGGCGGAGATCGCGAGCGGAATGTCGCTTGTCGGCCCGCACCGCGACGAGCTTGCCATCGAGATAAACGGCAAGCCGAGCCAGACGCACGCCTCGCAGGGACAGACGCGCACGGCGGCGCTCGCGCTCAAGCTCGCCGAACGACAGCTGTTTTTGGAGGACTCGGGCGAAAATCCGGTGCTCCTGCTCGACGACGTGCTGAGCGAGCTGGACGACGCGCGGCGGCGGTGGGTGCTCGGATTCACCGGCAGCGGTCAGGTGCTGATAACCCTCTGCGACGGCACCGAGTTCGGCGACGCCCGCGTGTTCTTGGTGAAAAGCGGCGTTATCTTCAACAACGATTAGTATATCATTTAGTAAATTATACTTTTAGTGTAGGAGGGCGACGATGTATCTGCATCTCGGCAAAAGCGTTATCGTGCCGGTCGACTCGGTGGTCGGCGTGTTCGATCTGGACAGCGCGTCGGCGTCGAAGCGCACCCGCGACTACCTCGCGCGCGCGGAGAGGGACGGTCGGCTGATATCGGTCGGCGACGACCTTCCGCGCTCGTTTGTGGTCTGCCTGGAAGGCGGCCGGGAGATGATCTACCTGTCGCAGATATCGCCGAAAACGCTCGCCGGACGCGCCGACGTGTTCGACGTGGAGGACGAATAGCGGGTGGTTTTGGTCGCGCGCGGAATGTGTCTGCGCATTTGCTCTCAATATGGCGGATTTTCTGAAGATATTCTTCGTCAAAATAGCTGAAAACTGTGTGCCGAGCCGCTTTTTCCGCGCGTTCGGCTTGTTTTTTTGTGCGGGGTCTGCTATAATATAATAAGGTATAGAATAGCCGATTTATCCGGCGTTAGGAGGAAGAAAATGGCTCCGAATGACGAGCGCGACGAGCTCAGAGTAGACGAATACGGCGCGGAAAACATACAGGTGCTTGAGGGACTGGAGGCGGTCCGCAAGCGCCCGGGAATGTATATCGGCTCGACCGGCGAGCAGGGACTGCACCACCTCGTGTACGAGATAGTGGACAACGCGATAGACGAGGCGCTGGCGGGTCACTGCGACCACATCGAGGTCGAGATACTCGAGGGCGACGTGATACGCGTCACCGACAACGGACGCGGCATACCGATAGGCATACAGGCGCAGACCGGCAAGCCCGCGCTTGAGGTCGTGTACACCGTGCTTCACGCGGGCGGCAAGTTCGGCGGCGGCGGATACAAGGTGTCCGGCGGTCTGCACGGCGTCGGCGCGAGCGTTGTCAACGCGCTGAGCGAGTGGGTGGAGGTCGAGGTCTGCACCGATGGCCGGCGGGTGATGATGGCGTTCCGCCGCGGCGAGGTGACAAAGGGTCTTACCGAGCTTGGCGCGACCGATCGCCACGGCACGACGGTCACCTTTAAGCCCGACCCCGAGATATTCCGCGATACCACCGTGTACAACTACGACACGCTGCTCACGCGCATGCGCGAGCAGGCGTTCCTCAACGGCGGCCTGCGCATCACGCTCACCGACAGCCGCTCCGATTCGCCGACGGCGGGCGAGAGCGAGTCGATGTGCTACGAGGGCGGCGTCGCGAGCTTCGTCGAATATCTGAACACCAACAAGACGGCGGTGCATCCCACGCCGATATTCGTCTCCGGCGAGGTCAAGGAGAAGAACCCGCAGGGCGTGGAGGAGATGAAGTACGTCGAGATAGCGCTCCAGTACAACGACGGCTACTCGGAGACGCTGCTCAGCTTCGCGAACAACATCCACACGCCGGACGGCGGCTCGCACGAGACCGGCTTCAAGGCGGCGCTGACGCGCGTGCTCAACGCCTACGGCAGAAAGTACAACATCCTGAAGGACGAGGAAAAGCTCAGCGGCGAGGACACCCGCGAGGGCCTCTGCGCCATCGTGAGCGTCAAGCTGGAGGAGCCGCAGTTCGAGGGTCAGACCAAATCGAAGCTCGGCAACACCGAGATGCGCAACCTCGTGGACAACATCCTGTCCGACAAGCTGGACACCTATCTCGAGGAAAATCCCGCGGTCGCGCGCACGATACTCGAAAAGGCGCTCAGCGCGTCGAGGGCGCGCGAGGCTGCACGCAAGGCGCGCGAGTCGATACGCCGCAAGACGGCGCTCGGCGGAGCCGCGATGCCGGACAAGCTGCGCGACTGCAACATAAACGACCCCGAGCTGACCGAGATATACATCGTCGAGGGCGATTCGGCAGGCGGCAGCGCCACACAGGGACGGGACAGCGCGTTCCAGGCGATACTCCCGCTGTGGGGCAAGATGCTGAACGTCGAAAAGGCGCGCGCCGACAAGGTGTACGGCAACGACAAGCTGCAGCCGGTGATAACCGCGCTCGGCGCCGGCATCGGCGACGAATTCGACCTCTCAAAGCTGCGCTATCACAAGGTGATAATCATGGCGGATGCGGACGTCGACGGCGCGCACATACGCACGCTGCTGCTGACCTTCTTCTTCCGCTTCATGCGGCCGCTCATCGAGCAGGGCTATGTCTACGCCGCCGTGCCGCCGCTGTACAAGCTGTCAAGAGGAAAGACCTCGCGCGTTGCGTACAGCGATGCCGAGCGCGACCGGATATCGGCGGAGCTGCGCGGCGACAATCCGAACGCCAAGGTGGACATCAGCCGCTACAAGGGCCTCGGCGAGATGAACCCCGAGGAGCTGTGGGAGACAACGATGGATCCCCGCTCCCGCACGCTCAAGCGCATACAGCTCGACGACGCGATACGCGCCGACGCGGTGTTCAACGTGCTGATGGGCGAAAAGGTCGAGCCGCGCAAGGAGTTCATCGAAAACAAGGCTCGATACGCAGTAAATCTGGACTATTAAGGAGGTGAGCACCGATGGCAAAAAAGAAGCTGGATCGTGACCCGGAGGAATACCGATTCCCCGAACAGGCGATAGTCTCCGCGCCGATAGTTCCCGAGATGGAAAACTCGTTCATCGAATACGCGATGAGCGTCATCGTCGCGCGCGCGCTGCCCGATGTCCGCGACGGACTGAAACCGGTGCATCGCCGCATACTCTACGCCATGTACGAGGACGGACTCACCCACGACCGTCCCTTCAAGAAGAGCGCGACCTGCGTGGGCGACGTGCTCGGACGCTATCACCCGCACGGCGACGCTTCGGTCTACGACGCGCTGGTGCGCCTTGCGCAGGACTTCTCGATGCGCTATCCGCTCGTCGACGGCCACGGAAACTTCGGCTCGGTGGACGGTGACCCGCCCGCGGCGTACCGATACACCGAGGCGCGCATGAGCCGCATGGCGGCAGAGATGCTGCGCGACCTTGAAAAGGACACCGTAGACTGGGATCCGAACTACGACGAGAGCCGCAAGGAGCCTCGCGTGCTGCCCAGCCGATTCCCGAACCTGCTGGTCAACGGCTCGAGCGGCATCGCGGTCGGCATGGCGACCAACATCCCGCCGCACAACCTGACCGAGGTCATAAACGCCGCGATATGCGTGCTCGAGCACCCGGACGCCACGCTCGACGACCTGATGGAGCACATCCACGGGCCGGACTTCCCGACGCGCGGTATCATCATGGGCCGCAGCGGCATACGCTCGGCATACGCCACCGGACGCGGCAGGATAACCATTCGCGCCCGCACCGACTTCGAGACCTTCAACAAGGACCGCACCCGCATCGTCGTAAGCGAGCTTCCCTATCAGGTGAACAAGCGGATGCTGATAAAGAACATGGCGGATCTGGTAGAGGACAAGCGTCTCGATGGCATTTCCGAGATACGCGACGAGACCGACCGCGACGGTATGCGGATAGTCATTGAGCTGAAGCGCGACGCGAATCCGCAGATAGTGCTGAACCACCTGTTCAGCCTCACACAGATGCAGTCCACCTTCGCGATAAATATGCTGGCGCTGGTGGACAACCAGATGCAGCCGCGCATACTGTCGCTTAGGCACATCCTCGACGAGTACATCGCGTTCCAGGAGGATATCATCCGCCGCCGCACCCAGTATGACCTTCAGAAGGCCCTCGAGCGTGCGCACCTCATCGAGGGACTGCTCATCGCTCAGGACAACATCGACGAGGTCATCAAGACGATACGCGAGAGCTACGACGACGCCAAGGAGCGCCTGATGGAGCGCTTCAGCCTCAGCGAAGTGCAGGCGCAGGCGATACTCGAAATGCAGCTGCGCCGTTTGCAGGGGCTTGAGAAGGAAAAGCTGGAGGCGGAGTACAAGGCGCTCGAGGAGAAGATAGCCTACTACCGCGAGCTGCTCGCAAGCGAGGAGCTGCTGAAAAAGGTGCTCATCGACGAGCTGAGCGAGATACGCGACAAGTTCGGCGACGAGCGCGTCACCGAGATACAGGACATCGAGGAGGAGATCGAGGACGAGGACCTCATCGAGGTCGAGGACTGCGTGTTCACCCTCACTCACTACGGCTATATCAAGCGCCAGTCGCCCGACTCCTACCGCACGCAGAACCGTGGCGGACGCGGCGTCAGCGCGATGGCCACCCGCGAGGAGGACGTCGCCGAGACGCTGTTCGTCGCGTCGACGCACGACCACATCCTCTTCTTCACCAACCGCGGCCGCGTGCTCCGCAAGAAGGGCTACGCAATACCCGAATCGAGCCGCACCGCCAAGGGCACGAACATCGTCAACCTCCTGCCGCTTGAGGAGGACGAGCGCGTCAACGCGATGATACCCGTCCACGAGTTCAGCGACAAGGAGTATCTGGTGCTCACCACCCGCGCGGGCACAGTCAAGCGCATGGTGCTCGACGAGCTGAACACCGCCCGCAAGGCGGGCGTGCGCGCGATAACCCTCGAAGAGGGCGACGAGCTTATCGGTGTCTGCAAGACCGACGGCGAGCAGTCGCTCATCCTCGCCACCCGCCACGGCATGGCGATATGCTTCAACGAAAACGACCTCCGTCCGCTCGGACGTAGCGCGATGGGCGTTCGCGGCATCCGCCTGTCCGATGGCGACTACGTCGTCGGCGCGGAGCTTGCCGTGTCCGGCGCCGCCCTGCTCTGTCTCACCGACAACGGCTACGGCAAGCGCACTCCGGTCGAGGACTACATGCGCTCGGGCGAGCCGCAGAGGCGCGGAGGCAAGGGCCTCACCTGCTGCCGTCTGACCGACAAGACCGGCCCGATTGCGGCGATAAAGGTGGTCGACGAGAGCGACGACATCATCGTGATAAGCGACAACGGCACGCTTATCCGCATACCCGCCGAGCAGATAAACGTCTACTCGCGAGTGTCGCAGGGCGTGCGCGTGATGCGTCTCGGCGACGGTTCCCGCGTGATAGGTGCCGCGCGGCTGGAAAAGTCTGACGAGCCCGAGGATGCGCCGACCGAGGAATAACAGCATGAAAAAAGGGCTTCCCCGCGGGGAAGTCCTTTTTTACTGCGCGATTTTACCTGAGTGCCCGCAGCGCGTTGACGACCGCCACCAGGCACACGCCGACATCGGCGACCACCGCCAGCCACATCGGCGCAAGTCCCATCGCCGCGAGCACCAGCACCGCCGCCTTGACCGCGAGCGCCAGTATCACGTTTTCGCGCACGATGCGCCGCGTCTTGCGGCCGCAGGCTATCGCGTCCACCACCCGCGCGGGATCTCCGCTCATTATCACCGCGTCGGCGGCCTCCACGCTTATGCGGTTCTGCCCATTCGCCATCGCGATGCCGACATCCGCCGCCGCGAGCACCGGCGCGTCGTTTATGCCGTCGCCGACAAAGATCGCTGTCGCCCCCGACGCGCGCTGCTCACCTATCGCGCGGAGCTTATCCTCCGGCAGCAGCTCGCTCAAAACATGGTCTATGCCAAGCTCGACGGCGGTCGCGTCGGCAGCCGCCTTCGCGTCGCCGGTCAGCATCGTTATCCGACGCGCGCCCAGCTTCTTTATCGCGTCTATCGCGCTCTTCGCACCCGATTTCGGGCGGTCGCCCAGCACTATCGCGCCGAGGTATCGTTCGCCGCGCGCGACGTACACCGCGGTCCCCGGCTCGTCGGTCGCAACGGCGTTCGCGCCCGCGCGCGCCATCAGCGACAGGTTTCCGACCCGCACCGTCTCGCCGTCGACCGTCGCCTCCAGCCCAAGTCCCGCAAGCTCGCGAAGGTCATGCGCCTCGTCGGTTGCGGTCGGCGCGGCGGCGATTATCGCGCTTGCGAGCGGATGCGACGACCCACGCTCCAGCGTCGCGGCGACCGCCAGCAGCTCGCCTTCGGTCACACTGTCGGCGGGCAGCACCTTCTTCACCTCAAACGCGCCCTCGGTCAGCGTGCCCGTCTTGTCAAACGATACCGTGAAATTCTTCTGTCCCAATGCTTCCAGTGCCGCGCCGCCCTTGACCATAACTCCCTTTTTCGCAGCGCCGCCTATTCCGCTGAAGAACCCGAGCGGCACCGACAGCACCAGCGCACACGGACAGCTCACCACCAGGAAGGTCAGCGCGCGCACCAGCCATTCGCTCCACAGCCCGGTCACCGCTCCGCCTATCACCGCCGTCAGCGCTGCCGCAGCCATCACCACCGGCGTGTATATCTTCGCAAACTTCGAGATGAACGACTCGGCGGGCGCCTTGTTCTCCTCGGTCTCGCGCAGCAGATCGACCATCCGCGCCGCCGCGCTGTCCTCCGCCTGCCTCGTCGCGCGAACGGTCACCGCGCCGTCGACCGACACAAATCCGCTCAGCAGCTCGCTTCCGACCTCCGCTGCGCGCGGCAGGCTCTCGCCGGTCATCGCCGATGTGTCAAAGCTCGCGCGTCCGTCTATCACAACGCCGTCCACCGGCACTCGCTCTCCCGCGCGCACCAGCACGCTTTCGCCTATCGACACCTCTTCCGCGCGGACTGTGCGGACGTCTCCGTCGGCGTCCAACAGGTTCGCGGTGTCCGGACGCAGGTCGAGCATCGCCTCTATCGACGCCTGCGAGCGCTCGACCGCCTTGTGCTGCAAAAATTCGCCTATCTGGAACAGGACGACCACCGCCAGTCCCTCGACCGATTCGCCGACCGCGAGCGCGCCGACCGACGCGACCACCATCAGCAGGTTCTCGTCGAATATCTCACCGCGCGCGATGTTTTTGAACATCCCGATAGCGAGGTCGTACGCCGCGACAAGCCACGCAGCGACGAAAATTATTGTCCCTGCGACCGCCGGTATCGGCAGGAACATCCCGAGTATCCCGAGTGCGACCGCCGCGCCCATTCGCACCCACAGCACCCACGCCGCGCCGTGCTCATGGTCGTGCTCGCAGCCGCAGGAACAGCCGATGTGCGAGTGGATGTGGTCGTGGTGATGCTCGTGGTCATGTCCGCAGGAGCATGCCTCGCCGTGGTGGTCGTGATGGTGCTCATGCTCGTGCGCATGGATGTGTGAATGTTCATGCTCACAAGTGACGATATGTTCACGCTTCTGCGTGCAATTCTCTGTTTTCTCCATGGTTATCAGCTCCCAAACCCTATAATATGATGGTAGTATGTCGCGCAAAGCGCGTGGGAAAAATCGCATTGCGATTTTGACCGGTTGTCACGCCTCGGTTGGGCACATTACGCCGTCCTAACGCTTACCGGCAATCCCGCTCCCGAGCAAGCGGGGCTTGCTCTCCGCGGTCGTTAGCCGGTTTGGCGTTAGTCCGCCTATGTGCCTACCTCAGCGATTCTTCGTTTATATGCTCTTTTGCCAGCCTAAACAGTCCGTCCACATGGTCGTCGTCGAACGAATAGCATATCATCTTGCCGTCGCGGCGGGCGCGCACCAGCCTCGCCGAGCGCAGTATCCGCAGCTGATGTGACACCGCCGTGCGCTCCATCCCGAGTGCCGACGCGAGGTCGCTGACGCACAGCTCGCCCTCCGCCAGCGCCGCGAGGATGCGCACCCGCGTCGGGTCGCCCAGCAGCTTGAAAACTTCGGCTATCCGCTCGGTCGACTCCATCGACGGCAGAGCCTCCCGCACCTGTTCGATGAGCGCCGACGCGTCGTCGGTAAGTTCGCGCTTTGCCATGTCTCGCACCTCCGTAAAACGTGTGAATAACCGTTCACGCGTTTAGTATAGCACCCCCGCTGACAAAATGCAATAGGGTCGGCAAAAATTTTTTGGGAAATTTCCGCAACAAAAAAGAAGCGGATGCTCCGCTTCTTTTTATGGCTTATTCTTGAGAACTTACGCGATGGCGTTGATTCTCTTAACGAGGCCGGACTTCTTGTTGGCTGCGTTATTCTTGTGGATAACGTTCGCCTGCGCCGCCTTGTCAATCGAGGCAGCCGCCTGATTGTAAAGCTCGGTCGCAAGAGCCTTGTCCCCCGCCTCTACCGCGATCTTAACCTTGCGGATCGAAGTCTTCATTATCGACTTGATGATCTTGTTCTGCTCGTTCTTGGTCGCGTTGACCTTGACGCGCTTCTTCGCGGATTTGATGTTCGGCATCCTGTCCACCTCCGTTCTTGATTTGGTTAAACTCTCGGTCGGAAATTCATTATAACACGCTTTTACCGAAATTGCAACTATAATTTTGCAAAAAAGCGCAAAAACTTTAGACAAACGATTTTAGGAGGGATTGACAATGCCGATACGCACCGACCTTGCGCTGGAGAGCCTGGGCGCCGGCGATCCCAAGGCGGGAAGGCTGCGCGGCGTGCGCTCGACCGAGCGGCTGCGCGACGGGTTTCGCGTGACGGAGGTCGAGATACTGGACGAGGACGGCGCGCGCGCACTCGGCAAGCCGATAGGTCGCTATGTGACGCTCGACTGCGGACAGGTCACGCCGGAAAACTTCAACGCTTCCGCTGCCGCGCTTGCCGCCGAGCTGCGGCCGTTCCTGCCCTCCGACACACACGCGCCGGTGCTGATGGTGGGACTTGGCAACCGAGCGGTCACGCCCGACGCGCTCGGCCCGCTCGCCGCCGAACACACGATGATAACCCGACATCTGGCGCTCTCTCAGCCAAACGAATTCGGCGAGCTGCGACCGGTGGCGGCACTCGCGCCCGGGGTGCTCGGCACCACCGGCATCGAATCGCAGGAGCTGATATTCGGCGCGGCGGAGCGGGTGCGTCCCGCCGCGGTGCTTGCGGTCGACGCGCTCGCGAGCGCCTCGGTCGAGCGTCTCTGCTCCACCGTTCAGATATCGTCCGGCGGCATCGTTCCCGGCTCGGGAGTGGGAAACAGCCGCGCCGCGCTGGACGAGTCTACGCTCGGCGTGCCGGTGATAGCGGTGGGCGTGCCGACGGTGGTGGACGCGGCGACGATAGCCGAGCAGCTCTGCGGCTCGCCGCCGTCCGACGACCGCTACGGCGCGATGTTCGTCACGCCGCGCGAGATCGACCGCCAGGTGGGAGAGATGGCGCGGCTTATCGGCACGGCGCTGTCGGTCGCGCTGCACGGAGTAGACGTCGAAACTGTGTCTGCGTGGCTCGCATAGCCGTGACACAAAAAAATAACAGAGTGGAATAAATCCACTCTGTTATTACAAGTCGTTATCCTTAGAACAGGTAGCGATAGGGATTGACCTTCACGCCGTTGATGATTATCTCAAAGTGGCAGTGCGGGCCGCTCGACTTGCCGGTGGAGCCGACGTAGGCTATCGTGTCGCCCTGATCGACATAGTCGCCGACCTTGACCGCAAGCTTCGAGTTGTGGGCGTACAGCGTCTTGTATCCCGAGCCGTGGTCGATTATCACGCAGTTTCCGTAGTTGCCCTTCCAGCCGGCGTAGGTCACCTTGCCGCCGTAGCTCGCGCGGACCTTGCTGCCCGCCGCACCCGCGAAGTCGATGCCGGTGTGGTTGTCGGGGCGTCCCTTGTATGTGCGCCAGCCGAAGGTGCTGGTTATCTGCTTATATCCCGGGAACGGCAGGATAAAGTTGCGCGTTCCGAGCGTAATGACCTCGGTCACCGGCTCGGCGGTTATCGTCTCGTCGGTCACGACGCGCTCGCTCTCCTTGCCGTTGACGTAGACCACTTCGTAGGTGATGAGCTTTGCGCCGTCCGAACCGCGCACGGTGACAAAGCTGTCGCCGTCCCAGTAAGCCGACGAGTAGTTGTACTGCACCTCGTGCTCGATAACTTCGGTCGCCTGCTCGGTCTTGGTCACCTTTATCGACATCAGCGGTATCGCCTCGCCGACCGAAAGCACGTCGCCCGCAGCAATAGCGCTCGGGTCGATGTCCGGATTCAGCTCAAGCAGCGTCTGCTCGCTCATGCCATGACGTGCCGCGATATCGCTGAGAAGGTCGCCCTCCTGAACGATGTATGACATCTGCTCGACCGAGTTGGAGTGGATTATCTCGCCTATCTCCTCGAGCGTCTTTTCGTTGGACGCCGCGGTGTACTGGAGCGTGACCGCCACATCCTCGAGCAGCTCGACGTTCTCCGCGTCTGCCACCGAGCGCTCGGCACGCTGAATAAGTCCGTCGGTCATCGCCTGAAGCGCATCGCCGTCGGAATTCGCGCCGATTATCACGCCGTCCACCGTCAGGACGTACAGCTGGGTTATCTCCTCAATGTCGCTGAACAGCGCGCGCTCGACCTCGGAGGCGTTGAGCTCCTTGGCTCCGCCCTGGCGCGCGAACAGATCGAGCTGATAGGTCACGTCGGTCTTTATAATGTAGGGGTATCCGAGAATGGTCGACGCCTTTGCCTCGACGCTCTCGATAACCTCGCTGAATTCCTCGCGGTCGCGGACATAGCCGACCGGCTCGCCGTCGACAAAGACCTCAAGTCCCACTCCCACAAACGCGCTTGCGATAACTATCGCGACCGCCGCGCAGAGCACCATTATTCCGGCGGAACGCGGCAGCGACTCGTGTATGGCACGCTCGGACGCGACTGCGCCCATCCGCTCCAGCTTGCGGCGGATATTGGTCGCGGTGCGCGACGACGCGGTCTTTATGACCTCGGCGACGCCGTGAACGACAATACCCACGCGGCGAAGCGGACGGGGCAGAACACGGCGCTTACCGGTCTGCTCCGACTCGAATTCGGGCGGGTCGCTATTGATATTATCGGTACCTTGTGGTATTATCTTCTCGACCATAGCTTCTCCTTTATATAAGAGGTGGGCGAGGCTCTATATTACACGCCCATTACAATCAAAATCGAAAAGGTTACAAAATGGTTACAAACAGATGATACCTCATTCGGGCGAAAAAGTCAAGCACTTATCGCCCTGTTTTTCCGAATTTATCATCCGAAGTTCGCTTTTTCGGGTTTTCCACAAACTTTTCCACAACTTTCTTCACAGATTTCCACAAGGAGGCACACAATGGATCTGCAAAAGGATTTTCACTCTGTTACAATTTCAGACGCGCTGGAGGCGTCGGACAGCCATCGCGAGGGACTGGACTCGCGGGAGGCTCAGACTCGGCGCACACTGTACGGCGCGAACGTGCTCGATGAGGGCAAAAAGCGTCCGCTCTGGCTGAGGATAGTCGACCAGATAAAGAACCCGATGATACTGGTGCTCATCGCGGCGGCGGTGATAAGCGGACTGTTCGGCGAGTGGGTGGATATGCTGATAATCTTCGCGGTGGTGGCACTCAACACAGTCATGGGCATCGCCCAGGAGGGCAAGGCGGACGCCGCCATCGAGGCGCTGAAGTCGATGTCCGCGCCGACCGCCAAGGTGCGCCGAAACGGCGAGGTGTCGATAGAGCCTGTGGAAAATCTCGTCCCCGGCGACATCGTGGAGATAGAGGCGGGGGACAGCGTTCCCGCCGACCTGCGGCTCATCGAGAGCGCGTCGCTCAAAATTGAGGAGGCGGCGCTGACCGGCGAGAGCCTACCCGCGGAGAAGGATTCGTCGAAGGTGCTCGCGCCCGACGCGCCGCTCGGCGACCGCGTGAACATGGCGTACAGCGGCACGTCGGCGGTATACGGACGCGGCGCGGGAGTGGTGGTCGCCACCGGCATGAACACCCAGGTCGGGCGCATCGCCGGATCGCTGCTCGCCGCCGCCGACAAGGAAACTCCCATCCAAAAGAAGCTCGCCGAGCTGTCCAAGATACTGACGCTGCTTGTGCTCGGCGTGTGCGTTGCGATAATGGGCGTGACCGTGTTCCGCGACTGGCGCGCGGACACCCTGTCCCTTGTCGGCGTTATGGACGCGTTTTTGCTGTCGGTGTCGCTCGCGGTCGCGGCGATACCTGAGGGACTGCCCGCCGTGGTGACGATAGTCATGGCGATGGGCGTCCAGCGTATGGCGTCGCGCGGCGCGATAATCCGCAAGCTGCCCGCGGTCGAGACGCTCGGCTGCACCGAGATAATCTGTTCGGACAAGACGGGCACGCTGACCCAGAACCGCATGACGGTGGTCGAACTTGCCACCGCCGAGCAGTTGTATGACGATCTCTCCGCCGAGCGCACCCTCGAGGACAGCGTCGCAAGGCGGGTGGTGGAGGCGATGGCGTTCTGCAACGACACCCACCGCTCGGAGGACACTCTTGTCGGCGACCCGACCGAGACCGCGCTCGTAGCCTATGCCGACAGGGTGGGCTATCCGCTTGAGCTGAAGCTGTCCGCGGCGCCGCGCGTCGGCGAGTACCCGTTCGACTCGGAGCGCAAGCTGATGAGCACCTTCCACTCAATAAGCGACAAGTATATCCAGTACACCAAGGGCGCGCCGGATATGCTGCTCGACCGCTGCACCCACGTCATGACCGCCGACGGCGCGCAGCCGCTGGACGACGAGATGCGGGCGACGCTGCGCGGCATAAACGACCGCATGGCGTCGCAGGCGCTGCGAGTGCTGGCGTGCGCAATGATGCTCCGCGACGAAATGCCGGATGACATGGCGGAGGGGGAGAGCGAGCTTGTGTTCCTCGGCATGGTGGGCATGATAGACCCCGCGCGCCCGGAGGTCAAGGACGCGGTGGCGGTCTGCCGCGCGGCGGGCGTCCGTCCGATAATGATAACCGGCGACCATCGCACCACCGCCGTTGCCATCGCGCGAAACCTCGGCATACTCGACGACGAGCATCTGGCGATAACCGGCGCGGAGCTGGACGCGATGAGCGACGGCGACTTCGCCGCAAACGTCGAGCGATACTCGGTCTACGCGCGCGTGAGTCCCGAGAACAAGGTGCGCATCGTAGAGGCGTGGAAGGCGCGCGGCAAGGTGGTGTCGATGACCGGCGACGGCGTAAACGACGCCCCGGCTCTGCGCCGCGCGGACATCGGCGTCGGCATGGGCATCACCGGAGCGGACGTGACCAAAAACGTCGCCGATATGCTGCTGACCGACGACAACTTCGCTACGATAGTCGTTGCGGTCGAGGAGGGCCGCAAGATCTACTCGAATATGCGCAAGTGCGTGCAGTTCCTGCTCAGCTCAAACCTCAGCGAGGTGCTCAGCGTGCTTGTCGCAACGCTCTGCGGATTCTCGCTGCTGCACACCGTGCAGATACTCTGGATAAATCTGGTAAGCGACACGCTGCCCGCGCTCGCGCTCGGCGTGGAGAAGGCCGAGCCGGACGCTATGAAAGTACCGCCGCGCCGCAGCGACGAGGGCGTGTTCTCCGGCGGAGTGGGCTTCAGCGTCGCGTATCAGGGTATCTACCTCGCGGCGATGACGCTGCTCTCATACTTCATCGGAACTCTCGTCTCGCCGGACGTGGCAAACACGATGGCTTTCTGCACGCTCACCTTCCTGCAAATGTTCCACGCGTTCAACGTGCGCAGCCTATCCGGCAGTTTGTTTGGTCTGGGACTGTTCTCAAACAAGCTGATGTGGGCGGCGCTACTCGGCTCGGTCGCCCTGACCGTAGGCATAACGATGATACCCGGGCTGAACGCGGTATTCCACCTCCGAGCGCTCGCGCTGTGGGAGTGGGCTATCGTATTTGGACTGTCGGTGTCGGTCATCCCGTTCGTCGAGCTTATAAAGGTGATAAAGAGAAAGCTCGGCATCGGGCGCAGATAACGCACACAACAAAAGAGACTCCCCGCAGGGAGTCTCTTTTTCGATCTCTTTGTGAATTACTTGTTCATAAGGTCCACAAGTATCTCCGCGGCCTGTGCGCGGGTGACGGTGCCCTCGGGCGCCTCAAACGCCGGCTCGTTGCCGCCGCGCTCGAGGATGATGTTCACCTGCGCCTGGGTCAGCGCCTCGTACGGCTCGAAGGTCGTATCGGTTGCGCCGATGATGAGTCCCTGCTCGACTGCCCACGCGACCGAACCGACATACCACGTCTCGGCGAGGTCGGTGAACTTGGTCTCCGCCTTGTTGTCGACCTCAGCGCCCGCAACGCGCGCGAGGAAGGTGACGAACTCCGCGCGGGTGAGGGTCAATTCCGGCTCAAAGGTGTTCGAGCTGGTGCCGTTGGTCATGCCGTTCTCCCACAGGGTGCGGACGCTGTCAAACGCCTCGTCCGTCGGAGCCACATCCTTGAACGGCGACGGCTTCTCGTTGCGCTGAGCAGCCATCCACGTCTTGAACGTCGCGTAGCCGGCATCCTCCGGGCGGCTGTTCTGTCCGTTCAGCTTTATCGACAGCTCCTCGTCGCCCGCGGTGTAGGAGAAGGTGAGGATTCCGTCCTGGACGACCACCTTGTTAGTCAGGTTGGCGTAGGTGTACTCGCCGTCCTTGGAGGTGTCGATGAAGTTCTTTCCGTCAAAGTCGTCGCCCTTGCCGTCAAAGTCGGCGTGAGCATAGACCCAGACGAAGTGGTCGATGTAGAATCCGGCAGAGGACAGGGTCTCGCAGCCCGGATACTCGCTGTGCTCGTACAGCGCGATGTACAGATTCTCGTTGCCCGCGGCCTTGAGCTGGTTGTACGCGTTGATGAGCGCGTAGACCGAGCTTGCGCCGTCGCCGGTGGATATCATCGTGTATATCGGCAGGTTGGCAAGGCTTGCGGCCTCCTCGTCGGTCAGCGTGACCTGCGCGCACATCGGGAACGCAGCCGCGAAGTAGTACGGGTAGTTGCGGATCATGGTCCAGGTCGAGCCGCCGCCGTAGGAGCAGCCGCCGACATAGATACGGGTCGTGTCAATGTCGCCCTTGGCCGCAACGAACTGCTCGATGACGCTGAGGGTAGCCGCCGGAGCGCCCTCGCCCGCCGCCGCGTGGTTCTGCGGAGCAAGCACATACGCGCCGCCGAAGATGTCCTGCGACTCCTTCTCCGCCCAGTTCGGAACGTCGTTGGCGGTTATCTGGATGCGGTTATCGGTGCCGATCTCTCCGCCGCCGTGGAGCCAGACCACCAGCGGATAGCCGCTGGCCGGCTTGGCATAGGTCTCCTTGTCCGGGGTGAACGCGCGAGCGCTCATGGTCGTCATGGCGTTTCCGCGCCAGGTGTACGCCGGAGTAGTGTAGGTTATCGACTCCCAGGCGTCGGTGTCGGACGTGGTGTTGCCGTAGGGGATGACCTTATCTCCGACGGTGACCTCCAGCTCGACAGTCGGGCTGGTCTCGGGCTGGACGAACGCCTGACCCGCCTCGAACTTGATGATAAGGCTGGTGCGGTCCTCGCCTATCTCGATGCTTATCGGCTCACGCTCGATGTCCTTTATCTCGCTGGTGCCCGTAGCCATGTCGCTCACGGTCACGTTCTTCGCGACGACCTTGACCGGGTTGTCCTTCAGCCAGTCGGCGGTTTTGATGGTCGCGCGGATGCGCTCGAGTCCGTGGACGGTGACCGAGGTCACGACCTCGCCGAACGCCACGACCTCACGGCCGACGGTGTAGTAGGTCTCCGCCTTCGACTGACCCGCCAGCCACGCCTTGAAGCTGGTGTAGCCAAGCTCGCTCGGCTTGGTGTTTGTATAGGTGGTGGTGACGGCGGCGTCGCCCTCGCCGGTGGTGTAGTTATAGGTATCCAGGAAGTACTTGTCGGCTTCCTTCTCGCCGTCTATGTCGTTGTGCGCATATATCCAGCTCGAGTGGCCGTTCATGGCAAGCGCCGCTATCTCCTCCGGAGTGCTGTCCGCGGTGCCCGGAGTCCAGGTGTGCTCGTACAGCGCGAGGTAGATGTTGGTCTTGCCCGCGGCGGTGAGCGTGTCATACGCGTTCAGCGAGCCGACGATGTTGACCGTACCGTCCTCAACGGTGTGGATGAGGTACATCGGCAGTCCCTTCAGCGCGACTATGTCCTCGCCGGTGAAGGTGGTCATGCCGCAGATCGGGAACGCGGCGGCGAAGTAGTCGGGATACATCTTGATAGTCGCCCAGGTGCCCATGCCGCCCATCGAGCAGCCGCCGATGACGATGCGGTCACGGTCGATGTTCGCCTCGCCGACGCTCTCTATGAACGCCTCGATGGTCGCCATAACGACTTCCGGATTCCAGCCCCAGCCGGTCGGGTTCTTGGCGCCGTCCATCTGCGGAGCGAGCACATACGCGCCGCCGAACAGATCCTGAGTCTCCGGCTCGCCCCACGCGGTAACGCGGTTGGCGGTTATCTGGAGCTTGTTGTCGGTGCCGCTCTCGCCCGCGCCGTGCAGCCAGACGATAAGCGGATAGCCCGCCGCCGGCTTGGCATAGGTCTCGCCGTCCGGAGCGAAGAAGCGGTAGTTGTACTCGGTCTCGGTCAGGTCGACCGCGCCCCACTTGTCCTCAAGCGGATCTATCATCTTGCCCGAGTAGGTGAGAGCGGTGCCGTTCATGGTGACGGTGTAGCCCTCTTCGGTGTATGTTGCAAAGTTGCTCTTGTAGGCAAGGCTCTCCTTGAACGCCTCCCAGCCGTCGGGGTTGGACGACGTTATCGGCATGGTGAGCGCAACGGTCTTGCCGTCCTCGCTGACGCTTGCCGCCGCGATCGTGCGGGTGAAGTCGCCCTCGATAACGATGCCGTAGAAGTTCTGATTGTACCCGGTTATCGACACTTCAAAGGCCTCGGCGACCTTCGTCATGTCCTCCTCGGTGATTGCCTCTTCCAGATGTACGATGACCTTGCTGACAAACTGACCGTCGTCGGTGCAGACGGTCTCAAGGTCGAACGTCCCGGTCTGCTCGTCGGCAGCAAAGGCTCCGCCGATCAGTCCGAGCCCCAGTGCCGCGCACAGCACGAGCGCCAGGGTCTTTTTGAGCATTTTCCTCATTTCTCTTCTCCTCTCAAAATTTATTTTTTCGACACGATAATGCCGAATATAATATTGGCACATTTATCTTAGCATAACTTCATCCAAATTTCAATCGCAAATCCAAAATCTTTTTGTAAATTTCACCCATAAATTGACAAAGGCAGACACCACGTCTGCCTTTGTTCCCGCTTTCTGCCATTATTCTTCGTATAAATAATGTTTAACACGATTTTGCACCACATCGGCAATCTGCGACGGATACAGCGGAATATCGCGCAGTTTGTCGATGTCCACCCACTCGAACCGCAGCTTCGGCTTGCCGTCCTTCCCAAGCTCCAGCCCGAGCGTAACTCGGTCGACCAGCGCGTCGTCGGGTATCTCGGCGGCAAACTGCAAAAACACCTGGTGTATCCTGCGCTCGCCGACCGGGAAGAACAGCTCTCCCGCGGCAAGGAAATCGCCGACCTTCGCCTTCACGCCGACCTCCTCGGTCAGCTCGCGCTCTATCGCCTGGGCGGCGGTCTCGCCGAACATTACCTGACCGCCGGGGGTGGCGTACTCGTCGATGCCTGCCGGCGATTGCAGCAGCAGCTTGCCGTCGCGCACGATGATTGCCGCCGCGCGGTAGCTGAATCCCCAGCGCTCGTTTGCGTTGTAGGAAATGTCTCTCTTATCATATTCGTACCCCATCTGTATCCCCTTTCTGACGATAGAGGAGGGGCTGTCCTGCGACAGCCCCTCCTGTGTGCTTGTACGATTAGTCCTTGACGTTCTCGGTGAGGTACTTGACGTCCTGCGCCAGGCAGTACAGACGGCTGTGACCGTCGTAGCTCGCCTCACGCTCGACAACGAACAGGTCGATGCCGGTCTTGTTGCACAGCTGCTTGACCTCGTTCCAGTCGAGCAGGCCCTGGCCGGTCGGGCAGTTCCAGCTCTCACGCTCGAGACGCTTCTTCTGCATCTCGTCGATGCGCTTCTTGTCCTCCTCGGTCAGCTCGCCGGCGGGCTTTGCGGCCGGACGCGCGGCAAACATGGCGGGGTTGAACGGCGGCTCGGCGCCGATGACCTTGTTGTTCTCCTTGATGTGGATGGCCTTGAAGCGACCCGCCCACTCGGTCAGGTAGTGCATGACGTTCTCCTTGCCCGCGGCGGCGGCAGCCCAACCGCAGTCCAGCTCGAACACGACGTTCTCGTTGGTGTTCTTGAGCAGGGTCTCAAGGAAGGTCTCGCCCTCGCTGACGTTGAATTCCTGGGTGTGGTTGTGATAACCAACCTTCATGCCGAGCTTCGCGGCCTTGTCACCCAGCTCGTTGAGCTGCTTTGCAAACTCGAGAGCGGCGGCGTGGTCGGCGATCGGATGCATCGCGATTATCGCGTACTCGATGCCGATGTCATGCATGTACTGGAGGTCGCGCTCGACGGCGGCATACTGCATATGTGCGCTGCGGGTCTTGAGGTTGTACTTGGCAAGTGCAGCCTTCATGTCCTCGACCGACAGTCCGCCGTAGTTCGAGCCTGCGAACTCAACGCCGGCGTAGCCCATCTCGCTTACAATCTTGAAATTCTCGACCATATCCTGCGAGGTGCTGGGGCCGAGCGAGTAGAGCTGAAGATAAACGTTTTTCATGGTGACAACTCCTCATCTTTATGAAATTTAGTGCGGGATACCCCGCCTATCTGTTCCTATTATAATCCCCCATGGAAAAAATTGCAAGACGTTCGACAGAAAACGCTTTCCTTTTTCCAAAAAAAGGCTTGACTTTGACCTCACTCCAAGGTGTAATATAGTATGCAGAGAATGTCCGCGCAAAGCGGAAAAAGGAGGATCACAATGGTCTACAAGGATTTCAAAGACGGAATAAAGCTCAGCCGCCTCGGCATGGGCAATATGCGCCTGCCCAAAAAGCCGGGCGGAAGCGACGGCGATATCGACTACGAGAAGGGTCAGGAGATAATCGACTACGCGATGTCGCACGGCATAAACTACTACGACACCGCCTATGTCTATCACAGTGGAGAGAGCGAGCGGTTCGTGGGCACGGCGCTGCGCAAGTATCCGCGCGACAGCTACTACATAGCTACCAAGTACAACATAAACGCGAACCCCGACTACGAGGACACCTTCAACACCCAGCTCGAGCGCCTCGGCGTCGACCGCATCGACTTCTATCTGCTGCACGCCATCGGCGACGGCACGGCGGACAAGTACCTGACCAACGGCTGCATCGAGTTCTTCATGCAGAAGAAGGCGGAGGGCAAGATAAAGTATCTCGGCTTCAGCGAGCATTGCTCGCCCGAGACGCTGGAAAAGGTCGCGAGCCATCACAAGTGGGACTTCGCGCAGATCCAGCTCAACTACTTCGACTGGAACTACTCGTCCACCAAGCAGGAGTATGAGATACTCGAGCGCCACGGCATACCGATAGTGGTCATGGAGTCGGTGCGCGGCGGACGCCTGTCCTCGCTCACTCCGGAGGCGGAGGCTCTGCTCAAGGAGGCGCATCCCGACTGGTCGATATCCTCGTGGGCGTTCCGCTGGCTCAAGCGTCTGCCCCAGGTGCAGCTCTGCCTGTCCGGCATGTCCACCCTCGACCAGATAGTGGACAACGTGAACACCTACGCCGACGACTACGCCCTCTCCGACGACGAGGAGAAGCTGCTGTTCAAGGCGTGCGATATGTTCCACGAGCAGGTCAAGGTGCCCTGCACCGCCTGCCGCTACTGCACCGACGGCTGCCCCGCCAAGATAAACATACCCGAGGTGCTCAAGGTCTACAACGCCTATAAACTGGACGGAATGTGGGCGCTCAGCGGACTTCGCGACATCGAGAGCGAGGGTCAGCCGACCGACTGCATACAGTGCGGCGCATGCACCGTCGAGTGCCCGCAGTCGATATCCGTACCCGAGATAATGCAGGAGCTCGGTGAGAAGATAACCGAGATGCAGAACCGCCGATAAGTCACAAACAAAACGACCCGCCGGACACCCTCCGACGGGTCGTTTTTTCATACTCTCACAGCAGCCGAACGCCCGCGCGCTCGCACGCCGCCACCGTCTCCTCGTCCCACAGGCTGACCTGCACCTCGCCGATGTGGCAGCAGCCTATCATCAGCATGCACAGCCGACTCTGACCTATGCCGCCGCCCATCGTCAGCGGAAGCTCGCCCGCAAGCAGCTTTTTGTGGAAGGGCAGCTCGCGGCGATCGTCGCAGCCCGCAAGCGTCAGCTGTCGGTCGAGGCTCTCCTCGTCCACGCGTATTCCCATCGACGATATCTCAAACGCGCGGCCGAGCAGCTCGTTCCACATTATAATGTCGCCGTTCAGCGACCAGTCGTCGTAGTCGGGCGCGCGACCGTCGTGCGGCCTGCCGCTGCGGAGCTTTCCGCCTATCTGCATCAGGAACACCGTGTGGTGCTCGCGGCAGAACTCGTTTTCGCGCTGCTGCGGCGTCAGGTCGGGGTATCTGTCCTCCAGCTCCTGCGTGGTGACGAAGGTGACCTCTCGCTCCAGCTTGACGCCAAGCTGCGGGAACGCCCTTCGCAGCGCGTCGCAGGTGTCGCACACTGCCGACACTATCGAGCGCACGGTGTAGCGGAGGAAGTCCTCGTTCCGCTCCTCGCGGGTTATGACCTTTTCCCAGTCCCACTGGTCGACGTATATCGAGTGCAGATTGTCCGGAGCCTCGTCGCGGCGTATCGCGTTCATGTCGGTGTACAGCCCGTTGCCGGGGTAGAAGCTGTACCTCGCAAGCGCCAGCCGCTTCCACTTCGCAAGCGAGTGCACCACCTCGCCGTGCGCGCCGTCTATCGCGGGTATGTCGAACCCGACCGGACGCTCCACGCCGTTCAGGTTGTCGTTCAGACCGGAGTCGCTGTCGACGAACAGCGGCGCGGACACGCGTCGAAGGTTCAGCGCAAACTTCAGATTGTCCTGGAAATTGCTCTTGACAAACTCTATCGCGCGCTGCATATCGTAGCCGGTCAGCGGGGTGCGGTAGCCCTCGGGTATGAAGCAAGCCATACGATCTCTCCCTGCGGTAAAATGTAAGTGGAACGGAAGGAAGGAAAAGTTAAAAGAAAACCGACCGCTTTACGGTCGGCTTTTGATTTGGAGCAGGCGAAGGGAGTCGAACCCTCCTCTAAAGCTTGGGAAGCTCTCGTTCTACCGATGAACTACGCCTGCTTGTCGGGGTTTCCAAACCTGTACGCACCGAACGCTCCTACAACCCCTCCATAACGGCGGCGC
>CAZBNJ010000009.1:0-15763 GCA_964493515.1 uncultured Oscillospiraceae bacterium | reverse complement strand
GTTTCCAAACCTGTACGCACCGAACGCTCCTACAACCCCTCCATAACGGCGGCGCACCGCTTGCCGTTGTTGTGGCTCGGCTTGTACGCACCGTAGGATCGTACATCAGCCGGATGTGAGTGGAGCTTCCTCCTGCACACGTTGAAAGTACATTAGCCGGATGTGGTGCGGGTCGTAACGGTTGGTGTAACTTATTATACGATAGTTGGGCGTCGATTTCAAGCGAAAGCGCAAATTTTTTCGTGCAAGTCGTATATTGTGATTTCTCCTCGGATGCGGTATTATATTCATGGTCAAATCCAAAATATGAAAGGCGGCGCTGTATGCTTATCTCTCCGTCTATCCTCGCGGCGGACTACGCCAATCTCGAACGCGATGTCCGTGCCGCTGCGCGCGCGGGCGCAAACCTCCTCCATGTTGACGTTATGGACGGCCACTTCGTGCCGAACATCTCGATAGGCGCGCCGGTGGCTGCGTCGCTGAAAAAACTCGACGCGCTCCCGCTAGACGTGCATCTGATGATCGAAAATCCGTCAAAATATATCGATATGTTCTGCAAAGCCGGCGCGGACTGGCTCACCGTCCACCTCGAAGCGCCGGACACCGTGTCCACGGCGGACGTGCTGCGGGAGATACGCGCGCACGGCGCAAAGGCCGGACTTTCGATAAAGCCGAAAACGCCGGTCTCCGCCGTCCGCGAGCTGCTGCCTCTCTGCGACATGCTGCTTGTGATGACCGTCGAGCCGGGCTTTGGAGGGCAGAAGTTCATCGACGGCAGCGTCGAGCGCATCGCCGAGGCGAAGTCGCTTGTGCGCGAGCTTGCGCCCGACTGCCTCATCGAGATCGACGGCGGAGTGGACGAGACGAACGTCGCTCGCTGCCGTGACGCGGGCGCGGATATCGCGGTGATGGGCAGCGCGCTCTTCCGCGGCGACGTCGCCGAGCGTATGCGGCTCATGCGCTCGGTGCTCGGCGAGTAGACAAATGCTCACGATTTGTGGAAAATCGGTCAGCCTTTGACCCCGACCGTTGACAATATGCGGAAATTTGCATAAAATAAGCTCAGGCAACCCAAAAGGAGGACATAACTATGGAAAAGCCGATCCTTGTGGTCATGGCGGCTGGTATGGCAAGCCGCTACGGCGGAGCAAAGCAGGTCGACCCGGTCGACGAAAACGGCTGCGTTATCCTCGACTACTCGGTGTTCGACGCCATGCGCGCCGGCTTCGAGGAGGTCGTGTTCATCATCCGCGAGAGCCTTCAGCGCGACTTTGCGGAGGACATCTGCCCGCGTATGCAGAAAAAGATAAGGACTCACCTCGCCTTCCAGCGTCTCACCGACATCCCGCAGGGCTTCGGCGTACCCGATGGCCGCGAAAAGCCGTGGGGCACCACCCACGCGGTGCTGTCGGCAAAGGAGTATCTTGACCGCCCGTTCGCGGTCATCAACGCCGACGACTTCTACGGTCTCGGCGCGTACAAGACGATATACAACTTCCTGACCTCCAACTCCGACCCCACCAACCACGCGATGGCGGGCTATCTGGTCGAGAACACGCTCAGCGACAACGGCACGGTCACTCGCGGCGTCTGCACCGCAAAGGACGGCAAGCTGACAAACTGCACCGAGACCTACGGTCTCTATCCGGTCGACGGCGGCGCGAAGGACAAAAACGGCGACTTCTTCCCGACGGGCACCTTCGTCTCGATGAACTTCTGGGGCTTCAAACCCTCGATAGTGCCCTCCCTCGAGCGCGACCTTGTGACCTTCATGGAAAACGAAGTGCCCGAAAACCCGCTCAAGAGCGAGTGCCTGCTGCCGAACACGCCGTCCGGGCTTATCGCGCGCGGCGAGGCGTCGTTCGACGTGCTGCCGGTAAACGAGGTCTGGTCGGGCGTGACCTACAAGGAGGATATGCCCGGCGTCAAGGCGCGGATAAAGTCGCTACGGGACAGCGGGCAGTACCCGAAATCGCTCTGGAACTGAACCGTTCGGCAAAAATCAACAACAAAAAAGAAGAGCCGTGCGGCTCTTCTTTTTTCACTCCTCCGGCACTTCCTCGTGTTCGTCCATGTCCTCGATCTCGCCCACTATCGGCACCGGATCGATGCCCTGGCGGCGGTAGTAGTCGCTGAGCGCCGAGCGTATCGCCTGCTCCGCAAGCACCGAGCAGTGCACCTTCACCGGCGGCAGTCCGTCGAGGGCCTCCATAACGGCGGCGTTGGTCAGCTTCAGCGCCTCCTCAACCGTCACGCCCTTGATAAGCTCGGTCGCCATCGAGCTTGTCGCGATGGCCGCGCCGCAGCCGAAGGTCTTGAACTTCACGTCCACTATCACGTCGTTCTCGATCTTCAGAAACATCTGCATGATGTCGCCGCACTTCGCGTTGCCCACCATGCCCACTCCGTTCGCGTCGGGCAGCTCGCCCACGTTGCGCGGATTCGTGAAGTGATCCATCACCTTGTCCGAATAAAGCATTGTATGTCGTCCTCCTATACTTAAAGTATTTTTATCCGCTTATTTCAACGGCTTGTTGTTGGCTGAATCCCACACAGGACTCATGCTGCGCAGACGCTCCACCACCTGCTTCGTGCTTTCGATGATGTAGTCGACGTCCTCCTCGGTGGTGTTCTCGTCAAAGGACAGCCGCAGACTTCCGTGCGCTATCGCGTGCTCAAGTCCGATGCCGAGCAGGACGTGCGACGGGTCGAGCGAACCGCTGGTGCACGCCGAGCCGCTCGACGCCTGTATGCCGTAGTTGTCCAGTCCGAGGATTATGCCCTCGCCCTCGATGCCGTTTATGACCACCGATGCGTTGGTCGGCAAACGCCGCGTCGGATGTCCGGTCTGCTGGACATATGGTATCTCGAGTAGTCCCTTTATCAGCCGGTCGCGCAGCGCCTCCAGCCTCGGCAGCCTCGACCAGTCGGAGGTCATCTCCTCCAGCGCGGTCGCCATGCCGACTATCGCCGCGACGTTCTCGGTTCCGCTGCGGCGGCGTCGCTCCTGACCTCCGCCGTCGATGAGGTTCGCGATACGGACGCCCGAGCGGATGTACATCGCGCCGACGCCCTGCGGGCCGTGGAACTTGTGCGAGCTTAGCGACAGCATATCCACGCCCAGCTCCTTCACGTCCACCGGTATGTGTCCCACCGCCTGCACCGCGTCGGTGTGGAACAGCGCACCACGGGCCTTTGCCGCCGCGCACAGCTCCTTTATCGGCTGTATCGTGCCTATCTCGTTGTTCGCAAGCATTATCGACACAAGGAAGGTGTCCTCGCGCATCGCCTTCTCCAGCTCGTCGACGCTTACCAGTCCGTAGTTGTCGACCGGCAGCTCGGTCACCTCAAAGCCGAAGCGCTCCAGCGAATGTGCCGTCTCGCTTATCGCGTGGTGCTCGATGCCGGATATGACGATGTGCTTCTTGGTCGTCTGAAGCGCCGCCGCGCCCTTTATCGCCCAGTCGTCGCTCTCGGTGCCGCCGCTGGTGAAATATATCTCGTTCGGCTTTGCGCCAAGCGCGCCGGCCACCGTCTCGCGCGCCGCCTCGATGCCGCGTCGGGCGGTGCGTGCGCGTCCGTATATGCTCGACGGATTGCCGAAGTTCTCGGTGTACCACGGCAGCATCGCCGCCAGCGCCTTTTCCGATATCCGCGTAGTCGCGGCGTTATCCGCATAAATTATGCGCTTATCCATGTTTTTCGCCCTTTCTGCAAAAATTCGATATTACAAACCTGTTTTCCAGGTGTCGGTAGGTCTTTTTGAGACGCGATACGCGTCCCCGCCGGGACATTTAGAATGTGAGTAACTGCCTGTTTCTCTCCTTCTTAATTATACCATCTTTGTCAATAGAAAAACAAGCCGTTAGCCTAAGTTAACAAAAATTTAACGATTGCTCTTTTTATTGGTCTCGCGCGCGCCGCTGAACACAAAATATTGCGATTGAACAAACGGCATTTCTATGCTATAATGTCGGTATCTAAACTGGCTAATTATCCTCTAAACTATGCGACAGGAGGTGCGCGGTAATGAAAAACCGCCGCAGTCGTCTGCAAAAGTTCATAGAGCCGGGTATGCGAAGCTACTTCGTGTTTTTCCTTATCTACTGCGTCGTCGCGATAGTCGCCGCGCTCCTGTGGGGCAGCCGCGAGCTGATGGTCATCGTCGCCGTGGTCGGCGCTCTTATCGGCGTGCTCGAGTTCATCGGTTATATCCGCTACGCGCGCAAGCGTCGAAGCGAGATAACCAAGTACATCGACCGCATCGCCGGCGGAGCGGACGCCGCAAAGAACTCGGTCATCGACAGCCCGTTCCCCACCGCGATAGTCCAGATAGGCTCGGGCGAGATAATCTGGACGAACGCGCGCTTCAACATGATAAGCGGCGAGCGTCGGCACAGCTTCGAGTATCCCCTGAGCGACGTGCTGCCCGACTTCAGCCTGCGCTGGCTTGCGGACGGCGCGCACGAGGCTCCCGCTCCGGTGAACATCGGCGACCGATGGTACACCGTCTGCGGCTCGACCGATCGCAGCGGCGACCGTCGCGGCGTGCTCGCCACCCTCTATTTCATCGACTGCACCGAGTTTCGCCGTCTGCGCGAGCTGTTCGCCGCGTCCCGTCCGACGGTCGGCATAATCCAGATAGACAACTACGACGAGACGATGAAAAACCTGTCGGACACGCAGAAATCCACCGTGCTCGCGGGTGTGGACGAGAAGGTCAACGAGTGGGCGCGCGGCACCAACTGCATCGCCCGCAAATACGACCGCGACAAGTACATCCTCATCTGCGGCCGCGCAACGATGGACAAGTTCATCGAGGACAAGTTTTCGGTGCTGGACACCGCAAAGCAGGTCACCAGCCACGATATGCCGGTCACGATAAGCATCGGCGTGGGCGTGGAGGGCGAGAGCTGGCCCGACCTGTTCGGCTACGCGCAGCTCGCAATGGAGATGGCGCTCAGCCGCGGCGGCGACCAAGCGGTCGTCAAGAACCGGCTGAACTTCGCCTTCTACGGCGGTCATACGCAGGAGCTTGAGAAGCGCACCAAGGTCAAGAGCCGCGTGATGGCAAATGCGCTGCGGCAGCTGATAAACGACTCGTCGCGCGTGTTCGTCATGGGCCACAAGAACAGCGACCTGGACAGCGTAGGCTCGGCGGCGGGTGTCGTAGCCATCTGCCGCGCGATGGGCCGCCGCGCGAACATCGTCATAAACAAGGACGTCACCGCCGCGCGGACGCTTATCGACAAGCTCGAGGCGCTGCCCGAGTACGAGGGTATGTTCATCACGCCGTCCGAAGCGATGGTCGCGCTCGACCCAAAGGCGCTGCTTGTCGTGGTGGACACCAACCGTCCGGAGGTGGTGGAGGCGTCCGAGCTTATCGAGAGCGCGACGCGGGTCGCGGTCATCGACCACCATCGCCGCGCCGCCAGCTACATCGAGAACGCCGCTTTGAGCCTGCACGAGCCGTATGCGTCCAGCGCAAGCGAGCTTGTCGTCGAGCTTATCGGCTACTTCGAGCCGAAGCCGTCGCTGCTCCGCGTCGAGGCGGACGCGATGCTCGCCGGCATCGAGCTGGACACCAAGAGCTTCACCATGCGCACCGGCGTGCGCACCTTCGAGGCGGCGGCAAGCCTCCGTCTCGCGGGAGCCGATCCGGTCGAGATAAAAAAGCTGTTCCAGACGCCGCTCGACGAGTACACCGAGCGCTACCGCATCACCTCCAAGGCGACGCTCTACCGCAAGCACGTCGCGACGGTGCTCTGCGAGAACGAGGAGAGCCGAGTCACGGCGGCGCAGGCTGCGGACGAGCTTCTCAACGTGGCGGGAGTGCAGGCGAGCTTCGTCGTCTTCCCGTCCGGCGACCAGATAGTTATATCGGCGCGTTCGCTCGGTCAGATGAACGTGCAGGTGATACTCGAAAAACTCGGCGGCGGCGGCCACCTCAGCATGGCGGGCGCGCAGATCGCGGGTCAAAGTCCGGAGGTGGTCATGAGCCGCCTCTACACCGCGATAGACGAGTATATGAACGAACAGTCGACAGCAAAACCAAAGAAATAGGAGGTACACGCTGATGAAGGTCATACTTATGCAGGACGTGAAGGGTCAGGGCAAGAAGGGTCAGATAGTGGAGGTCAGCGACGGCTACGCGCGCAACTTCCTCTTTCCCAAGAAATTAGCGGCACAGGCTACCACCGACGCGCTGAACACCGCAAAGCTCAAGGAGCAGGCGCGCAAGGATCAGGAGGAGCGCGACCGCGTCGCCGCAGGCGAGATGAAGGTTAAGCTCCAGTCGCTTGTCACGCGCATCCAGGCAAAGGCGGGCGCGGGCGGCAAGCTGTTCGGCTCGATAACCTCCAAGGAGATATCGGAGGAGCTTGAGCGTCAGCACGGCATAGCCATAGACAAGCGCAAGATAGACCTCGCCGAGCCGATAAAGTCCTACGGCACACACGAGGTGCCGGTCAAGCTCGGTTTCTCGATAGAGGGCAAAATAGTAGTTCAGGTCACGGAATAGTCAAACCAGTACGCCACAGGAGTGGGATAAAATGGACGAATTCACAAGCCGCCGAGCGCCGCAGAACCTCGAGGCGGAGCAGTCGGTCATTGGCTCGATGATACTCGACAGCCGCTGCGTGCCGGATGTCATCGAGCTTCTTCGCGCCGACGACTTCTTCCTCAAGGAGAACCGCGAAATATTCGAGACGCTGCACCATATGTTCTCAATGTCGCAGCCGATCGACCCGATAACGCTGCTCGACCGCATGGAGGCGCGCGGCGTTCGCAGCGACTCCTCCGAAAACTATATAAAGCAGCTGCTTGAGATAACTCCGTCGGCTGCCAACGTGAAGTATTACGCCGAGATCGTCCGCGACAAGGCTCTGCTTCGCGCGGTGGGCACTGCCGCAAACGAGATAGACGAGCTGGTCTACGCGGGCGACGACGACGCGTCGAACGTCCTTGACGCGGCGGAGCAGAAAATATACGACATTCGCCAGGGGCGCACGCTTCAGCAGTTCCGTCCGATAGGCGAGGTGCTCACCGACGTCTACGACAACCTGAACCAGCTCGCGCTGCTCAAGGGAGAGCTTCCCGGGCTCACCACCGGCTTTCCGCAGGTGGACATGATAACCACCGGACTGAACAAGTCCGACCTGATAATCATCGCCGCGCGTCCGGGCATGGGCAAGACCTCGATAGCGCTGAATATGGCGATGGCGGCGGCAAAGAAGTCGAACACCCAGATAGTTTTCTTCTCGCTCGAGATGTCGGCGCCGCAGCTGGTCACGCGAATGCTGTCCACCGAGAGCCTGATAGACTCGAACAAGCTGCTGACCGGCAACCTCTCGCCGGACGACTGGAACGAAATAGCCCCCGCGAGCGAGCGTCTCGCCAAGATGGGCATTATGATAGACGACAACCCCGCCATCACTCCCACCGAGATGAAGGCCAAGTGCCGCCGCGTCAAAAACCTCGGTCTGGTCATCATCGACTATATGCAGCTGATGACCACCGGCGCGAAGCGCAACGAGAACCGCGTGCAGGAGGTCAGCGAGATATCCCGTTCGCTCAAGATAATGGCAAAGGAGCTGAACGTGCCGGTCGTCTGCCTCAGCCAGCTGTCCCGCGCAAACGAAAAGCGTCCGGACAAGCGTCCGGTGCTCAGCGACATCCGCGAATCCGGCTCTATCGAGCAGGACGCCGACGTGATAATGATGCTCTACCGCGACGACTACTACGACAAGGACCGCGACGCGGGAGCGTCCACCGTCGCCAAGTTCGAGGTCGCCAAGAACCGCCACGGACGCACAGGCACCATCGAGCTCCAGTGGGTGCCGCAGTACACGATGTTCACGCAGATCGAATCGCGCCGCGATGACTATTGATAACCTGCTTCGCGCCTGCGCGATACCCGACGGCAAAATATTGGTCGCACTCAGCGGCGGCGCGGACTCTACCGCTCTGCTGCTTTTGCTGTGCGAAAAACTCGGCGCAGAGCGGGTGTGCGCCTTTCACCTCAACCACTGCCTTCGCGGCGAGGAGAGCGACCGCGACGAGAACTTCTGTCGCGAGCTGTGCGAACGGCTCGGCGTGCCCTTCAGCTCCTCCCGACGTGAGATATTATCCGAAAAACAGCGCGGCGAGACGACCGAGCAGGCGGCGCGGCGTATCCGCTACGACGAGCTGACAACCGCCGCGCGCGAGTTCGGCTGCTCCGCCGTCGCCACCGCGCACACCGCAAACGACGCCGCCGAGACGGTGCTGCTGAACCTCGCCCGAGGTGCAGGCGGCGCGGGTATGAGCGGTATTCCGCCGACGCGCTTTCTCGACGACCTGCTGCTCATCCGACCGATGCTTTCCGCCACCCGCGACGAGGTCGAACAGTTCCTCCGCGAGCGCGGACAGTCCTATGTCGAGGACAGCTCAAACGCCACCGACGACTACTCCCGCAACATATTGCGCCATCACGCCCTGCCCGCGCTCGAGCGGGTCAACGACCGCGCTGTCCGGCATATCGCCGCGTCAGCCGCGCTCGCCCGCGAGGATGAGGAATACCTCCGCGGCGAGGCGGTGTGGCTGCTTCAGCGCGCGCGGATGGACGGCTCTCCCGGCTTCGACGCCGAGCTGCTCGCCGACGCCGCTCCGCCGATACGCAGACGCGCGCTTCGGCTGGCGTTTGCGGAATCGGACGGCTCGCGGACGCTGGAGCGAGTGCACGTCGAGGCGCTCGAGCGACTGTGCGCGGGTGACTCGCCGTCGGCGATGGTGTCGCTTCCCGGCGATGTCGTCGCGCGCCGCGAGTACGAAAGGCTGCTGTTCGAGCGCGGCTCATCCGCTGTCGATAACGTGCCGCCCGATGAGCTGGCGCTCGAACTCGGGGAGAACACGTTCGGAAGCTACAAGATATTCGTCGAAAAAGCGACCGCGCCGACCATACTGCGCTCGCGCGGATTCTCGCTCGAAAATCCGCTGTTCTTGCGCGCCGATCGTCGATATTTTGTGCGCGCGCGAAAAAGCGGCGACTTCATCCGACCGAAGGGGCGCGGCATCGGCAAGTCGATAAAAAAGTTGTTCGTCGAGCTGAAGCTGCCCGCCGCCGAGCGCGACCTGCTGCCGCTGGTGTTCGCCGCCGACGGAGATGAAAACGACGGCGCAGCGGCGGTTTTGGGCTACGCTCCCGGCGAAGGTTTTGCCGCGTCGGGCGGTCGGGACGCGCTGTGCGTTTGGGCGCAAAAACTTTGAAAAACCGCTTGACAGCGCGGGTGCGATGTGGTATTATAACAAGGCTGATGTCGGAATGTGCTGGTGTAGCTCAACAGGCAGAGCAGCTGATTTGTAATCAGCAGGTTGCTGGTTCGATTCCGGTCACCAGCTCCATTTAAAAAATGCACTGCATTTTTTAAATGGTGATAAAACGCGAAGAAAAACCCTGACGGTTTTTCTCCACACTCTTTTCCCTCCGACACCATATCCGGGTGTCCGCCCAATTTCCACAACCGAATATGGAGGAGTTCCCGAGTGGCCAAAGGGGGCAGACTGTAAATCTGTTGTCAGTGACTTCGGTGGTTCGAATCCACCTTCCCCCACCAGAAAGAAACGACAATTTCCGACAGAGAATTGTCGTTTCTTTTGTTCTCTTCACTATTCTCTTATCGTTTTTCTCTCTTCACTAAATTTGTCGTTTCCAGAGAAAAGTGAAGAGAATCGGTAGCTTTGCTCCGCAAAGCATTACTTTACGTAAGGGTCCAAATCCCTCATTCGAAATCGCAAACGCATCCCCTTCGCAGCACACTCCCGGACGTCACCGCGCCGCGCGCGCACAACCGCGGCTTGTACAAAAAACGCACCGTGGTTACTTGTTTTTTCGGGCCGATTGTTGTATAATAGACGCAGAAAACCTCGCTTTGCAAGGTTTTGCGGCTTTGCCGCCTCCGTGCTTTGCACGGCTGCGTCTATTGACGGCCTCGCAATCGCTTCCTTGCGAGCAAAAGCGATTGCTTCGTTGTATAATGAACGCAGAAAACCTCGCTTTGCAAGGTTTTGCGGCTTTGCCGCCCCCGTGCTTCGCACGGCTGCGTCTATTGACGGCCTCGCAATCGCTTCCTTGCGAGCAAAAGCGATTGCTTCGTTGTATAATGAACGCAGAAAACCTCGCTTTGCAAGGTTTTGCGGCTTTGCCGCTCCCGTGCTTCGCACGGCTGCGTCTATTGCCGGCCGCGCAATCGCTTCCTTGCAAGCAAAAGCGATTGCTTAGTTGTATAATAATCAAAACAAAGGATGCCTGATCATGAAAATAGGACATAAGATCAAAAAACTGCGAAGCGAAGCCAAGCTGACACAAGCGCAGTTTTCCGAGATATTCGGCGTATCACAGCAATCCGTTCAGAAATGGGAGAGCGACCTCGCAACGCCCGATATGGAAAAGATCATCGCGATCTCAAAATATTTCGATATATCGCTCGACGCGCTTATTCTGGACAAGGACGGGCGGGCCGTCGAGGAGATGAACAGAACGCGCTCGATAAAGGCGCAGTATCAGAATATGCACGATTGGGAGTTCTATCCCTCCGGCCTGTCGATCGAATATCAGCAGTCGGTCGAGGAGGGGCTTGACGTCGAGAAATACAGTGATGTTTTTTCCGCGATCTCAAGGCTTCCGAAGGACGAGATCAAAAAGAAATTCGGCGATATCCTGTTCGATATCGTCGCCTCCGCCCCGCAGGTCGAGGGATATGCGTACGTCGAGCCATCTGAGCTTGAACAGATCAAAAAGCTGCGCAAAGATGCCGGCGCGCCCGTCTCTTATGACAAGGACGCCCTGAAGGACAAGGTCCACGGCGCATGGATGGGCAGGGTCTGCGGCTGTCTGCTCGGGAAGATCACAGAGGGCATCCGCCGCAACGAGCTCGTCGCGTTTCTGAAGGATACGGACAACTATCCGATGCACAGATACATTTACAGAAGCGATTTCACCGAGGAGCTGCTCGCAAAGCACAAGTTCGGCTATATGAACGGCTGCTTTGCAGAAGAGCAGAACGGCATGCCCGTCGATGACGACACGAACTACACGGTCCTTGCGCAGGAGATCATTAAAAACGACGGCAGGGATTTCACTCCGTACGATGTTTCAAGGGCATGGCTCATATATCAGGGCAAGGGAGCCTACTGCACCGCGGAGCGCGTGGCATACTGCAATTTTGTCAAGGGCTTTTGCCCCCCGGAGTCGGCGATCTACAAAAATCCGTACCGCGAGTGGATCGGCGCACAGATTCGTGCGGACTATTTCGGATACATCAACCCGGGCAACCCTGAGATGGCGGCGGAGATGGCCTGGAGAGACGCTTCCATTTCCCATGTGAAGAACGGGATCTACGGCGAAATGTTCGTGGCGGCGATGCTTGCCGTGGCCGCGACCACGAGCGATATCGGGGAAATAATCGCCGGCGGTCTTGCGCAGATACCGTATACCTCCCGCCTTTATGAGAGCGTGATGTCTGTGGTCGACAGCTTCAAGGCGGGCATGCCGGAGCAGGAATGCTTTGATATGATCCACAGCAAATATGACGAATACACCCAGCACGGCTGGTGCCATACGATATCAAACGCGATGGTCGTGGTCGCGGCGCTTCTGTACGGAGAGGGGGATTACGCCAGATCCATCTGCATGGCGGTGGAAACGGGCTTTGACACCGATTGCAACGGCGCGACGGTCGGCTCCGTGCTCGGTATGGCAAACGGGATCGGCTCCATCCCCGAATATTGGACAAAGCCGATAAATGACACGCTGCACACGTCGATCTTCCGCGTGGGTACGGTCAAGATCTCCGATTGCGTGGAGCAGACGATGGAGCACATTGAAAAGCAGTGAGCCTTCCGGGAGAGAGCATTGATATCATCATTCCCGATGCCCGGCCGCGGCAGGCTGCCGCGGCCGGGGGACATAAATAACGCACATCCGAACACTTGGTGTTCGGATGTGCGTTTTGGTATGGGGGGCCGATTCCTGAAAAACTCGCGTCGGAGAAACATTTTTCGCAGTCCTGTCAGGGGGAGCGTCATTCATCTTCCTCAGGCTGTCATGTCGATCGACTAAAGCCGACCAATCTGCCGCAGTGCGCGACCTCACTCCGCTGCGCTGTAAAGCGCCTTCAGGTCGTCCGAAGAGTACAACAGCTCGCCTGTGACACCATTGTCGGAATCATAGTGGCCCAGACCTATCTGCCTTACAATTCCCTCCATGGAAGTCACATCCATCAGAAACCAGTCGGTTCCCTCGTCGTTGAGCCAATATTCTATCATGCCTCCACTATAACCGCTCATGGGGTTCACAAAGTCCGCCTCACCGTATTGCGCCCGAATTTTATTATACAGTTCCTTACGGCTATGGCTTTGATTGATAAGCTCCTCTAGGGCCTCGACGCTCAGTCTCGGACCATCAGCGGACATTTTGCCGAGAATCTCAGCGCGAATGCGCAGATAACCAAGTCCGATTCCTCTTTGGTAGCGATTCACCTGACTCAGGCGATCTATATACCCCTTCATTTGTTCCTCATTCATGTCGCGGAAATCGTAAAGTGTGTTAATATCCAATTTCTTTTCTTTCACGCTGCGGATACTGTCCTCTGTGAAATTTCCGTTTTCAGCCATGGCTTGAGCAAGAATGTCCACTTTGCTTTGCAATTTTTGCTCGGCATCCTGCACGTCCGTAAGCTGTTCCTCAACCGGAGCTTTGACTTCGTCCGTCGAGGGTGACGTTTCATGACTTTCTTTATCGGGGTGCTGCGTATTATCCGTGCATGACGGCAAAACCAGCATTGCAGCAGCAAGTGCACAAATCAGCAATTTTTTCATACTCATTTCCCCCTTAAAATAACATGATCAATACTGTTCCCGCGCCGCAGACTTCACTCCGCCGTACTGAAAATTGCTTTCAGATCTTTTTTTGAGTACAGTTTTTTACCACTACGATCACCGTTCAAAAAGTCATCATAGTTTTGCAATGAAATCCGCTCAACCACCCAATCATCATTATTGGGTACCACGACTAATTCAATCCATTCAGTACCCTCGTCGTCGAGCCAGTATTGTTTCCGTAACCCCTCACGCCCGGAAAATTGGCAACAAAAGTCTGGGCTGCCGTATTGACTGCTAATGTTATTACAAAATTCCACAGCGCTGTGGCTTTGGCTGACAAGTGCGTCCAAGGCTTCAACGGTCAGCCTCGGGGTGGAAGCGGACTGAATGCCGAGGGTCTCATTGCAAATACGTGGGTAAGAACCTAAAATTCCTCCGCGTCTTTTTGTTGACCCCAAACGCTCTACGTATTCTTTAATCTGAGTTTCATTCATATCGTAGCAATCCCGAATCATATCCTCTCCGAAACCGTCCACTTCTTTTAATGATGTAGCATACTCTTCGCCGAAATGCTCATTTTTCGCAGTGACGCGGGCAAGAATATCCTTTGTTTTCACCCGTTTTGCCTCTGCGGCCACTTCTTCCTTTGTCATGGTAGTATAGTACTTGTCACCGTTGTTGTCTACCACTTCCTTTATAATTGTCCCTGCCTTTTCCACAGCCGCGAGCTGTTCCTCGATCGGAGCATCGTGGGCGATGGTGCTGATGCCGTCAAGCGTATATGCCGCGACAACAGATGCCCCTGCCATAATGGTAGCGGCGATCGTGCATATTATGATGGTTTTCTTTTTCATTTTGATACCCCTTTCTCAGGAAAAGATTAAAATATAGTTTTGTATGTCCCCTGCTGTACTGTACACGTCAAAGTAGTAGGTTTGCTGTCCGGTCATCTGTAAACCGACACCGGTTTGGTTACCGTTTATCGTTTTGACTAACTCTCCGTTACTGTCGTAGATATCTAAAATCATTTTGGAGTTTTTCGACGACAGCAGTACCTCCGAGTATGTTGTGTTACCGGAGTTGGCACGCCTGAACCAGTCGTGGTCATACTTATAGTCAAGCTTACCGCTTATGATAGTATTTGATATACTTTTGGCTGACTTTATATAGTTCCCGGCCGTATCACGTTTGTAAATTGCCGATTCACCGTGATCGTTATTGTGGCATGGGAATGAATCACAGCAACGGGCCGCGTGAGGAAAGTCAACAGCCGCGGACTTGGTTACGAGCAGAAACCGTAACTTGTCGCCTGACAAAGTCCGCCTGTCTCATTCCGCCGCGGTGTCATGACAGTTTTCATTCGCGCACAGCAGTATCTTGCCCCCTTCGCCGTTACAAAGGAATATTTTCCCCTCATCATAGCGTGCCCAAATGTAGATGTATTGGCTTTTCTCGTCGTCGAGCCAATACTCCGCCTGTGTCACCGGAATCCCCGAACCCATACATAGGGTATCCGGTGCGCCATACCGCTCTCTGATCTTGCCGCACATCTCACTGAGGTCAGAACTCTGACTGATAATCTCATTTACTGCCTCGACGGTCAGCCTCGGAGCGTCAAGCGGCATTTCTCCCTTCGCCTGCGCGAGAATACGGGGGCAGAGGCTACCCGGCCTATTGTTATTCTTCTCCTTTGCTAAAAGGTTGGCGTACAGCTTAATCTGTTCCTTTGTCATATCAAGGCATTCTTCTAAGCCGATGTTGACTTCCTCGAGACCCGGATTCTCGGCCTTGACTTCGGCTATAACGTCGGAGATAACACTGCGCACCTTCGCGCGCTCAATATAATATGTTTTCTGCGCTTCCGTGCGCGGGACTTTAGACACACCCGCAGAAGCAAGCGCCTCGTCCAAACTAATCTCGATGGAGGGGTCATCCTTCACGAGAACTGCGGCTTTGTCCGGAACTGCGACCTCATAAGAAATACCCTTGTCAAGCGCATATGCCGCCCCGACGGTCGCCCCTGCGAGCACGAGCGCGCTCAGCACTACGATTATAATGTTTTTCTTTTTCATTGTGATACCTCTTAGGATAAAATTAAGATATAGTTCGCGATTTCATTCTCTTCGCTGAATACTTCAAAGTAGTAGGTTTGCTGTCCCGTCATTTGCAAGCTCACCCCGCGTTGATTTGCGGCTATTGTTTTGATCCGTGTTCCGCTGCTGTTGTATATATACAAAATCAGTGAGGAGTTTGATGAAGACAACATAACCTCCGAGTATGTCGTGTTACTACTTGTGGCGCGTCTGAAGAAGTCGTGGTCATACACATAGTCCAACTTGCCGTTTACGATGGTGTTGGGCATGGTTTTTGCTGACAATTTGTAATCGCCAGCCGTATCACGTTT
This sequence comes from uncultured Oscillospiraceae bacterium, assembly GCA_964493515.1. Classification (GTDB taxonomy): domain Bacteria; phylum Bacillota; class Clostridia; order Oscillospirales; family JAAYOS01; genus CANRIN01. The sequence goes on along the minus strand of CAZBNJ010000009.1, from coordinate 501 downwards.
GTAAATTGCCGATTCGCTGTGTCCATTGCCAGTCTGGTTGCATGGTAGTGCGCAGCAACTGGCTGTATGTGTGAAGTCAACAGCCGCGGATTTGGTTACAACCAGGAATTTTAGGCTACCGTCTTTATATGCACCACTGTTGGCGAGGGCTTTAATGTTTGAATTTGTTAGTGTGGTTTGGGTGAAAACTTTGCCAGGTTCATTAGACAACGCTTTATTTGATACTATATATGATCCGGGTTTGTGGGACCAGGATTTGTCACTTTCCTGTCTGTAAAAATGGAAATCCGCATTTTCCGGATCATTATCGGGAACTACTGTGACAACAGCGATCAGCCTTGAATTTGTCCCAAATTGCTTCACGTCACCTGATGCTGGCGGGATATATTCGTAAACTATATAACCCCATCGTCGGGCATCTAGCTTCATATTTGAAATGATGTTTTTCATTAAAACTGTCTGCGAGTCCACGTACAAACTTGCGACATTCTTTTTATCATC